>CAYMWL010000003.1:0-84375 GCA_964394305.1 uncultured Pirellulaceae bacterium
AACCCCCGCCTCGGCTTAGAATTCCTTGGAATCAGCTGACTTTGCAATCCTCCTGTGAAAGTGGCGGTATTTACGGCCGATTTGCGTGACGGTGACCGTCACGATAGCAACGAACTTGAATCGACAATCTGCCTTGCAAGCCGCCGGTGCCTGCGAGCTCCGTCCAATATCTTTTGAATCAATCCTTTTGAATACTCGTTTTGGACTACGTGCCCGTAATTCATGCTGAAGTCGTCGAAGCCGGAAGCTGCTCGAATCGCAGCGATAAGTTGATCCTCAGACAAGCCCTTTTGAAAGCCTCGGTAGAAGGTGGCGAATGCAATTGCACCATCGGCATAGTTCAAGTTTTTAGATGTTCCCACAATCCAGCCGATTGGCACTTGTTCTCCTGCCAACACCTGTGCCATTTTTTTGCCGTGAGAACCCCCACATGACGACATGCAAACCCCAACACCGCCGACTTCATCATTTATGGGCTTGATCAAGCTCGCCAATTCTTTCCAGTTGATGATTTGGTTAGCATCTCGCTGGCTCGTCAATTGGATCCCATTTTCGTTACCGTGGCAACTGAAGTGAAGAACGGGAGGCAGCTTCAACCGGTCAATCGCCTCATTTACGCGATCCGTTAGAGATTCGGTAAACCGCGGCTGGTCAACCGCTAAATTGTATTGGCAGGGAATTCCGGCTAATTCAAGGAAAGATTTGAGCGTATTGCCCTCAGTGCGCCCGTCCAACAGATCGGACGGCGATGGTGACTCAACAATATGCACGTAGAATTCACGGACAGGCATGACAAAACTCCGAACGATTTTCACTGGCGATATGTGATCCACAATCTCGTGGATGTTGGAATCATACGGCGTCCCGCGACTGCGACAAGGAATCCTGCTTTTTACAACCGCTTCTTCATCTGCAGCGTGCCAAAGATCACCGCGGCGATGGCCATGCACCAGAGCACGATGGCGTGCTGCCACAATTCCTGCCATCCACCGCCGCGGAGGATCACGCTGCGCGAAGCATCGATCATCCAGGTCGTCGGAATCATGTTGGCCACATATGGCAGCGGCCAGGGCATCGAGTCGAGCGGAAAGACGTAGCCCGAGAGGAAGATCGACGGCAGGAAGGTTCCCATCGCAACCTGCCCCGCCGCTTCGCGGGTAGCGGCCTTGGTGGAAATCCACAAACCGATGCCTAGGTTCGCGAGCACGAACGGAAACGTGATCATGATCAGCGTCATGAAGTGCCCCTCGATCTTCACTTGGAAAACCGCCCGCATCAGAAACGCGATGAAGCAAAACTCTGCCAGCGTGAGCAGAATGTACGGTCCCATCTTGCCGATGATCAGTTCGCCGCGGCGGACCGGAGTCATGTAGAGTTGCTCCAGCGTGCCGAGTTCTTTTTCGCGGACGATGGCATTGGCCGAGAGGACCGTCGACATCATCTGGCACATCACCACCATTAGGCCGGGAATGAAAAAGTTCGCGGAGCGGGTGTCGGGATTGAACAGAATCGTCGGGCGGGCTTCGATCGGAATTTTGTCTTGCACGAGCCGAGCAAGCGATTCGCGCAGGGCGATGGCATTGCTGACGTTGAGCGCTTCGGCCGCGATGCTCGATTCCGTGCCGTCGACGAGCACGAGAAAGTCCGACGATTCCCCCGCTTCGAGTCGGCGCGAGTAATCTTCGGGAATGACGATGGCCACGCGGGCTTTGCCAGCGACGATTAACTGCCTGGCTTCGGGAATCGTGTAGACCTTGTGCAGGATCTTGAAGTCGCCTGAGTTTTCGAACTGCTGCAGCAAGACGCGGCTCTGCTGCGTGCCGTTCAGATCGACGGCCACGGTGCGAACGTTCCGCACATTGGTATCGATCGCATACCCGAGCATGAAAAGTTCCATGACGGGGACGAAGATTGTGAAGAACAACGTCTGCGGATCGCGCACGATGTGCAACATCTCTTTGCGTGCGATTGAAAAGGTACGGAGAAAAGTGTCGCCAGTCATGGCTATTGAAATCCTGAGCAGATAAGCAGGCCAAAATTAAGAAGCTTGGGCAAGTTCTCGCGTGCGATTGCGAGCGATCGTGACGAAAACGTCTTCCAGATTGGCGCCAGCGGGGCGGATACTGACGTCCGGCGCAGCGAGATCTTGCAAGTTGTCGCCCTGGTCGACGAGCGCGTGGATCGATTGGCCGAAGATCGTGGCCTCACGCACGGTGGCCCGTGTCTTCAGGCGATGCAGCAAAGTGGCAATGTCGGGCGCGACGATTTCGACGCGATGAAAACCGGCGGGCGTGACTTCTGGCAGTTGCTTGAGTTCCGACGGCGAGCCAATGACGAGCAGCTTCGACAGATGCAAATAGCCAACGCGACCGCAGCGTTCGGCTTCGTCCATGTAATGCGTCGTAACCAGCAACGTGATGCCTTGCGCGGCGAGTTGAAAGAGCAGGTCCCACAGTTCGCGACGGGCCACCGGATCGACACCAGCCGTTGGTTCGTCGAGAAAAACCAGTTTGGGCTTGTGCAACAGCGCACAGACCAAAGCCAGGCGTTGCTTCCAACCGCCGCTGAGTCTACCTGCCCAGCGCGTGAGGTAGGGCCCCAGGCCCGTGAGTTCCACCAGTTCGCGCTGTCGTTCTTTGGCATGTGAATTCCGTAGGCCGTAGATGCCCGAGTAAAAGTCCATGTTTTCTTGGACGGTCAGATCGGCGTAGAGCGAGAACTTTTGCGACATGTAGCCGATCGACTGCCGCACTAGATCGGCTTGCCTGGTTACGTCGTGGCCAAGTACCGTCGCCGAACCTTCGGCCAGTGGCAGCAAACCGCAGAGCGCGCGAATGAGTGTCGTTTTGCCGGAGCCGTTCGGTCCGAGCAGACCGAAGACTTCACCGGCGTGAACCTGCAGATCGACGCGATCGACGGCGGTGAACGTACCGAAGCGGAGCGTGACGCCGCGCACGTCGATAACGGGATTGGAAGTGCTTGTAGACATTTTGAATGAGCTTTCAGTTCTTCTGGTTCCATCTCCCCGTGAGTACCCGAGGAAGGGAGTAAGAATCTTTTGCAGTGTCATCGACGAACGCATCACTTTGCCAACCACACATCCGCCGCCATGCCAGCCTTAAACACTCCCTGCGGATCAGCGACGCGGACCTTCACGGCAAAGACTTGATGGCGGCGTTCCTCCACGGTCTGCACATTCCGCGGCGTAAATTCGCTTTGCGGCGAGATATAAATCACTTCGCCGCCAAATCGCTTGTTGGGGAAAGTGTCGATCGTAACGTCCACCTTTTGGCCGACTTTGATCCGGCCCAGTTCGACCTCAGAGATGTAAGCTTTCACCCACATGTCGTCCGCCCGCAACACGAGCACCACCGGCCGATTCGCTGCTGCGATGTCGCCGGGCCGTACCGCCACCGTTTGCACGACGCACTTTTCCGGCGCGATCACCATCCGCTCAGCCCGCATGACATCGAGCTCGGCGAGTTTGCCGTCGAGTTGAGCAACGTGAGCGCGGGCTTCGGCTTTGTCCTCTTCCCGGGTTCCGGCGTGCAACAGATCCAGATTGGCTTGAAGTCGAGCGAGTTCCGCTGCGGCTTCGGTTTTTTCCTGGTCGCGATACCCCTTCGTGTACATCCGCAATTTGGCATCGAGCGCGGCCACCTGGCCATGGAGCCGTCCATAGCGTGCTACGGCTGCATCATAAGCGCCTTGGCTAGTTGCTTTACGCATGAGGAGTTCACGTTCGCGATCCATGTCGGTGCGGGCATTTGTCATTTCGGCGCGGGCAGCAGCAAGGTCGCCAGCCACCTGTTCGGTTTCTTCAGGACGAAAACCGGCGTTCATCAAATCGAGTCGGGCCTTGGCGGCGTCGACGGCCGCTTGCGCCGCGGCGATCTCTTGTTTGCGTGGGCCATCTACCAGCCGCTGCAGCACCGCTTCGGCAGCTTGTTTCTGAGCCACCAATTGATCGCGCTGCGCATCGAGCTCAGGCATTTCGAGTTCAATGACCTTGTCGCCAGCGTTCAGTACCGCGCCATCGTCCACGTAAACTTTGGCAACTCGACCACCGGTACGGGAACTGAGTCGCACTTCTTGTGACTCGACGGTGCCTGGCAGCCGCAGTTCGTTCGTCCGCGGGTTCCAAAGAAACCACAGTCCGACGGAAGTACCTCCGAGCGCGGCGATCGAAGTGATTACGATGAATGTTTTCGTTAGCATGGCAGTGTTCGAAGTTCGCAGCGTCATGATGGATCGTGCAACACAAGTTTGCGACTTGCAGCAGCACGCGGCTCCTAATAAGCTCAGTCCTCTAGTAGCTAAGCAGTCTACAAGGGCACTTCGGACACGAAATCCGGAAAGTTTTTTCAGATTGCTCTAAGTTCAGGCAGCAGCACATCTTCTGACAGGTATTATCGCATGGATTCCGCGGTCACGGTGGAACTTCAGCGATTGCTTGACCGATTGCGGGCGGGAGATCAGCAGGCCCGACGGGAGTTTTTGGAACAAGCCTGTGGGCGATTACGGCGTTTGGCGGGCAAGATCCTGTCGGGCTCGTTTGCGAACCTGCAGCGTCGCCACGATGTCGATAGTGTGGTTCACGAGACCTGGCTGCGGCTGATGCATGCCCTGCAAAAGACCGATCCGCAGACCGTGGCTGATTTCTTTCGCCTCGCCGCGCATAAGATTCGGCAAGTGTTGCTCGACATGGCGGCTGAACGGCAACGCCAGTTGCACCAGAATGAAACTCTGTTCCCCGCAAGCGATTCCCTGGCCAGTCGCGGCGAACCGGCCGACATGTCGCTCGATGGTGCGCGCTTGGCCGTTTGGACAGAGTTTCATAACCAAGTGGGAACGCTTGCCGAGGCCGAGCGCACCATCTTTGAGATGCATTACTATTTAGGTTTGCCGCAGGCCGAGATTGCGCGGATTCTGGAACTTCATCCACGTAAAGTCAGTTATCTGTGGGTCGCCGCCACGGAACAGTTGGCAGGCAGTTTGACCCAGATCGCGAGGTTGTGATGGATGATGCCAAACCACAGCCGACCGTCATCACGCCGCCGGGAATCGATCCGGTGCTGGAGTTGCTCGTGTTATGGGAGGAACTTCGCGCGAACGGGGATTCGATTTCTCCCGAGAAACTCTGTTCCGACAATCCACAGTTGCTCGCCCAGCTGTGCGATCGCATTGCCCGCCGTGAGAAGATGCTCGCGGCGCTCGAACTTTCACCCGATCAATCGGGCTGCTTCGCTGGCGGCCCCACGCCGGGCAAGTTGCCGCAGCTAGATGGCTACGAAATCCTGGAGCTGATCGGCCAGGGGGGGATGGGCGTGGTCTACAAAGCGCGACAAATTGGATTAAACCGCGTTGTCGCGATCAAAATGATTCTCTCAGGTGTCAATGCGAGTCCCCAGGAGCTCAAACGCTTTCGGTCCGAAGCGGAAGCGGTTGCCCGTCTCGCTCATCCGAACATTGTGCAGATTTTCGAAATCGGCGAGCAGAACTCATGCCCGTATCTCACGCTCGAATTCGTTCCCGCCGGTAGTCTGGCTCAGCAAATCGAGGGCACACCGTTGCCGCCGCGGCGCGCAGCTGATCTTGTTTTTGCGCTTGCCAAGGGAATTCAACATGCGCATGATCGCGGCATCGTGCATCGCGATTTGAAGCCGGGCAACGTGTTGATTCATGCCGATGGAACACCGAAGATCGCTGACTTTGGCCTGGCGAAGCACGCCGAGGGGAATCTCGCGCACACGATGACCGGCGCGATCATCGGCTCGCCCACTTACATGTCGCCAGAACAAGCGGCTGGCAATGCGGCGGAAATCGGCCCAGCCACGGATGTCTACGCGCTTGGCGTGATTCTGTACGAAATGCTGACCGGTCGGCCGCCGTTCAAAGCCGATTCGGTGATCGCGACGATTCAGCAAGTCCGCGAGCAAGATCCGTTGCCGCCGCGACTAGTGCAGCCTAAGGTTCCACGCGACTTAGAAATCATTTGCCTCAAATGTTTGGAAAAAAAGCCGGTCAATCGCTATCCCACTGCTGCAGCGCTTGCACATGATTTGCATGCCTATTTGCAAGGCGAGCCTATTAGTGCGCAATCCCTCAGCATCCTCGATCAAGTTGCTCGCTCGATCAGCCATCAAGGCTTTGATGAACGCATTCGCGGTTTTGCGAAGTGGATGTTGGTTTTTTGTCCGTTGCCGCTCGCGACGCACGTTATCGCTTTCGCTGCACTCCAAGGCACGCCGTATTACGCGAATGGCATGATTGCGACGACTTCGATCATGCTGTTCGTGATGTTGCCGCTGCTGATCTTTGTAGGCACTCCCACGTTGCGATTGATTCCCAGTTGGCAACGCAAACACTTTCTGACCACCTGGATCGGCCATGCAATTTGCATGGCGATTTTGCTGGCGGCGGTATTGATCGCCGTTCCTACTGACCAGCCCGATTTGCGTTTGATGATCTACAGCGTTTGGGGCGGGGCGGCCGGGTTAAGTTTCTTGTCGCATGCGGTGGAGGCTGGTTTCTATTACGTCATCGCCAGCGTCATGTTTTGCCTGGCGATTGTTTTTGCTCTCACGCCCTACTGGGCTCCGCTCGAAGTCTCATTCTTTATGACCTTCAACATGATGCTTCAGGGGATTTATCTCCACCGACAAACCAGCGACGGCGCCCACCCCGCAACTTCCGTCGCTCAAATCGCCGCTGCCACGACGGTGGTTCCGCCAACCGGAAAGTCCTGAAGACTAGCGGGAAAATCTTGAAGATTTTTGGTCCACCTGGACCTAAGTTGTCAACACCATCCGCGATAATGCGCAAGGTAGGCATTGTGTCTCGCGGTTGGACCGATGCGCCACGGGCGAAATGATTCGGAAAACGGATTGAAACCAGGATGGGGATTCAGCGTACTTTTCTCGGCTGGAAGCGCGCGGCACTTGTCTCCGCGACGGATTACTTACTGCGCCGTTATGTTCTCGATAGCGAATGCGATTTGTCGGGAGTGATCATTGTCATCCCCGGCTCGCGCGCCGGACGCCGCCTGCTTGAGTTGCTCGTTCAGCAAGCCGAAAAACAGAAGCTGCTGCTCACTCCGCCCCAAATCGTCACGGAAGGCCAACTGCCCGAATTTCTGTACGAACCGCAGCGGCCACTGGCCTCGTTGCTTGTGCAGCAATTGACCTGGCTGAGAGCGTTGCAGCAAATGCCGGCAGCTCTATTGCGGCCACTGGTTCCGCATCCTCCGCGGGCCGACGATCCGCTCCGCTGGCTGGAACTGGCCGAAATGTTTCGCAAGCAACACGCGGAGTTTGCCGCAGACGCGATCGATTTCAACGAAGTGTTGAAGCGTTCTCCGCGCTGGGAAGGATTTACCGAAACCGATCGCTGGCAAACGCTGGCCAAATTGCAACGCTCCTATCTCGATCAGCTCGATGTGCTCCACTTATGGGATGCGCAAACCGCTCGGCTCGTTGCCATCCAAAAGCAGGAACCAAAGACCGATTGCGATATCATTCTGCTCGGGATGGTCGATGCCAACACCGCGCTCCGCCGCATGCTCGACCTCGTTGCGTCGCGCGTCACGGCACTGGTTGTCGCTCCCGAGGAGCAAGCGCATCGATTCGATGATTATGGCTGTTTGATTCCGGAATCCTGGCAACAGTTGCCGCTCCGGCTGAGCGAAGAACAAATGGAACGTGTCGACGGCCCCGCGGAACAAGCCGGCGCGGTTATCGACTGGCTGCGTGATCTTAACGGCAAGTTTGCTGCCGATGAAATCATCGTTGGCGTCGCGGACGAAGCTCTTGTGCCGCAGCTGCAGCGTGAAATTGCGCAACACTGCCTCACGTCACGCTGGGTCGAGGGAAAACGAGTTGCGGAATCGGCCCCGTATCGGTTGCTGGAAGTCGTGACGCGTTATGCCGAACGCCGGCGTTTCGCCGATCTGGCTGCCTGCGTCCGCCATCCGGACATTTACGACTGGTTGCAGCGCGAGTTGCCGAAGCTGAACAAAACGCTTAGCAAGGACCTGCTGACGACGCTCGACTTGCATTATGAGTCGCGGTTGTCGAGTTGGCTCGATGGTTCCGATCTGGAACTTAGCCAGGAACAAGACGAAGCCGCGCGCAACATATTCACGCTAGTTTCGACACTCGAAATGCTCTTCACGACCTGGCCGACTGTTCCGCAGCCGGTTGGCGTTTGGATGCAGCATGCCCAGCAGCTACTCAAGACCATTTACGGTGAACTAGTTGTTGACAAATTCGAATCGTCCGGCCGTTACTTACTGAAATGCCTGGAAGCAGTGCAGGATTCTCTGCTGAACCTCGCGGAACTTCCTGATTCATTACAACCAACGCTCACGCTCGTTGATGCAGTCGATTTAGCACTGCAACCACTCGAAAACACTGCCATCGCACCGCTCGCTGACAACAACGCCATCGAGATTCTTGGTTGGCTGGAACTGCCGCTTGACGATGCACCGGCGCTCGTTGTCACGACGGTGAATGAAGGTTTTGTACCGAATTCGCCGCGCGTTGATGCCTTTTTACCCGACGCGATGCGCCGTGAGCTTGGCTTGCAAAATTACCATCGTCGCTACGCTCGAGATGCCTACGCGCTACATGTTCTTGCCAATTCGCGGCACGAGCTCAAGCTCATTGCAGCCCGCCGCGATACCAATCACGATCCCCTCGCTCCAAGCCGCTTACTATTCACCGGCAATCCGGATGTTGTGGCCCAGCGCGCACTCCATTGGTTTTCGCCCCCACTACCGACGTCGCCGCGGCCCAATTTGCTGGCGCGAGGCAAGATTCCAGCACAATCAAACCTCCCCATCCCGCAACCGCTGCCGCAGGATTGGGGCAACCGCGTCAACGAAATTCTCGAGAAGATCACAGTCACTCAATTCAAAGCATATCTCGCTTGTCCATATCGTTTTTACCTGGGGCACGTTTTGCGACTGCAGCCACATGGTGATCAGGCTGCGGAACTTGATGCGCTCGCGTTTGGCAATTTGATTCACGATGTGTTGCAAGAGTTCGGCCGCGAGAAAAAAGTCCGCAGCAGCAGTGATTCCAAAAAACTGCGTAAGTATTTCGATGATCGTCTCGATGCGGTTGCCGCCGAGCGTTGCCGGCCGCGACACGCGCGGGCGGCAGTCCGAGTGCAGATCGAGCAAGCTCGCCTCCGTTTGCGCGCGTTTGCCGATTGGCAAGCGCAACGGGCCGGTGCTGGTTGGCAAATTGTCTACAGCGAAGATTTCGGGGAGCAGTTGCTCGTGTCGTGGAGCGTCGATGACCAGCCGATCGGCCTTCGTGGGCGCATCGATCGCATTGATTATCATCCACGAGAGCGAACGCTCGCCATTCTCGACTATAAAACGGGCGATTCCGCCAAGCCGCCTGAGCAAGTGCATCGCTTGCGCGGCGAATGGGTCGATCTGCAATTACCCTTGTATCGGCATTTGTATCGCAGTTTGTTGGATACGCTTCCCATCGGCGATGTCCGAGAGAACGGCGTTGAATTGGGCTACATTACCCTGCCGAAAGATCTTGCCGCCACCGGCGATCGTATGGCAAATTGGTCAGCAGCGGAATTGGAAGATGCTGACGAACGTGCCCGCTATGTCGTACGTTCGCTCCGCACGGGCACATTCTGGCCGCCGAACGACGAACCTGCCTACGAAGACGAATTCTCGGCCATCTGCCAGGATCTCGCACTTGGCCGCAGCGCGGCAACTGCTAACGAGGGCCTGACGATCTCGGAGGAAACGTAATGGCTGCAGTTGCCCAAAAAATGTTGCCGCTGGAGCTCGATTCTTTCCCGCACTTGCTCATTCGAGCCTCGGCGGGCACGGGCAAGACCTATCAGCTGTCGAATCGTTATCTCAATCTGCTGGCCGCAGGTGTGCCGCCGGAAAAAGTGCTGGCAACGACCTTCACGCGCAAAGCTGCGGGTGAAATTTTTGATCGCGTGTTACATCGCCTGGCAGAAGCCGCTACCGATCGCAAGGCGGCCGAAAAACTAGCCAACGCTCTGAAAATTCGCGGCTTCGATCAAAAGCAAGCGCGCGAGCTGCTGCTCACCACACTCGCCAACCAACATCGCTTGCGAATTGGTACGCTTGATAGCCATTTCGCGCAACTCGCGAGTGCCTTTGCGTTGGAACTTGGTTTGCCAGCTGGCTGGCGGATCGGCGAAACACAGGAAGATGCCGATCTGCAAGCCGAAGCCATCGAGCGGGTGCTGGAGCGCGAACAGTTGCCCGATTTGCTCGCACTGCTGCACTTGCTGACGAAGGGTGAAACGCAGCGCGGAGTGAGTCAGGTGATCGCGGCCACGGTTGCTGACCTCTACAACCTTTTCACGCAGACCGACGCCGACGCTTGGAAGCGTTTATCCCATACACCGGCCCTCACGGAGGACCAGCTCGAAGCCACGCTCGCCGAGCTGCAAAAGTTGACCATGCCGAGCCACAAAAACATCGTGAAGGCGTGGCAGGGTGACATTCTCAACGCAGCAAGTGGTGATTGGGAATCCTTTATCGACAATGGAATCGGGGCGCGCATTCTAACCGGCGCGGAGAAGTATTATTCCTGGGTGTTTCCCGATGATGTCGTGCGGGTTTATCACGCGTTGCTCGATCACGCGCGGAGCGTGTTGCTAAAACGGCTTGCGGCCCAAAACGAAGCGACCTACAAGCTCCTCAAACATTTCGACACGGAATTTCAGCACCTGAAGCAAGAGCGCCGGTTACTGCGCTTCGACGATGTTACGATCGCGCTCTCGCGCATCGAACGCAGCAGCAACGAGCGGCTGGCGTTTCGCCTCGGCGGACGCATGTCGCATCTGCTGCTCGATGAATTTCAAGACACGTCACTCACGCAATGGCAAGTGCTGCGGCCGCTGGCTCAGGCAATCACCAAGCAGCCGACCGGCACGTCGCTGTTTTGCGTCGGTGACGTCAAACAAGCGATTTACGGTTGGCGTGGCGGGCTCGCGGAAATCTTCGGCGCGCTCGAACAGGAACTGACGGGTTTGCAGCGAGATCAGCTTGTCGAAAGTCGTCGCTCCGCGCAGCCGATTATCGACGTTGTCAACAAGGTATTTCAGAATCTCACGCAGCATCCGTCACTTGATAAATACGAAGCCGCGGTCCTCGCCTGGCAAAAAGCATTTCCCGCGCACACGACGGCGCGGAAGGAACTCCAGGGATACGTCACACTGGAAACATCCCCTGCAGCAGAACGCGACGACGACAAATCCGATCATCACACGCCCTTCGTTGCGCAGCGGATTGCCGAGCTGGCCCAACAAGCGCCTGGTTGCACCGTGGGCGTGCTGGTTCGTTCGAATGCGATGGTCGCCGAGTTGATTTACCTCCTTCGCAAGCTGGATGTGCCGGCGAGCGAAGAAGGCGGCAATCCGCTGCTCGACTCGCCGGCGGTGGGGCTGCTGATGTCGCTGCTCGAGTTTGCCGATCATCCCGGCAACACAGTGTGCCGGTTTCACGTGGCGAAGAGCCCACTCGCCGAGCAACTGGGATTGACCTGGCCGTGCTACCACGAACAGGCCGCGGCAGTTGCGCAGCGGATTCGGCACGAACTGCTCGAAGAGGGCTACGGCCCCGTGATCTATCGTTGGTCGTGGTGGCTCGCGCCGCATTGCGATCGCCGTGATCTAGCGAGGCTGCAGCAGTTGATTGAACTCGCTTTTGCTTATCAGCCTCGCAGCACTCTTCGCGCCGTTGACTTTGTGAAACTCGTAACCGCTGAGAAAGTTGCTGATCCGCAGGCCGCACAAATTCGCGTGATGACCATTCACCAATCGAAAGGTTTGCAGTTCGACATTGTAGTGTTGCCGGAACTGAGTGGAACGATCGCGGGGCAGCCCGATTCCTTTGTCACAGGACGAAGCGGTCCTGCGCAGCCCGTCAACGTCGTTTGTCGTTATGCCAATGAAGCGCTGCGCCAGTTCCTGCCGCCCGAGTTTCAGAGTCTGTTCGAAGCCAACACTCGCCAGAAAGTCGATGAAGCGCTCTGCGTGTTGTATGTCGCACTAACCCGCGCGGTGCACGCGCTGCACATGATTCTCGAGCCGAGCAAACCGAGCGAAAAGAAACCGCCGAAGACATCGGCAGGTTTGCTCCGCGCGACGCTCGCGCTGGAAAAGCCTGCTCTGGGCGGACAGATACTGTTCGAACACGGGCAGCCCGATTGGTATCAGAGTTGGAAGCAAGCCGCTGGCAATGAGTTCGTCGAGACGTCTAAGGCAGTTGCGAGCACTGCGCCGATTCAGCTGTCAGTTAAAAGCAAATTGCCCCGCCGATTGGAACGCGTGGCTCCATCGCAATTGGAAGGCGGCAATCGCGTGCGGCTTGCCGAAGTTTTTCGTCAGTCGTCCACCGCGCTGCGGCATGGCACGCTGATGCATTTATGGCTGGAGAAGATCGAATGGCAGGAGACGGGACTGCCTGATGAGAAGACGTTGCGGAAGATCATGCAGCAAACGTTGCAAGATGTCACCGATGCGAACTTCGATCGCGATGAAGCGGTGAAGCGTTTTTATGTCATGCTGCAGAAACCAGCGTTGCAGCAAGTCTTCGCCCGCAATTTGTACCGTCAACAGCTCATTCAGGAGCAGTCCGACCGTCAGCAGCAACTGGCGTATTGCGACTTCGACGTGCATCGTGAGCGCACGTTTGCGCTGCGCGATCGCGAGCGGTTGATCACAGGAGCCATCGATCGACTCGTGATTCAACGGCTGCAGGGAAAGCCGATCGGCGCACAGGTGATCGATTTCAAGACCGATGACATCAGCCTGGCTAGTGCATTCGAGCAGCGAGTCGAGCTTTATCGACCGCAATTGGCCGCATACTGCGATGCTGTTGCCCGGTTGTATAACGTTCCGCGAAATACCGTTACCGCACGATTGGTTTTCGTGAATGGTGACAGGACGATGTTTCTGTCGTAAGAACGGAATGCGGAACTACGTGTATTGATCCGCTGCCTGCTTCAGCACCGCTGCTAACTTTTTGCGGCTCGAATCCGGCGACAGTAGTTCCGCTTCGCAGCCGAGCGCGAGGACTCGTGGAATGATCTCAAGTTCGTGCGCAGCCTTCACCGTCAGCACGATGCTGCCATTCGGCAATGTTTCGACTTGTTGATCGGGATGCCAAGGATCCTCTGTTACCCAACGAGCGCCGCGGGCGGTGATGCGAATGCGAAAATCGCGCGGCTTGCCGCCGGAGAAAATGCCGGTCCCTTGACCGAGATGCTGTTCAAGATCGAAATCGGCCGGCACTTTGAACCACTCGTTCACATCATCGGTGCTGATAAAGCGGTCGAGTTTTAGATGACGAATGCGATCCTCACCGACGGGAATTTCATGGGCGGCGGCGAGAATGTACAGGCTAGAGTTGTAAAACACGACGGCGTATGGCTCGATCTGCCGCTTCTGCACGTCCTTGCCCGGCGGTTGGTATTCGATTGCGACGACGCGATGCTCGAGGATCGCGCGATGCAAGGTCGAAAGCATCCCATGCTGTTTTTGATACGACTTGGCCGGCATTCCGCGGACGTACAACGTTTGGCGATACTCTTGATAATGCTTCCGCACGCCGGGCGGCAGTTCGTCTTGCAGTTTGGACCAGAACGATTCGATCCCTTGCCAGAACGGCGTTCCTGCGAGCGGATAGAGCAGGTCGCGGCTCATCGACAGCGCAATCAGCTCCGTCGCGCTAGCGGTGATTTTCACCGCCGAGCGGGCCCGGTTGCCAAACTTCCACACCTTGCGATCTTGCAGTTCATGTACATCGACATCAACGCCGGCGGCTTGCAGCGCGAGCAAGTCACGGTGAATCGTGCGAACATGCAACGTGCCGAGGCCCAACGTATTGACGAGTTCGTCGCGCAATTCTTCGATGGTGCGGCCGAAGCGATACGCTTCGAGGATTTGCAACAACTTGTGCTGCCGAATCAGTTGTTCATTGCGGGCCATTGTGGAAAACCTTGGGTGTCAAACTCGGGATGCAAACTCAAGTTGGCGAGCAAGGGCAAACAACAGCCGCTGCGACTTACTTCGGCGCGTCGAGCTTTTTCAAATCCATCGGCAGTGTTTCATCGGCAATCGCCCGGGCACCGCGGCCTTCTTCATCGATGCGCGACTTGACGATTGACTTCACGTCTTCCAAATCGGCTTGCCAGAACTTGTTCTTCTCGGCGATCGTTTTCGGAGCGGTGAGCGGCCGAATTGGGCGAAAACCAACGCTGAGCGCGGGCTCTTCCGTCAGCCACCAAGGGCTCTGCGGAAAGTTCGGATCACGGCTCCGCCAGGCATCGTCATTCGAAGCCTGTCGCGCTGCCGTGCGGCACTTGTCAGCATCGTCATCCCAGCCGCCCCCTTTGATCACACGCGGAAACAGTTTTGTTGGCCAGGCGATTGCGTCCGCGGTGGTCAATGTTTTGCCGGCGTGGGCCTTGTAACCTTCGGTCAAATACTCGTCGAGCACCCATTCGCCGACATTGCCATGCATATCGTACAGGCCCCAAGGATTCGGCTTTTTCTTGGCGACGTGATTCATCTTTTCGCCGCTGTTTTCAAAGTACCAGGCATAATCCCCCAAGAGTTTCGGATCGTCGCCAAAAGAGTACGCAGTCGTTGTTCCCGCGCGGCAGGCATATTCCCATTCGGCTTCGCTGGGCAAGCGGAGGAACTGGCCCGAAATGCCGCTAAGCCACTTGGTGTATTGCTTTGCCGCAAATTGACTCATGGTCACTGCGGGCTGTTGCGGATCGGCGCCTTTGATGAACGTAAACGTCGGTTCGTACAGGTTCGAAGGAGCCGTCACAATCAACTCATGATCGGCATCGGGCACCGCGCGGTGCTTGTTCATGTAGAGCGACTTCAGCTGATCATGAATCGCCATGTAGATCTTGTATTCCGCCCAGGTCACTTCATGCTCGGCCATCCAGAAGGGCTCGATCGTGACTTCAAACTGTGGACCTTCATCAGGCTGCCGACCTTGCTCGCCGTCAGGGCTGCCAACCTTCACCTTGCCGCCGGGAATGGGCTGCATCTTGTAGGACACCGCGGTGCCGGGGATCTGCGTTTCATAGGGAACCATGTAGCCCAGCGGTGTCTCAACAAACCGGCCGGTCGCGGGTTTGGTTTTAGAGATGCCGACAGTCACCTTTTCCTGGGCGTTCGTGGCGACGGCCACAGCGGCGAACATCAGAGCGAAAACAGAGGGGCGGAGGCGATTGAACATGGTTATCTCGCTAGGTGAGCAACTTTCAGGCGGACGTTGATTTTAGCTGGCAACACCCATCTGCGGCAGGAGGCGAAAAGCCGGAGGACAACTTCAAACCCAGCATTCGCTGGGCGATCTGATAACACTCTTGACGATCACCGAATGGCATGTAAAGTTCATGGCGACAGCGTCTTACGCCAAGTCAGATCGGTTTCTTGATAACAGTGATAACCATTCGATTTCCTGGCGATCACCGGTTTAGTCACGAGTGATAACAGGTGCACGGCACTTCATTGCCAGGTGGTTGGCATGATCACGACACGTGATGTCGGTCACACCCACCAAGAAAATAGTTCAGCACCGGCAGATAGGTTGGCATCATCCGGTTTTTGGCAGCAATTCAAGTATTCAGAACGATTGTGCATCGATTCGTGTTCGGAAATCTCGCCAGCTCGCCAGGATCCGATTGTACACAAATGTACATTTCCATCAATGGTTCCGGGGACTCGCGTTGGAGTCCCGGCTTCAGCCGGCGGCCGCGTGGAGGCCGAAAACCGGCTGAAACCGGGACTAAAACTAGTTGCCATCCGGTTGCAGTGGTTCGAAGACAACCGACTCTTCTTCGCGTTTCGGTGGTTGCATCAAGCCGAGTTGTACTAGCCGGCGAATCAAGCGAGCACGATTCAGTCCGAGCAGTTCGGCAGCTTTACTCTTGTTGCCACCCGATTTGCGGAGTGCTCGCTGCAGCAGTTCTTTTTCCACTTCTGCTAAAAACTCGCCAAGTTTGATTGACGGTTCGGCTGGACTTTGATGTAGTAGCGCTTCGCGGCCGTGGTGCAAGCGTTCGGGTAAATCATCCGCACCAATCACGGTCCCTTTGGCCGCGGTGCAGGCTTGCTTCACGGTCTCTGATAATTCATCGACGTTGCCGGGCCAGGGATAGAGCAGCAGCAGTTCGAGCGCATCCTGTGCAAAGCCGCTGTGTTGCAACACGCCGCCGCGACCATTGTGTTGTTCCAGAAAATACTGAGCGAGGAGCGGCACGTCCTCCAGCCGCTTGCTGAGTGGGGGCACGGTGAGTGTGAACGTGCTGAGCGCAAAGGCCAGATCTTGCCGAAATCGCCCGCGGGCGGCCAAGCGATGCAGCGAGCGAGTTGCTGTTGAAATTGTCTGCAGTTCGACGCCAGGCAGCAGCAAGAAGCCTGCGAGTTCTTGCTGCGCATCGGGCCGCAGTTGATCGACATCGGTCAGCAACAACGCGGGTGGCCGGCGAAAGGTCGTCCCTTCGCGCTGCCGCAAAAAACGGGTTAGTGTCAGCTGCATCAGTTCGGCATCCATCACCGGACAATCCACCGGCGCTAGCGGACCGATTTGGCTGAAATCGCCCGAGTAGTGAATCGCGCGGGCCAATTGGCGACGGCCACTTCCTGCCGGGCCAATTAACATGGCGCGAACATTGGCATGCTGGACAACTTTGACTTGCTCGCGCAACCTGCGAATGGCGTGACTTTGACCGATCAAAGGCCCCAGCAGCAAACTCGAGTCAAGCTCGCAACGGAGTTGCAAGAGCTGCAGATGATCAAGGCGTGGCTCGACACTCCCGTCGGCTCCTCTGCTCACGGTGGTTGTCACTGAAGCACCGACAACGACAAGTACGCCGCTGCCGAGCAGGTGAAATGTCGCAGTGCGGACCTCACCTGGACCATGTTCCGGTCCGCCGCAGATTTCACCATGTGAAACCGCTTCGGCAAACGCCTCAGGAGGCGGGCCAAGCGCGTTCGTCGCGAGCGGTTGACCGTCGCGCACACTGGTTGCACTGTAATCGCAACGCAGACCGGTGAGTTCGGTAAGCTTTTTGCCGAGCCAAGCGCAGCACGCCTCATTCGCATACTGCAGCTGCCGACGCGCGTTTACGAGGTAAATTGGCGTGGCAGCCTGACCGAGCGACTTCAACAGCAAACGGGCTGGAGAAGCTTGGCGGGCCATGAAATTTCCGTGAGAGAATGGTAACTCGCTGCTGCGAGTAAGCAGGGCTAATTCTTTTCAGCTCGCAACTTTTCAACAGCATCGAGCAGAAACTGCAAAGTTTGAACTTCGTTCATGAGCTTGGCTTTTTCCGCCGCTCGCTTAGCAATCGTCAGCAATTCGGCAGCTTGAAAGAGATCACCGTTGGCTTGCACTTTACCGGCCAAGGTTTGTGCGTGCTCGAGCAACGCTTTGACAACCTCGGGATCTTCAAAATTGAGCTGCCGCAGGCCTTGCAACTGAACGTCAATCGATTTCTCGCCGCTGAGTTTGGAAACTTCATCGGCTGCCGCCGCGATTCGTTCTAAATCACCCACCCGGGCCGCGAGATCGATCACACCTTCTTTCAGCAACTTTACTTTGAACTCTGCAGTTTCCGCCTTCTCCAGTTCCGTCTTAAAGTCCGCCAGCAGCGTTTTCGCAACTGCGAGATCTTCAGTGGCTTGTAGCATCCTCGGCCGGATTTCCTTGTCAAACTTCTCGCGGGCGTCCTTCACGAGCATGGGATCGAGTTGCTTTGGTTCACCTGCAACAGCTGCACCAAGGTTCGGTTCGAAGGGTTTGTCGGGCGACTTTTCGGGCGCAACACTACCGATGATCAGCGGTCCACTGAGTTCTTCCTCTTTGTTCTCCGGTGCCTTCGTCGCTTTGCCCCGTTCGCGCTGCAGGACGGGATTTTCGCTCACGCCCGCTTGTTCGATATCCTCCAACAATCGGCCGGACAAGCGCTGGCAGCTGGTGTCGCGGGCAGCTTCAGCATCGATCAGTTGAAAGACAACAATCGCAATCTTGCCATCGAGATTTTCCTGGCCGAAGACTCGCAGGGCCATGTACATCGCTACACGTGGCGGAAGCTTTTTGATGCTTGTCACATGCTCCACGCCATCGAACTTGTACGTTAGCTGATCGCCCTCTCGCGCGATAATTTCCAGGTCGTGTCGCTTAAAGGAAATCTTCTCGCCTTTAGGGATCTTTTTGTCAGCCCCTTCACGCACCGCTTGCCAGAAATTGTTCAGCAACTTTTCGACGTCTCGCAGGTGTTGTTCTTCGGCTTTCAGCGCGTCTGCATCAGCAGGCTTTTGCTGCGCGACCAAATACTCTGCCTGACTGATTTGATAACGAAAGTCACTGTCGTTGCGGTGCTCAAGCGACTGGCGGGCCTTGGTGAGAAACTCACGTGGGTTTTGGTCAGCAGTAGAGTTCGCCGGGTCCGTGCCAACGTTCATTGGATTGCCAACAATCGGTGTAGCGCGATTCGGTTGCGGACGGGATGGGCGATTGTTGGCCCCCACTGTAAAGGGGGTGCTTGGCGGAGTCGGTCGTTTGGGATTGGGTTTTTCGTGGGCATGCTTTTCATGTGCCAACGGTTGTTTCGGCGGATTTGTGGCCGACTGTTGGTTCATTGACATCAGCACCGCAACAATGCCTCCGAGCGCGAGCAATGCAACAGAACCTATGATGAGCAACATCGGCATCGTAGAGCTTGACTTACGGCCACGGCCACTGCTGCCTGCGATATAGCCCGTGCGGCGAATTTTCTGCGCGCCGGACAATGACGATGTGCCAACCGGAGGAGGTGCAGGCATCGGAATCGGCACCGGAGCGACACCAACCGTCGGAAATTCCGGTGCGGCGTCTTGGCTGGTTCGCCATCGCCCTTCTGCTGAGCGAAAATCGGTCGGGGGGGGCGGCGGATAACTCTCGACCTCTTCAACGGCCGCATCCATTACGCCAGACGATGACAATTGCCCGGCGGCGGCCAGCAATTTTCGCAAGGCGGCATCGTAGACTTGCTTCTTGTCGGGTTGCAGCAAACAGAGCTTCGCGGCCGTTAACTCGTTTAGAATCCGTTGCGAAATGGGGCCGTGCTTTCCCGCTTGAAATGTGCGAACGTGCGTCATCTGCCGTGACGCGGCGTTCTCGATCACATCGGGATCGTCTTCAAATGTGGCGATGCCCAACAGACGGTAATGATGGGGCGGTTGATCCTTAAGGGGGATGCCCAGCCATTTGCGATACGGATCAAATTCTTCCGCCATCGCGGTGCCGCCCTATCTGAAGGGGTGAATCTGCAGCTTCCTCTGCCCAGCCGGCCGACGTAGCCCGCGTCCTTGAATTATCGTGCAAAATCGATCAGTGGCAAGGCTGAGGGAGTTGCGATAACGGGACTGGGGCCGTGATCGGGAGTAATGACTCGGGAGTCGGCTGTAAAAATACAGATTTAGCTCGCATTTTATCGCATTTTATCCTTCCTATGGCCCTTCGACTTGAGATACGTTACCTTCGAATCGGAATTAGCCACTTATTCCACGGAGTCGACAATCGTCCGACTCCTGCCCCCGGAATCCCGACTCCCCAACAAGCGACATCCGTGCAAATCGGCCCCACCTGGATTGACGATACTTTTGCCGAAGCCTTCGGCATGCGCTTTTGCCGGCTGATCATCACAGCGGCAGACGGCTATTGGCTCGATGCGGCGCTCCGCGAGTTTTGCGGTTATAGCGCAAGCGTAATCGCCTGTGACGCCGAAATTGGCATCGAACGGTTTTGGAAGCACGAAGAAACGCCCGACGGCCGAATTGGCGCGAGCGTGCTGGTATTTGGATTTTCGACCGACGCCTTGGCCAAGTCGATTCCCAACCGGGCCGGTCAGTGCTTGATGACCTGTCCCTCGACCGCGGTTTTTAACGGCCTGCCCAACAGCGAAACGAAGATTCCGCTGGGCAAGCATATTCGCTTTTTCGGCGATGGCTATCAAAAGAGCAAAAAACTGGGGAGCCGCCGCTATTGGCGAATTCCGGTGATGGACGGCGAGTTTGTCATCGAAGATGTACTAGGTGTCGAGCGTGGCGTGGCAGGCGGTAACATCATTTTGCAATCGAACGACCAGATTGTGGCGCTCGCGGCAGCCCGTCGAGCCGCGGAAACCGTCGCTGCGATGCCGGGTGTGATTGCTCCCTTCCCCGGCGGCGTGGCTCGTTCGGGAAGCAAAGTGGGCTCTCGCTACAAAGGCTTGAAGGCTTCGACGGCCGATGCCTATTGCCCGACGCTCCGCGGCCGCGTCGAATGCAAGTTACATCCCGAAGCGAACGCCGCGTACGAAGTGGTTGTCGACGGTGAAAGCGAAGCAGCCGTCGGTGCTGCAATGGCCGCTGCAATCCGCGCTGCCGCCGGCGAGAACGTCATCGCCATCAGCGCCGGTAATTACGGTGGCAAACTTGGCAAGTTTCATTTTCAGTTGCGGAAGCTGCTTGCCTAATTCGCAGCCAAATGTACAACTGCTATTCGCTGCGCCACTGGAAGCAGTGCCGGCTCTACTTCGTGGCTGGAGAGGAGATGGCCGATGATTCCCCTGCCTTGTCTTTTGGCCTTCGTTTGCCGCCTTCGAATTGAACCTGAAATCAAGCAGTCCAAGATCGATGACGTCATCGCTCAACTGGATGCAGAAGAATTTGAAATTCGCGAAGCGGCTGTTAGCGGTCTCCTCGCGATTGGTACCGTTGCAGAGTCGGGGCAGCCTGAACAACGCTGGCGGGCAGCGTTGGCCGAACGTAAAATCCGCAGCCAGTCGCTCGCGCGGCTCGCCGGGGGCAAGTGGCAAACGAGCCTCGGCGAGCGGTTTTTGATTGACGGCGAGAAATGGTCGTCCGGGACCAAACTCCATGGTCCATTCTCAGGCCGGATCCGCATCTTGAAAGTCGAGCCCAATCGTTGGCACGTGGATTTAGATGTAAAGGACGGACCAACTGCCGGTCAAACCGTGCGGACAATTCTTGAACTGAATGACAACGTCCTCAGTTATTGCGGCACTTATGGCGAACGGCCCCTGACGCTTTCTGCGGGGCAAGGCCGGGCGATCTATCGATTTCAGCGTGCACGGCAATGACAGCGTTTTGCGCTTAGTTTTCATTGTCTGATTAAGGAGTACTCCGATGCGATGCTGGACGCTCTTGGTGCTCTTGATGTTACCGGCGAATTGGCTGCAAGCTGGCGACCTGGAAGATTTGCAAGGCTATTGGATTTCGCTCGACGATCCGTGGAGCGTTGAGATTCACGACGATGTCGCGATCTTTCGTGGCGAACACGCTTTTCACCGCTTACGCAATCAGGATGTAAAACTGCGTTTCACACTCGACTCAGAAGCAAAGCCGCGTCGAATCAACCTGAATGCTGACGATTTTCAAGCGGCCAACAAATCGTCGAAGATCAGCGACTACGACCGGAGAGCGGGCGTTTATCGATTGATTCGCGATGAACTTACGCTGCAGTTCTGGTCGGCAAATTTTCGCGATAAAGATTTCGATTATTGGGAAGGTGCGCCGGCCAATCATGCCCGGCCGATGTCGCGCCGGCTACGGCGAGTTTCGCCGACAGAATTGCGCGCGTTGCAGAAACTTGCCGGTGTCTGGAAAGCAGAGATTCTGGACGGCAAGCGGACTATCTTTGCCGACTCGTTCTTCCTGCAACCAGGTTGGCTGCTCAGCACAAAGTTAGGTCCATGCCGAATGCAACTCTTACCGGTGACGGACCAGGCCTCGGAACAAATTCCGCTTCTCGTGCATTATCACTCGCAGATTTTAGAGAGGAACTTTTTCGGCGGTTCCTTTACGACGCACCATTGGCTGGCGGGAATCGGGCACTTACAACCAGAAGGCGATCGACAGCTGAGTGGACAGCTCAGTTGGCTGTATCGCGAAAAACAATTGGACAACGCAGCATTTCAAACTCTCGCTGCACTCGATATGGACGATGTGGCCAAAATCCGTAAACAGGGCAGCCAGTCGGCCCAACTTCCCGCCCAAGTGCAAATGAAGCTGACGAAAACTGCGGACCAAATTG
The DNA here is from genome assembly GCA_964394305.1 of uncultured Pirellulaceae bacterium. Lineage (GTDB taxonomy): Bacteria > Planctomycetota > Planctomycetia > Pirellulales > Pirellulaceae > Anatilimnocola. Next base: position 22,121 of record CAYMWL010000003.1, read on the forward strand.
AGTTTCAACACGGCCATATTCCTAACCTTCACCTCCTTCCTACCGACGAACATCTGACCGGCGAATGGCAAGCCATCATGAGCGGAACTCGCAAGGAACTTGCCGATGACAAGTCAACCTTGGAATTTGCGGTTGAACCAAGACCAGAACGTTGGAAATTTAAACCGGGCAACTGCGAAATTCGGAGCGGCGTAAAAATCGAGACTCGTGCACTCACACGCCGCTCGAGTGTCGGCAATTTTGTCGACGTGGCGCTGCCGGACACGCCAAACCAATTCCTCGGTCATTGGAAAATGAGATACGAACCACAAGCCGGATTGCTGCACGTCATTCGCCACGAGCGCTTGGATGATATTCCCATCTATGGTGAGTATGTGCTCGAGCGCGTGCCAGCAAGCAACGGCCAAACGCCCACCAAGCCTTAAGCCTTTGCTACAAGCTCCTTGAACACCACTACAATGGCAATCAGCAATGCCACGCTGAACGTGGCATACGACCCAATATAGACATACTTCACCGTCTCGGCGCTCGGCGGATTGCGCAGTTCATGAATCGACCAGGCCGCTTTCAGTGGCGCCCCATTGTTCGCTTTGACCATTTCCGGTCCTAACGTCGCGCCCCAGCTCGTGCGTAAGGTCTTGGTGCACATGCCCGTGAGCTTGGGCTGCTGCATCATCAACCGAAGCGCGGGGGCGCTGCTGACTCCCTTGGTGGAAAACACAACCTTAATCTCATCTTCGGGTGCACCAATCGGAAACAGCGCAACCCAGACCTCCTGCCACATGCCGCTCTTGGTTTCTTCAACGACATAACCGGCAGCTGAGAAGTTGGTGATCGTGACATGGCGATTTTCGCCGGGACCAGTCTTGATCAAATCAGCGAGCGAGATTTCTTGCGGAGGTTGCTGGCTGACTTCATATTCGTCCTGAAATACTGCTCCCATGAAAGCCATCATCGGCCCGAGAAACAGGCACATCAAAATCCCCACCACGGCCAGCGCGTTCCATGATTGCTTGGGCTTGAGGTCGGGCGGCTCCGCCTTCCAATAAATGGTGCGGACCAGCGGCCTGCCTTCGTACTGAACGATTTCCGGCGCAAGCTCATCGACCTGGGACATGCGATGCAAAATGCCTTGCAGCAGTTCCTGCGAATTGGTCATCGCCGGATCGGAACGCAGAATGCGCAGCGGTGCTCGCCAATTGCGAAACCAAATCTCCATCCCCTTGATGCGGCCGAGCAGCTGTTGTGTGACCACGGACTCGACAGTGCCACCGTGCTGAACAACGCTCGTGAGTTTTTCGATCTCTTGGACGCGGCGGGTAATCACGCGGCCGGTGTAGAGATGTTTGGCTCGAATTACATCACCGTCGAGTTCGATCTCGTGATAATCATCTTTCGTTGCCCAATAAACAAAGAACGCGAAGCAGAGTGCGATTACGGCGGAGCCAAAGTAACTCAGCGGCGGTTTCGCCAGCCACAAGGTGAGAGCCATCGCTGCGCCCGCCACGAGAATTACAACTACGGTCGCGAGGTATTGCCCCGCAATTCTCGCCGGCGAAATGAAGCCACGGATCACACCGGCTGGCGGCTGTAAGTTGTCTGGCAGAATGCCGAAATCACGAAACGAGGCGGGTTGGTGAGACATCTGCACAGGCTCGGCGAAACGCTTTAGGAAGAGGTTTCGCCAGATTGTGGAGCGTAGAATTTCGCTCGTCAAATCGAATTGTCTTAAGCGTTGAGACGCTGCATTATGTGGGTGCTGGGCGGCGCGCTGCCCGCCCAGGCCTGCAGATAATATTCAACCACTTCCAGAACTTCATAACGCTGCTGGCCCCAGTGGAGATAGAGTCCACGCAGCGGCGCGACCCGCGTCAAACGCTCATCGGGAAAGAGCAATACGCCGTGGCGGCGAACTTCGTACGATCGAATCGCCGTCCAAGGAATCCGCCGCTCGAACCCCAGGCAGCGTTCCTTGATGCCCGTAGCGCCGAGCGTGATTTGCATGGGAAGCAAGGTGCGCCAAATGGTGGCGTAGCCAAGGAGTCCCACAATCACGCCGGCCCACCATTGATCGAATCGCCAGGCGATAGAAATACCCGCGAGCAGCGGCACTACGAGCGCTAACCAAGCTCCGACTTTCCGATCTCGCAGCGGCCAATGCCAGAGCGTGATCTCTTCCGGCGCGACGCGAATGTGCAGGCTGACACTTTTTTCCAGCATCGTCAGCTCGCTCTAGTTCTGGGGAAGTAGACGCGGCGGTTGACCGGGCGGGAGCGTTTCCGTGGTTGGCAGCGGCGCGACGGGGATAATCGGCGGTGGCGCTGGATGTTCTTCGACGAGCGTGCGCATGAGCGCGGGAATCGCCGCCGCGGCATCGGGGCCGATGCGACCGAGCGTGCGAACGGCCACTTTGCGAACTTCGAGATCAGGATCATCGAGCAGCGCGATTAAGTCGTTGACGGCCGGTTTAGCTTCAGTGCCCATTCGCGCGAGAACCTCGGCGGCCTGCTTCTTCATTTGCGAATCGGGACTGCGGAGTGCTTGTTGCAAATAAGGAATCGCCTGCGGGCCGATGCGGCCGAGCGCGTCGGCCGCCGCTTCTTGTTCGGTCCACTGTTCGTACGGCTTGATGATCGGTGCGACAATCGGCTGCCGTTCGACGCGCGCAGGAGCGGCAGGGGTCGTGGTCAGCAGCGCAACTTGACCTTTGTTGAGCTCCGCTTCGTAGTTCGCGCGTTGCACGACGAACGGCGAATCGATGCCCGGCGTTTGCACGGGCTTTGGCGTGGGATACGGATCATAACCGCAGCCTGTGAACGCAACGGCGACGCCGCCGCACAGCAATTGAATGGTTCGCCAACTCATGACAGGCCCCTCCGCAGAACAAAGATCACACCCTTCAGCATCGCCGGTCGCTGAGCGAATGTCTACTGCAGAAATCGCGCCGCTAGCAGGGCTGCCGCTGCGAATACTTGCGCGCAATTGGCATGACCGTTATAACCGGCAGGGTTAAAAGTCGCCGCCGAGATAGCCGCCCTCATCGCGTAGGGCCAATCGTTTGATGATGTACGGCGATGTTTGCTTGGTTAGCAACAAAACGTGTCCGTCGAGAAAACCAACCATCGCGCCGGCAGGATGCGCTGATGATAACGGATTGTTGAGCCCCACGCGGCCGATGCCCGCAGAGCCCCAGTTCGGCTGGCTGTCCCTTTTCCCGTTGCGATTGTTGACGCCAACTGCGTGCTCGATGGTGATTAGATTCAGCACGCGATGCGGAGGAACTTCAGCGCCGTCTTTGGTAATCGTGAAATCCAGATTGGTGCCAGCGAGCCAACCTGCCGCGGTGTGCGCGCCATCGCCTGCGTTGGCGACTGCGAGTGCAGGATTGAACTTCTTGCCATTGTCGTCGTAATACCAATCCGAAACTTCACCGACGATGATGGTGTTCGCGGTGCCATCGATGCACTTGTCGAAGCCCAGCGATTCGTTCAGCGGCAACATGCCATTTGCCGCGGCCCGGCCGCCGTACGGACCTGTGACCGAGCGTTGGAATCTGTCGATGGTGTTGAACACAGTCGATTCGGAAGCAGTGGCCGTGTAATCCGTCGCGCCCATGATGCCGGCATACGACGGCAAGACTAGTTTGAACTGACCGAGCGTTTCCATTTCTGGCAGAGGACTCGAGGGACAGAGCATGTACTTGATTTTGGCATTGTGTACAGCAGCCTGAACCCCTGCACCCGTGTATTCGCTGCCGCCAACTAAGTCAGCTGCATACACTTTGTCATACATCGCACTCGCTTCGCAAAATGTACGTGTCGCAATCAACCACGAACTACCCCAGCTGACTTCTTCCTGATCTTTGACCGTGCGATTGCGAGCGCCGTAAGGCAGAAACAAAAATGTGTCGTGATAATTCTGCAGCCCCAGACACAACTGCTTCATGTTGTTGCCGCATTGCATGCGGCGGGCCACTTCGCGCGGAATGATGCACATGGGCATCAAGATTGAAATGAGCACAACGAGCACGACGATCAGCACGATCAATTCAACGAGCGTGAATCCCTTTCGTGACATGAGAGCACCTCCGAACGGATGAAGAGATGAGAAGAATGACTCATGATGAGCCGAATGAAAATTGGAGGAGATGGGTTTGCAATGGAGAGGCCTAATAAGCATCAGCCCCTCAGCCCAACCCTCTCCCGGAGTACCGGGAGAGGGAGTGAGACTTTCTGAGTACTAAATCTCTTCGTCCCTTCAACCCTTTGTCGCTACCCTGCGATGATTTTCTCGCAAGGCCCACCTTCGTTCAGCGTCGGCCGTTCGGGCCGACCTTTGTGAAGGTACGTGAGGAGCATATTGTCGAGGCCAAGGATCCGCAGAATCGTCGCGTGGAAATCGTGCACGTGCAGGCGGTCTTCGACGGCGTGCAGGCCGATTTCGTCGGTCGCGCCGACGGTTCGTCCGCCGCGGACGCCGCCGCCGGCGAGCCACATCGTGAAGCCGGCCGGGTTGTGATCGCGGCCGGTTCCTTTTTCGCTCTGCGGCGTGCGGCCGAATTCACCGCCCCAGACGACAAGCGTGTTCTTCAGCAGGCCGCGGCGTTTCAGATCGGTGAGCAAACCGGCGATCGGCTTGTCCGTAGCGCCGCAGTTCGTGCCGTGGTTCTTTTCGATGTCGGCATGCGCGTCCCACTTGCTGCCGCTGCCGGAATACAACTGCACGAACCGCACGCCGCGTTCGACCATTCGCCGCGCCAGCAAGCACATCCGGCCGAAGTTTTGTGTCTTCGCGTTATCAAGACCATAGAGCGCCTGCGTCTCTGCCGTTTCATCGGCAATGTTCACCGCTTCGGGCGCTTCGGCCTGCATGCGGAAAGCGAGTTCGTAACTCGCAATGCGAGCGTCGAGTTCGCTTTGATCGCGACGTTCCGACGCATGCTTTTGATTCAGTTCGCGCAGCAGCGCCAGCTTGCTCTTTTGGGAAGCAGCGGAAACTTCCTTGGGCGTAGCGAGATTGCGAATCGGCTCGGGGCCGTTCTGCAGCGCGGTTCCTTGATAAACGGCCGGCATAAAACCTGCGCCCCAGTTGCGCGGGCCGTTGATGACCTGGCCGGGGTTGTCTTCGAGCACGACGAAGCCAGGAAGATTTTGATTCTCCGTGCCCAGGCCGTAGCTGACCCACGAGCCGAGCGACGGGCGGCCGCCGAGCGTGCTGCCGGTGTTCATCTGGCAGACGCCGCCGGAGTGGTTGATGCCGTCGCTGATGCACGAACGAACCACGCACAGATCATCGGCACATTCGGCGACATGCGGATACCAATCGCTGACCCACAAACCACCTTCGCCGTGCTGCTTCCACTTCCGCTTCGAAGCCATCAGCGGCGGATTCTTTTCGCCCATCGCCAGAATGATCGGCTTGAACGACGCCGGCAGCTGTTGGCCGGCGAGCTTGTTCAATTCCGGTTTTGGATCAAACGTATCCATCGCGCTGGGGCCACCTTCCATGAAAAGGAAGATGACGCTGGTCGCTTGCTGCGGATGATGCGGCCGCTGCTTGACCTCTGCCGCTAGAGTTTGTGGATTGCCCAGCAAACCGGCGAGAGCGAGGGCACCGAAACCAGTTCCAGCCCGCGTGAGCATGTCGCGGCGCGAGAGGTAACCGGCGTTCAGCAGTTGTTGTTCGTAGGGAGTCATGTTTGGCTATCGCTACGCACGAAGCAAAGGCGTCGTGCTACGTGATCCTAATCGACGTACACAAATTCATTTGAGTTGAGCAGCACGTGCGCGAGGTCAGCGAGCGATGCTTCCTTACCATCGGGTTTCGATGAAAGGAATTTCGCGGCGGCATCGAGTTCGCTGTCATCCGGTTCGCGGCCGAGCACTTGCAGATAGAGCGCCGCCACCTGCTCCTCCCGATCTTTCAAACCGAGCGAACGAATGTGCGTCGTCGCAGCTTTGCTGCGCGAATTCATCCACGAGCCATTGATCATGAGCAGCGCTTGAATTGGAGTGGTCGTGACATTGCGCGTCGGCATCGTCGACAAACCGTCGGCAACGTCAAAGACATCGAGCAGCGGATCGCGCGTGTTGCGGCGAACTTTCACATACACGCTGCGGCGTGGTTTCGCTGCTTCAACCGCGGGGCCGCCAACGGTCAGATTCAACTCACCGGCCACGGCCAGACTGGAATCGCGTATCTGCTCCGCCGACAGCCGGCGAACCGGCATGCGAGCGAGTAAGCGATTGGCGGGATCAGCCTTCGCTGCGGCAGCGGTTTCGGGACCGTGCGATTGTTGGCGATAGGCAGCGGAAGAAACGATCTGCCGATGGAGCATTTTCCAATTCCAACCTTGTTCAACAAAGTCCTTGGCCAGCCAATCGAGTAGCTCGGGATGACTTGGCGGTTGCCCGAGGCGACCGAAGTCACTCGGCGATTCGCACAGGCCCTTACCGAAATGATGCTGCCACAAGCGATTGGCGAGGACACGGGGCGTGAGCGGATTGCTCTCGTCGCCAAGCCAGCGCGCGAGCGCGGTTCGGCGGCCCGTCGTTGGAGTCCCGGCTTCTGCCGGTTTCTCCTGTTGGACTGAGATTGCCCCGGCTGAAGCTGGGACTTCAACTTCCTCCGGAGTGCACAAGACCGTTGGAATCGCTGGCAGTATCTCACCCAGCTTGGGTTTGCCAGGAACCATCGTCGGCGGTGCTTGTGGGCCGATGTCGCTCACGGTCATCGCGGTCGGCGGCGGTTCAGGACGATTGCCGAGTTCCTTCAATTGCTCGCGCAGTTCGATCCAACGATCTTTTTTGTCACCCGTCAGCTTCTTCGTGAAGTCGATTTTCTCTTGTTCTTCTTTAGCCTGGCGAAATGCGAGTGCATAGATCTGCTGTTCGTAGGGTGTTCGTTCGGCAGCATCCTTGAAGAGGATCGGCACCACATCATCGGGAAAGCGGCCGAGTTGTGAAGTCGCCGCGTTCTTCAGTGGCTGACGTTCCAACTCTGCGAGTTCCTGGAGGATAGGTGCGGCCCGCGTTTCCCAGGCGGCAAGCTCCTTTTGATAAGCAGTTCGCTCACTCGGCAAGCAAACGGGCACATCGTCACGCGGCAAGATCGGCGCGAAGAATGCCTGCAGCGCGAAGTAATCCTTCTGTAGAATCGGATCGAACTTATGATCGTGGCAGCGGGCACAGCTCATGCCCATACCCATGAATACATCGGCCGTCACATCGGTTATGTCGTTGAGAATGACGCTCCATTGCCCCTTTACGTCGCGCTGGTTGTATTCGTAGATGCCGAGTCGCATATAACCAGTAGCGACGAGTGAATCCGGGGTGGGCGATTCCATTTCATCGCCGGCAAGTTGCTCGCGGATGAAGACCGGATACGGCTTGTCTTGATTGAGCGAGCGGATCACATAGTCGCGATACCTCCAAGCCTGCGGGCGATACTCATCTTGCTTGTAGCCATCCGACTCAGCGTAACGAACCAGATCGAGCCAATGGCGCGCCCATTGTTCGCCATGTTGCGGGCGGGCGAGCAAGCGATCAACGAGTTGCTCATACGCATCGGGGCTGGCGTCGTTCTGGAACTCGGCGATCTCGGCCGGCGTTGGCGGCAGACCGGTGAGATCGAACGACAGCCGGCGAATGAGTACGCTGCGATCCGCTTCGGGCGCAGGGAGCAAATTCTCTTGCTGCAGACGACTCAGCAAGAACCGATCGATGGGGCCGCGGCTCCAGGTGTCACTCGCAACTTCGGGAAGAGCTGCGCGACGAACGGGCTGAAACGCCCAGTACTCGCGATCGGCGGCGGTGATTTTGTCGCGAACTTTCCGCAGACCGGGCCCCGCCCCGCCGTGCTCTTTCGGCCAAGGTGCGCCGATCTTCACCCACGTGGTCAGGATCTCGATTTCACTTTCACTCAGCTTGCCGTCGGGCGGCATCTCGAGCGACGCGTAATTCACCGCGTCAAGCAGCAGACTTTCTTTGGGATTGCCCGGTACGATCGCAGGCCCCGACTCGCCACCTGTTAACAGCGCTTCGTGCAGATCGAGGCGTAAGTCGCCCTTTTGCTTCTCTTCGCCGTGACACTTAAAGCAATTCTGGGCAAGAACCGGCCGGACCTTCTCTTCAAAGAACTTCAGCTGTTCCGGCGTTGGTTCCTTTTCACCGGCAAGGGAGAAACCGGCGGTCAGCAGGCCGATTAGGAAGCAACCAATCGCCTCAACGCGGCAACTTTTCAGGCGGCCAATGAACATGAACGGAGCATCCCAGCAAAGCGGATCGAGAGACTGCCTTCGCCATTTGCGCAGCGACAGCGTTACGAACCTAAATGCTAGCCGCAGCAAGGAATTCGGTCAATCAAAACCCGAGTTTCTGTACGACGGAGCACTGCTCCGCCGAGGCAGCGAGTATCAACTATCCACTTACTCTTTACTCTTCTCGACGACGGGAACGGAGCAATGCTCCGTCTTACGATACTAGGGTCGTTGCACCAAGTCGGCCCGTTCCGCTCCTCGTCCGGTTTGCCACGGCGGAGTGGTCCAGTTGCCAAATTGCTGCGGTGAACCGGAGGCTGCAGGCGGACGCGAACGGCCACCACGATTGAAACCCGGTCCGCGCGAAGCACGGGAATTTCGCCAACCGAAGCGAATGACGCTTTCCAAATTCCAGTCGAGTCCCACAAACTGATGATGCTCGCCGCCGTAGCGGGCAAACCGGCCGCCATCGTCCTTGGCATCGGGCCCCGTGCTGTAGAGTGCGTAGCCGTACTCGACTGGACGATAAATGAGCGGCTGTTGCGTGTAAGGATCACGGGGCAACAGATCGAGACGCACTGGGACAAGTTCGACCAGCGTTTGCGGATATTCGCCGTGCTCTCGCCGATAGCTGCGCAACGCCAGATCCGTGCCCAACAAACGCCGATGAACCGCTTCACGATTGAGCGGTTGTTTCAAAGCGAGAAATGCCGCGGTTTCGGTATTGGGAACACGCAGCACTTTGTGCACAACCACTTCTAGCCGATTCCGCCAGCCTTGCGCGATGTCGGTCCAGTAGCGATCACGGGCCAGCGTTAGCTGCGGGTTTTCTTCGCCCGCATCGAGCAAGCGCAGCACATCGAGAACGGCGGGAATGAGATCGCTCGGCAGACGCTCGCGGAGCATGCTCAAGTGGGCGAGTGCGTCGCTCTTGATTGCATTGGCGGCTTGCACATGCATGCGAATGCCGCCGCGCGAGAGGTAATTGCCGATGCGAAGATTGCCGAGGTTGAAATCGACGGCCCGGCGAATGTTGCCATTGCGCGCCGACGATTCCGCTTCGCGCGACCAACGCCGGGCTAGCGCGCGAATTAGCGTGAGTTGAGTTTCTTGCACCACTAGCGATTGCTCATTCGCCTGCAGGCTGCCATCAAGCGAAACGCTGCCAGGTTGTTTAACGACTTGCAGAGATTGCTGATACAGCCGCTCAACTTGCGCCGGCACGGGCGATTGCGTAAAGGCCTGCTGAATTTCCTCCAGCGTCATTTCGCCCAAGTTGAGATAGTCCAGCTCCTGAGCGATTTCGACGAGCCGCGGCAAGCTGTTATTGCGAATCTTCGGGGTGTCAACCGCTGCCGGCCCCACGAACATCGCAATGTACAAAGCGACGACAGGCGCCGCGGTGATCGCCGCAATCGATCCAACGATGCGGCGGCGCTGCGCGAGCAAAACAGGCTGTTCGAGAGCTGCCCAGCACCAGCGGACGAGCCACAAACCAAACACCAGAACTGCAGCGAATACGAGATAAAATTCACCCAGCGGCACCCAATTCAAGTGCTGTGGACCAGAGACACCGAAGAGATACAGTGCTCGCAGTCCATCGCCTAACGTCGATTCAAACACGATGCCCGTGGTAACACCCACAAACAGCGCCACTGCCCAAGCTAGTCCGCACCGCAGGCCGATAAGCCCCAGGCAGACCAAGCTGATTGAATAGAGCATCACTCCATCAAACAACAGGCCGCCCCAAGAAAGGTTCAAACCGCGCCAAGGGAGTTGCACCAGCACTCCCAGCGCGATGCCAATCACGGTAATTCCCAACATGGAATCGCGCAGCGACAGGCTCCAGCGGTTCGATTTGGTGGCGGGGGTCGAACTGCGGGTTCGCTGCGGCAAGGCGAGTTCATGTTCCCATCGGCTCCGCAAAGCAGCAGCACTACCGGCGAGCGCAATAACGAGAGGCAGCAGCAGAATCAAAGGTTCATACGCGCGAATGGGCAGCAACAAAACCAGCGGCAGACACAGCAAGCCAACTCGCAAAAACCAATGCCAGCGGCTTAAGCCCGCCAGCAATGCGGCCCAGCAAATGCACGCCGCAGCCAAGGCAAGCGAAATCGCATGCACGTGTGCGGCGGCTGCAAGATAAAACGAATCGGTCATATCATTCCCTTTCTTTCTGCGGCGCAGATTATTTGCCGGGAGTAGCAAAAATCTGTCGACTGCCCGTTCCGGCGGGCGGCCTCGCCGCGTCCTCAACTCTGTTCCTGGTAACTAACGACGCAGACGATCGATTGTTTCGCGTGCATTCTCCTGAGTTATTTCTGACTGCTGAACTTCTCTAACTGCTCGATGGCCTGGCGGACTTCCGGGGGAATCGGAGTTGGGCGTTGCGTCTGATAGTTAAACACCACAATCACCGAAGTGGACTCCGCGACGATCACATTTTGTTGGGCACTGACCAAGGAGTGCTCCATGGTCAGACTGGTTCGGCCAAGCTGACTAATCCGCGATCCGATTCGCACCGTATCGGGGAAGTGCAACTGCCGTTTGTAGTTACATTCGATTTTCGCCAGGATGGGACCAATCCCAGTTGGGTTGGTATTGGGCGTCATCCAGGCTTCGAGTCCGAGCCGCTGCAAGTAAGCCACGCGGGCTGACTCGCACCAGCGAAAATAGACCGTGTTATTTACATGTCCCAAGGCATCCTGGTCGCCCCATTGCACGGGCCATTCCAAAATGACTGGAAACTTCGCTAACAATTCTTCGCTCATGGTTTATTCCGATAGCAATGCTGTTGCAGGCAATCCAGAAAATGCTGGACTGGCCAAACGCTTCAACGATCCGCAGTGAGAGAAATGCGGAGCCGTTTCGACGGCAATGCTGCGGAGAGGCGGGCTGTAAAGCTGGCTCGGAGAGGTAGCTAAGGGCCTGGTGGGCGAATCAGTGCTGGAAGGAAATTCCAGGGGCTGATTTCGCGTTCGGTGCCTAGCTAATTTGGAAGGCGTGTGTGTGGAAATCGTGAACGTTACATGCGGATTATAGCCTGACCGCAACACGCAGGGAAGTGCTGTCCTTCTGCCGTCAAAGATTGCGGATTCACTTGTTTCCGCATTTCGAGCGCTCCCATGGCCACCCTTCGGGGCTGATAACTGGCGGCAACAAATCCACGATTGATAACAGGTGATCACGGCATTTCCTCCCTGACAACAATTGACCTAAATGTCGCCGTTGCATCGCCCCAACCACCTGGCAAGCCAGGGCTTCGGCCGTTTCGGTGGCTTCGGCGAGCCGTTATCAGGAACTGTTATCAGCAACCCGCTTGATAACGACCTGTTCGGGTGGGTGACCATTGTTTTTCTCAGTAAATAAAGAGGTGTCGGAGATTTCTGATAACAGCTTTTTCACGTCTCTTGGCACGTTGCATTAGGGGTCTTGTTAGCCGAAATCTGGGCCGACTGAATTTTAAAGTCGACAATAACACCTTGGGTCTTTGTCAGATAGTACTTTCAAATAGCTCGACAATTACCACACATGTCATGCACATTAGTCCAGACGCGCCCACTGGTCGCGCAATGCGGAGATTATTCGTTTGCGGCCTTAACCCTATAATCGATTGCATGAAACAACTCCTTTTTCTTTGCACAGGCAATTACTACCGCAGCCGCTATGCGGAGATTCTGTTCAACGCGCAGGCAGCGCAGACGGGACTTGCCTGGCAAGCCTTTTCACGCGGCCTGGAACCAGATCCGTTGAATCCCGGCCCGATGTCGCGACACACGATGGCTGCACTCACGAGGCAGGCCATCCAATATGATCAGCACCTGCGTATGCCCATTGCCGTTGCCGACGAGGACTTTGAACTCGCCAATCTCGTAGTCGCCGTGAAGGAAGCAGAACATCGGCGCATGATTGAGCATGGCTTTGCGCGCTGGCTTCCCGAAGTCGAGTTCTGGCACGTGCACGACGTCGACTGCTGCGGGCCGGAAGAAACGCTGCCGCATTTGGATCGCGAAGTGGCGGCCTTGATCGAGCGGCTCCGCAGCCTCAACTCAGCCCAAGTGCAAATGACCAGGCCCGAATAGTCCAAAAAGCACCCCTAAGCACTAAGAGATTTCCATGTTCATTGATTCCAATGCAGCCATTGTTCGCACCACGACAGGCGGCCGCACCATTGCCGTAGTAGGAGATCTGTACCGCTTTCTGGCCACCGGCGCCGAGACTGCCGGCCAATACGCCATGTGGGAAGCCATCGTGCCTCCCGGTGGCGGACCGCCGGCGCACATTCATCGCCGCGAACAAGAGTCGTTCTATGTGCTCGAAGGGACCATCACCTTTCAAGTGGGCGAAGAGCAAGTCGTCGCCACGGCAGGCATGTTCGCCCACATTCCCATGGGTACCCTCCACCGCTTTCGCAATACCAGTGACAAACCCGCGCGGATGATTATCACCGTCGTTCCCGCCGGGATTGAAGAGATGTTTTTCGAAGTGGGAAAACCGCTCGAGCTCGATGAAACGCCATCGCCCCCTACGCACGAAGAGATCGCTAGATTGCTCGCTGCTGCACCGCGATACGGTGTCGAAATACTGCCGCCGCCGCACTAAAACGCGGATTGCTACCCTATCCGAGCAGCGTCTTCACTTTCCAGCGATCGCCCTTGCTCGGTGTGAGAATAGCAAACAATCTTCCATCCGGCGCGAGCGCAGCAAGTTCTGCATCTGCCGCAAAACTGGTTGGATCCAACGGCAAGTCAAACAAAACGCCGGTTGCTTGCAGTTGTTCCGTCTGAAAACTGCTGAGCGAGATTCGCTGCATATCGGCCACTGCCAGCAGCGAAGGTTTCAGCAAAGAAGCTACATTGTCGCCGCGCACGTCTTCTGGTCGGTGCGCATCGTGCAACCAAAACGGGCCGATCGATACCCGGCAAAGCGCAGACATGATCGCCTCGGTGCCAACCGCGCGAGCCAGATCTCGCCCCAGCGAACGAACATACGTGCCGCTGCCGCACTCGATGTCGAGCTGTAGTTCGGGATACTCGTAAGACTTCATTTCCAATTGCTGCACCACAATCGGCCGCGGCCGCAATTCCACCTGCTTCCCTTTCCGAGCCATTTTATAGGCCCGTTTGCCCCCCACCTTGAGCGCCGAGAAAACGGGCGGCTGTTGCAGAACCTCGCCACGAAACTGCGGCAAGGCACTTTCCAACTCTTCCCGAGTCGGCTGCTTCGGATCCACGAGCGGCTCCACGATACCGGTAGCATCTTCGGTGTCACTTTTGCGGCCGAGCAAGAACGTTGCTCGATACATTTTCGAAAAGCGGTGCAGATAATCGACAAGCTTCGTGCCGCGCCCGACGCACACCAAGAGCACGCCGGTCGCGAGCGGATCGAGCGTCCCCGCATGACCAACGGTGAGTGGCTGGAGCGCATGCTCCAACTGCGTGACCACATGCCGCGAGGAAACGCCCGCCGGCTTCGCGATGTTCAAGATGCCATGCATACGAACCGCTGATCCTAGACTTCCTCGACCACTTTCGGAACCAGCTCCGGTTCAATCACACGCATCGCCCGCCAACCGCCATGCAGGAACCGCAGCAGATAGACCACCGCCATCGCGCAGATCCAACCGGTCATGACATACCACCAGCCATACACGCCCCAGTGAAAATGGTGCTCAATCACCTGGCCGATGACGATGCTCAACGTAGTGAGCAGCATGGCCACGAACAGCACAAAGCGAGTATCGCCGGCGCCTTTCAACGCGCTGACAAAGGTCAGTTGCGTGGCGTCGAACAAACAATAGACCGCTACGAATCGCAGCAGCACAATTGTCAGCTCGCGCACTTCGGCAAATTCGGTGGCACTCGCTCCTTGTTCGTGAAAGTAAATGAACCAATCGGGCACAAACCAATAGGCGGCCGCAAATAATACGCTGAATCCGAGTGCAAACTGTAACCCAGTCCAAGTGGCCCGCGCGGCCAGATCTTCTTTGTTGTCGCCCAAGTATTGGCCGACAAGCGTCGACACTCCGATGCCGAGGCCAATCACCGGCACGAAGGCAACCGCGTTGACATTGAACGCCAGAGATGTCGCTGCGCCTTCGACATCGCCAAGGCCTGTGATGAACCGCGTCAACAGCGCGAAGCCAAACGACTCGATCAACATCGGCAACCCGCTCGGCAAGCCGAACCGCAGTAACCGCGACACGAGCGGCAAGTCCCACTTCCAGATGTCGGCCAGGCCAAACTCCTTACGTTCGCGCGAACGCCACATCAGCCAGCCGAAGACCAGCAGGTTAAACCAATGGCCAATCGCCGTTGAGACTCCTGCGCCGATAATTCCCCAGCGCGGAAAACCAAATTCGCCGAAGACCATCGCATAATCGAGAAACAAGTCGAGCGAATTCCCCGCGATGTTCACCGCCATCACGAGCCCCGTTTTGCCGCGGCCTGTGTAGAACGCGGACAACGAATTGCTCATCACCATCGCCGGTGCGCCGAGCAACAGCGACTGAAAATATTCGGTCTGCAATTGCACCTGCAGGGGATTGTCCGATGCGCCGTAAAATATCCACGGCGACAGCGGAATCAGCACCGCGAACAGTGGCAGGCTGATCAGCCCTAGCCACATTCCTTGTCCCACGACTAGACCGATCCGCCGCTGTTGCCCGGCGCCGTGGTATTGCGCGACAAAGGTGTTCACATACGAAGCCACGCCCGACGGCAAGCAAACGATCGTCCAGTGCAACATGCCGGCCGGCATCGACGCGGCCATCGCTTGCTTGTCGTACCACGTCAGAAAGAGGCGATCGAAAAACCAACTGATTGCCCAAAAACTGGTCGAAATGATGAGCGGCAACGACAGCGCGAGCACTTCTCGGCCGCCAGCCGGTCGTGACCACCAGGATTCGTTGAGGAGAGCTTTCGTGGACATGACAATTTGAATGAAATCGTTAGGTTGGGCGAGCGTACTCGCGAGGCCCTTCGGGCGAAGAGGATAGTCCAGATGCGACTTAGACCGAACGCGCCGCTATTTCCCTACGACTCAGACAGCAGCCCCTGCAACAGGTTCACATACCGTTGATTGAATTCGCCATTCGACATAGTCGTGCAGCCAGCTGCGGTCGCCTTTGCCAATATTTCCTGATCGACATGCGGACCAAATGCCACGATTTTGATCTGCGGCGCTGCTTGCTGAATCCCGTCGACCAAGCGCAACAAATCCGCGGCAGCGCTCGATCCCAAGTCGATCATCGCCAACCGACAATTGGCGGGCAGCTTGCTTGCCACTTCCGCGGGAGTCCGCATGATCACCAGCGGCACGCCCAGCGTCTTCGCCGCCGCGGCGATGCGCATCGCAAAAAACATCTCGCTGGAAATGATGGCAGCAGAGGGCATGACGCAGCGTCTCGAAAGAACCAATTTGTGATAAGATATCGCCGAACGAAAAGTCGAAGGTCTCCATTCTATCAGGGAACTGGAATGAGCGAGCAGCCTTGGTATCACGCAGGCTTGCGGTTTGAATGCACGCAGTGTGGCGATTGCTGCACCGGCGCGCCCGGTTACGTTTGGGTCAATAACGAAGAGATCGCGGCGATTGCTGCGGTTGTCATGCCCGATGATCCCGAGAAGTTCGAAGAGCTTTACGTTCGCAAGGTCGGCGTTCGCAAAAGCCTGAAAGAATTTCCCGACGGCGCGTGCGTCTTTTTCGATACCGAGAAACGCAACTGCACGGTCTATTCGGCTCGTCCGCGCCAATGCAAAACATGGCCCT
Source organism: uncultured Pirellulaceae bacterium (assembly GCA_964394305.1). Classification (GTDB taxonomy): domain Bacteria; phylum Planctomycetota; class Planctomycetia; order Pirellulales; family Pirellulaceae; genus Anatilimnocola. The sequence continues at coordinate 38,148 of CAYMWL010000003.1, forward strand.
TTTGGGACAGTAATCTGCGCACCCCCACGACTTGGAAGCAAGCCTGCGAAGCCTGCCCCGGGAGCGGCGAAGGGAAGTTGCATCAATTGGGACACATTGAAGAACAGCGCAAGATTGTGAAAGTCTGATCGCCAGACCTGCGCCTGCATCGCTAGCAATCCTCGCCGCGCGCTCATTCTCTTGACGGCCTCGGCCACTCTCCTGTAAACGCTGCTTCGCGGAGATACTGCGCGCGTTTCGAGGAGAGTTTTCTTGGTCACTGCTGCCGGGCCACGATATACGCCCCGCTGGTTGCTGCTGGCAATCATCGCAGTGGCCGCGTGCGCGCTTCCCAGCGGATGTGCGCGGCAGCGATACGTGACCGTGCGCGAACAGCCTCGCAATCCCTTAGCTGGTCCGTTGCAACTGCTCGCGCGGAGCGGGCCGAAGCCGACGGGCCGCACCGAACAGCTGTTGCGGCGGTACAACCTCGTCGAGCAAGTCCAGGAAGCGCCACAAATCGCGCTCGCCAGTTTTCAAAAGGAACTCGCTCGCGAACCAACGGCCGACAAGATCTACGCTTATGCGGAGCTTGCCTATCTGGAAGGGAAGCAGCTCGAGCTGCAAAACAAGCCCAAGGAAGCGCTCGATCTGCATGGCGCCGCGGTCGCACATGCGTATTGGTATCTGTTCGATCCGGGCCTCGATCGCTTCCGCAATCCGTACGACCCCGAGTTCCGCCGCGCATGCGATGTCTACAACGAAGCGCTCGAAGCGGCGTTACGGATCGTTAGTCAGGCGCAGCTCCTCAAGCCGGGCAGCAAGACTGTCATTAAAACCGGCAAGAAGGAATACCATCTCGAAATCGCACTGCGCGGACCTTGGCGAACTGAAGATCTATCAACGCTTGAGTTCGTCAGCAAATACGAAATTGCCGGCGGCTTGACCAATCATCATCACAGTTATGGCCTGGGCGTGCCGCTGATTGCCGTGCGTCGGCGCAATGCAGACGCTTCACCAGCCGAGAAGTATTATCCGCCGGGACTGAGCTTCGCCGTCACCGCGTTCATGCGCGTCGAGCCGGATGCTTCGCCGGACAACGAAAACGTACATCGCTGCGTACTCGAACTCTATGATCCGCTCCTCTCGACGAACGTCACGGTCTGCGACCGCCTCGTGCCGCTCGAAGCCGATATTACGACGCCTCTCGCGTTCTTTCTCGACGACCCGCAATTTCAGGAGACCGATATCTCGACGCTCGGTCTGTTCGATCCCGGTACCAATAAGGGGATCAAAGGTTTGTTCATGGTCGAGCCCTACGACCCCAATCGTATTCCGGTTGTGATGGTGCATGGTCTTTGGTCGAGCCCGACGACCTGGATGGAAATGTTCAACGATCTGCGGGCGTTTCCCGAAATTCGGCAGAGATATCAATTCTGGTTCTTTCAATATCCAACCGGCCAACCGTTCTGGCTCAGCGCTTCCCAAATGCGTGATGCGTTAGCGAAAATGCGCGTCGATCTCGATCCCAGCGGGCAGAACGCCAACCTTGATCAAATGGTGCTCGTTGGTCACAGCATGGGCGGGCTTGTTTCGCGGATGCAAACCATTGAAAGTGGCGATCTCTTTTGGGATCTGCTCGGCCGCGTGCCGATTGAAAGAATCTCCGCGTCGGAGGAAGAACGCAGCAAGCTGGCGAAGTGTTTTTACTTTCATCCGAATCCATCCATCCGCCGCGTGGTCACACTCGGCACGCCTCATCACGGCAGCGAGTTTGCCGATGATTACACGCGCTATGTCGGCCGCAAGTTCATCAAGATGCCGGCAATGATGAAGGAGTTCACCAACAAACTCGTCCGCGACAATCCGGATGCCTTCAAAAACAAAGACCTGCTAACGATGACGACATCGATTGATAGCCTGGCACCCGATTGTCCGATTTTCACGGCGCTCAACGCGGCCCCCCGCAGCCCAACGGTTGAATATCACAACGTGATCGGCGTGGTTTCAGAAGATACCTGGGCTGGTTATCTCACCTCGGAAGAAGGGGACGGCGTGGTCGGTAAGAAAAGTGCCATGCTCGAAAACGTTGCTTCGGAGAAAATTGTCCCGGCAGGCCACACCGAGATTCATCGCTATCCGCTCAGCATTCTCGAAGTCCGCCGCATCTTGCTGGAACATGCCCACATGCAAGCAGCCCAGCAACCGCAATACGCCTTGCCTGGTGTGCGGCCGTGGATCACGAACGCGCAGCCCTGATCGTTGTTCCTCACTTAACGATTTTTCTTTCTTTACGGCAGCGTGTTCTGCCGATGAACTGACATGTGATGCCTCGCCGTCCTGCTGGCTGTGATGTCACTGAATTGATAGCTCTCGTCTTTCAGCCGTTCTCTCAAGCGCGTGGCTGCCATGCAAATCGATACTTCGCGGTTCGGCAAGGTGCAGATCGAGGCCGACGACATTCTACTTTTTCCGCACGGCCTCATCGCCTTTGAAGACTGCCGGCATTGGGTGCTGCTCAGCGACTCGGAAAACGATTCGCTCGGTTGGCTGCAAAGTGTTTCGCGCGCTGAAGTGGCCCTGCCCGTTGTGAGCCCGCGCCGCTTTGTGCCCGGTTATCAGGTCCGCGTGGCTCGCAATCAATTGCAGCCGCTCGAACTTACGCAGTTCGATCAGGCGTTCCTGCTGAGCATTGTCAGTCAGGATGGTCCTTCGCTGACCGTGAACCTGAAAGCGCCGATCGTCGTCAATCTCGACCGCCGTATCGGACGTCAAGTGATCACGACGGACGAACAACCTGTGGCACTCGTGATCGCCGCGCGGTTGCAAATGCCGCTCAAGAAGTCAGCGTAAAAAGCTACTCCACGATTGGGCGAAAAATCGCCGCGACTACCGAGATCAAATACGCCATCACCAGCGTGCCCCACAGGACTTTGCCGAGGCGCGATTCGGGCGGATAGACGTGCACGAGCATCAAGCCCAGCAACGTGATCAGGCCTAAGACGGCTGCGAAAATATCTCGCGGCATCCAGCTGCCGCCGGCGAGCCCCAAACCCACACCGGCGGTCACGATGAGAATATCCGTCAAACGAAACTGATATTCGTTCTTCCTCAGTGCCTCGACCGGCATCACGGCGAGCGGCGGATCGAGAGACTTTTCGATCTTCTCGCGGCCAAGGCCCTCCGGCGGACGAAGTTTAAATTCGTCGTTCGCCGGAGTGACCACTTCATCAGGCATTGTTTCATCCGCGCAGTTGGGACAACCGCGGCGCTGCATCTCCCGCAGCAATCAGGAAGTCGTGATGATTCTCAATAACTATCCACTTCAACTTGCGATCGACGATCGCATATTCAAACGCCGGTGATTCGGTGAGCAATGCACACGCTTGAATCGGCGTACATTCGAATATTCCCTTCTCGCTGTCCCAGTCCGTCAGGCCCGCGATGAACCAACATTTTTCTGTTGGATCAGCAACTAGTTCTGTTAAATACCGAAAGCCTTGCTCCGTCTGCCATGCTTCGTGAGGGACCTTGAGGTGCTCCCACCAAAACCAGACGTCCGGCCGATCGAGAAACTCGCCGGCCACTCGGTTCAATACTTCCGATCGCTCTAATTCTTCTAGGCAGCGCACCTCTCCGCTCAAAGAAAGCGTCTTAACGGCTTCGCTGATCCATAACGCGGCGGTGACCATGCGGAAATAATTACTTCTTTTCCACCAGCCAAATATTCCGATACCGCACCGGGTTGCCGTGGTTCTGCAGATAGATCGGGCCTGGTTCCGGGCCTGGCTTTACCGGCGCTGCAGTCGTGCCACGATCCGTTGGCAGCTTCACATCTTTGTGAATCACCACGCCGTTGTGTTCGACGGTGATCTTCGCAGGCTCGGTAACCTTGCCCGTTTCGTCATACTTGGCAGCGGTGTAATCGATGTCATAGGTCTGCCATGCGAGCGGCGGGAAGCACATGTTGAGGTCGCAATCCTTTACCGAGTAGAGGCCGCCGCATTCGTTCATTTTCCCTTCGAGGCCAAACGAATCGAGCATTTGCACTTCATAACGGCCTTGCATGTAAACGCCGCTGTTGCCGCGGCCTTGGCCGCGATCCTCGGGCTGATACGGCGTGCGGAACTCGAGGTGCAGTTTGTAGCTCTGAAACTTTTGCTTGCTGGTCGAACCTTCGAGCAGCAGACCATCGTCGCCAACCTTGCCACCTTGAAACGCATCGGCAGACTTACCGTCGAACAACACCACTGCCCCTTCAGGCGGCTTGGCGCCGAGCGTCGGACTGCTGCGACTGATCTTGCTCAATTTGCCGACTTCGTTTTCAGCGGCAATGATCGTCAGCGAGCCATCTTTTACAACACCTTTGCCGCCATCTTTTTCGAAGACGACCGCGCCGTCCTTGAGTTCCCCTTCGGCCTCGATCTTCTCTTGCTTGTTCCAGCCATCGCCGGGCAGACCGCCGGGATAGCCCACGGCTTTGAACTTACCGCCGCCGAGCGCGATGACCTGCACGCCAACGCTCACTTCATTGCCCGAGTCGTCCTTGATCTTGCCCGAATATTCGCCCTGATAGGCGAAGTCCTTATCGGTTTTATCGGGATCGGTGTAAGTGGGTCCGGCGAGCGCGCCAGAAACGAGCAGCAGGCCGCCGAGCAGCACGGCGAAAGTGAAGAAGCGAGACATACGCAGAAATCTCCCGTTGCGAAATTAATTTGTCTTGAAGCCAGACGGCGTTATTCTGAGCGAGCCAGCGGCGCGGAACAAGCATCCTTCGGGGCAGCGACTAATCCCGGACCGCAATGCTTGTGCCGGCTGGACGTTGTGGCCTCCTTGGTGGCGGCTGACCTGCCCTCCATGGTTCTCGCGGAAAACCGCACTTCATTGCCATTCGTCCCGACATCTCCCGGTGATACAATCCCCGCAGATGCGGAGATACTCACCTGCAGCGGAGATCGGCGTGAACCACTATTTGATTGCGGAAGCTACCTTGCCGGCAGCCACCGAAAATGCGGTCGCCGGCGCAAGCTTGCCCGGATTCTTGGGCACCCGCGGTTCGTTGATGCTCGACGTCGTCTTCCTGGCGATGTTTCTTGTCGTGCCGGTTCTGCTCTTTAGCGTTTATCAGGTGAAGTACCTGCGGCGTTATCAGCTGCACAAGCAACTGCAGATTGTGCTCGGCTCTGTGCTATTGATTGCCGTCACGGCGTTTGAAGTCGACATGCGATTTTTTACCAATTGGAAGGCGCTTGCAGCACCGTCGCCTTACTTCGACATCGCCCGGCCTTGGACCTGCCCTGTTGGCGTCAGCCTGATCGTGCATCTATCGTTTGCGATTCCCACGCTGTTGCTCTGGATCGTGGTGATCGTGCAAGCGCTGCGTCACTTTCCTAGTCCGCCCATGCCCGGCAAGCATTCGGTCTGGCATCGTCGCTGGGGAATGATCTCGACGATGGGAATGGTGCTGACCGCTGTAACCGGTTGGATCTTTTATTGGCTCGCGTTTGTCGCTGCGAAGTAAGGCCATCTTGATCCATGAGACGGTAAAACGGGTGAAGCTCCTGCTGAGCCGCCGCGGCGATCCATCCAAATCTTTCAATGAATAGATCCGCAGAAATTGGTCGGTAGGACGCGAGATCTTGAGCTGCGGGTTCACATTCAGTCGCGGCGGCGGCTCGACAGTCGCCTCGCCCTACCGCCAATTGCGTCGACAGTTAATCTTCGCGGCGATTCTGCCGACCGGAAGAAGAAGCCACCGCAGCCACCACGACGATCACGCCGACGATCAGCAACAGGCCGACGACACCGGCAACCACCAGTAAACTAAACGACATCATCGGTGCTCCAGACATTGTTTGTTTCTCGAAAGGGAAATCGTTACTCGCGCGGCCGCTGCGTGGAAATGATTACGACTACCACAATCCCGATCACCGCTGGCAGGCAAATCGCGCCGCCGATCACGGCCAGGATGACACATTCAATAGGGCTCAGTCCAAACACAATGACTTGACTCTCTTTCACGGCAGGTCATTGCCAGGTATTCGCTCCAACCGCGCCGATCTTGCGATACACTGACGGGGTCAATTTACTCTGCCCAGCGAAACCTCACCATGAAATACTGGCTGCTCAAAACCGAACCCGAATCGTTTTCGATTGAAGACTTGCGAAACGCCCCGAATCAAACCACGTATTGGGATGGCGTGCGCAATTACCAAGCCCGCAATTTTCTCCGCGATGAAATCAAACCGGGCGACCGCGTGCTGTTCTATCACAGCAATGCCGATCCGCTGGCGGTCGTCGGCACGGCGAAAGTGACGAAGGCCGGCTATCCCGACCACACCGCGTGGGACGAAACCAACCACCATTATGATCCCGGCAGCACGCCCGAGAAACCGCGCTGGTACATGGTCGACATCCAATACGAGCAAACCTTCGACGAGCCATTGAGTCTCGAAAGTCTGCGCAGCGTGAAATCGCTCGCCAAAATGGAACTCCTCCGCAAAGGCTCGCGATTGTCGGTGCAACCAGTCACTGCAGCCGAATTCAAGGCCGTTTTGAAACAGGCAGGCATCGATGAATAATCGTGCCGTGCATTGCATGCCAGTGTCGTCCCGCGGCAAATCGCAGCACTTGACAAGGACGATTCAGAGTTGTTGGCGGTTGCAAGGGGCCACACTGGCATGAATACATTGCCAGCGACACCTTTTCGTTACCCAGACTTCTTTTTGGTCGCCTTCGGGTTGCGTGTCGATTCGGAAGTCGCCAATTTCGGCGCAGCTTTCTTTTTGCCTGCTTTTGCCGGCGGTTCGGCAGCAGGATCGGCAACGACTGTCATAGCTTCGTCGGCGATCACAGATTCAACGACGACCTGGGGTCGTGCAGCAATTGGCGCGGCGTTGTCGACTTCAAAGGCCTGCGACGAATGCAGGTCCCAACCCTTCTTGATATTCTCTGCCACCATTTCGGCGAACAGCGAATTGATCTGCTCGAGCGAGCTCGACACGCGTACTTCACGTTCGAGTGGATCTTTGCGGTTGGGGCTGAAGTCGGTGTAGTGCAGCACGAAGGCCGGATACTCGTCGCTCTCCACTTCTTTGTTTGTTTTCCAAGTGACGAACTTCCGGACCATCGTCTCGCCCTTGGCGATTTTTTTATAAACATCGCGGCGGAGGAGTTGGCTCTTGGGCAGCGTCATCTGCCGCGCGTCGCGCTCGGTCAGCGAGACTTCGACTCGCTGACTTACCTGCTCGATGCGGACATCTTCACGCTGGGCAGATTTGTCTTCGCGCTGGCGAACGAACTGTGGCGAAATCACCGCGGCCAGCGGCAAGCGGCGGACTGGTTCATATTTCGAATGGCCGTTGACGCCGCTGAAATTCAGCACCATGCGGTTCACGGGACCGCCGCGCGTCGTTTCGGAAATCAGATCAAGGCAGCTGATCTCTACGACCCAATCGGGCCGGACCATTTGATACGCAACGTGATCGGAATTCACTTCGGCATAATCACTGTGGACGACCATGTCCTTCAGATCGCTGAGCATTTCACGGCGAACATCATCGCTAAAGCCGCCGCCGACGCGTGTGAGAATTTGAAACGTCTCGTCATGGCGCTTCACCGCGACGAGCAGGTCGTGCAACATGCCGCGGCGGTCATCGACTGATTCGGTGAAGCCCACAACAACAACATCGAGGTTATGCCGCGGCTTGATCTTGAAGAGTCCGGCTGTGTCGCTGCGAACGACGATTCCTTCATCGCCGGAGCCTTCGACCCAATCGGTGAATAGCTTGCGCACATCGGCGCACTCGTCGACATTTTTGGTTTCGACCGGATGAATCATCGAGCCTTTGCCGAAAATCTTTTCGATTTGGGCCCAGGTTTCGGCATAGGGTCGCGCGGTCGTCGCCATCTCGTCGACGGCCAGGATATCAAAGACCGCGAACCGCAGACGTTTGAGATCCGCAGCGCCTTGCGGTTGCCGTGCTACCGTCGTGACATCATGCACGCGCGGGCGGCGACCTTCGGTGGCGACATAGAGTTCACCGGCGATGAGCGCGCTCTTGATGCCTGCCTTCGAGAGGATCTGTGCTGCCTCTTCCTGCCAAGGCATACCAGTGCGGACCGTGCCGCCGGGGTTCAGCGTCAGGCACTTGCCATCGCGATAAATGAGGACGGTAAATTCACCGTCCATTTTGCGGCTAACGTGATAGTTGGCCTTGGGAATTCGCCTTTCAATTTCGTCGGGCTCGAGCGGAATCATCCGCGAACTGGTCAGGCGGCGATACTCTTGTACCCGCGGCAGCAAGCCACCGTCGGTGAGCGCAGTTGCCGCAGCGATGCCATAATCGCCGAGCTTGATTTCAATCCGCGCTCGATCGAGAAGTGCGTTCATTGTTCAGCCTCCTCGGTGATGGCCGGTGCTTTCAATTCCAAATTGGAGAAATGCAGTAGCAGGCAGTATTTGTCGCCTTGCGTGCGGCCTTCCAGAAAACCCTTGTAGGGCGTTGAACCGCGTCGCAGGATCAGCGGTTGATTCGACTTCGACCCGGCCCCGAGCAACATCAGGGCGTTGCGTGTTTCGAGTTCCTTCGCCATGCCGTACAGAAAGTCGTACGTCAAACCATTGATGTGGTGCAACTGCACCTTGCCGGAGAAGACAAACTTGCGGCAGGCTTCGGCTTTGTCGATGTACACGCCCGACCAGCGGAGCGGCACTTCGCCCGCGAGGTTCGGCTCCGGCATCTTGCGCGGCCGGCGATCGCGGATAGAACCATCCGGATTGCGAATAATCTCGAAAAACTCGACCTTGTGAACGATTTCACGCTTGGGATTCACATAGACACGCGATGTGTCGCCCAGCACACGACCAGTAGTCTCGGTATCAATCTCTGGGTCGCTATCGAGCAGTAATTGAGCCACCGTTGCCAACTCGCCGTGGGCATCTTTTAAGGCTTCGATGCTCCGATCGACGGCAGCTTTGACGACGCGGACTGTCGAAGCTTGTCGCCCCTTGTCATCGACCCAACGAACTTTGAGTGCAGAGCGCACACTCTCGGTGGTCACCACAGCGTCGCGCCCGGCGCTGTTGAGGATGTTGATCGTTCCCACGTGGTTCCCTCACGAATTGGCAATTTCAAATCATGTCGAAATCCATGAGGTCCGTCTCTTCTCCGCCTGCCTCCTCTTCGACCACAGCCACTTGCTGCAAACCAATAAATTCAACTTTCGTGGGATCGCCCACGGCCAGAAAAATGTTCCCATCTTCGCCGAGCAAAATGAACCCGGCGTTCGCTTCCAGACCGCCACGATAACTGTAGGGGAACGAAAAGATCGTCCCCCGCTGCAGTTCGGTGCGGAGCGATTCAAGATTCTCGTCGCAGACCAATTGATACACGAGCCGAATGTTGTGGCTCAAGTAATGATCGACCTCGACGGTTTCAAACAGTTTGATCGGCGCGCTATACGACGAAGCGACAGGCTTGATCTCATTTCCGTCGACGTCGACCGGTTTGAGCTTGGCTTTTTCGCTCCACAGGCCATCGGCATCGAGATAGCCGAGTCCGGTGCCACCTTTGCCGACCACGGTGCGGCCGTCATCGGCGAGCGTGGCGAGTTCGCACAGGACGCCACCTTCGCCGAGCACCTCCACCTCTTTGTAACCGTAGAGCTTGCTCCGATCGACCTTGTTCAGCTGAAACGCAAGGTCGGCGTCACCCCACTGAAAGACAAGCGGTTTGGCCACAAGAGCACCCTAAGATGTCGCACGATGTGCATGATCGTTTTCAGCAAAGATACGTAGAGTATAGCCAGGGCGTTTAGCCGAAGAAATAATCAAATTCGGACGCTTTGGGCGCGAATGGCAAATCTGCACGGAAGCTGCGCAAAAAGTATCGTTTATGCCGTTTATGATGCGGCAAACAGGGTGCAGCATGCTCGACGACAAGTTGACGATCTCGTACGACGCGCAATTCCAGCTGGCCTGCCTGCGATTGGATTCCACTCCGCCGCAGCAGTGCTCGCTTCTTTTGCGTGAGGGATTCTCACTCGCCGATTTGCACACCGCAATCGTCGCCACCGGTTGGGCCCGAGTAGAAGACCAGCATTATCGCTTGGACTGTAATGTGCGAGTTGATTTTCTCGTCGATGTGCTGGGCAACATGCTGAACCTGTTCGAAGCGCCGCAGCAACCAAGTCTTCAATTGCAAGTGGTTCGAACTGCGCTGGCAGAACATCAAAATAGTTTTTGCTCGGACATTGCCATCCCTGATTGGGCATTAGCCTGGCTCGACGTCATCGTGCGCGAAGACATCGCCGATGAAGCGCGGTGTTCCGCGCAGATCTGGTCGCAGGCGAATCTCTCCGTCGAATGCTTGAGCCATCGCGAGCGGCGGATCAAAGAACTGCTGATTCGATACTCGCAACCGGCAATGGGAGTTCAGCCGCGACTTGCACCGAGCACGGCGACACGCGTTGCCGCGAATGCACAGCGGGCGAAGTCGGGGTAAGGACGATTTCCGCAGGCAACAAAATCGCAAACGAAGGAATCTGGGTTGTTCCTTCGTTTGCGTTTCAAGCTGGCTGGCCGAGGCCGAAAAGTTGCGACTTCTGGGGCCAGCAGTTCTAATCGAGAGACGTCGATTGCGTCCCGCCTGCATTATTCCCACCCTTCTGTTGGTCGCTTCAGGAAGCTCGCGCATGTCACGAAACTTCCCTCTGCTGGCATTTGCATTGCTGGTCTGCTGCACAGTGGCGGAGCCAGTGGTCGCGGTTGATTTCGTCGACGATGTGCTGCCGATTTTGCAGAAGCACTGTTTCAGTTGCCACGGCGAAGACAAAGCCGAGAGTGGACTGCGACTGGACCAGAAGAAACGCGCGTTCGCAGGCGGCGACAGTGGCGGCGTCATCACGCCGGGGAAAGGTGCCGAAAGCCGGCTGATTCAACTGATCGCTGGTCAGAATGGCGAGATCATGCCGCCAGCGGACAAAGGCGAGCGATTGGCCACGAAGGAAGTGGCTCTGTTGCGCGCTTGGGTCGATCAAGGCGCGACATGGCCCGATGACTCGCTGGCCCAATTGCAGGCCGCGCGACATTGGTCCTTGCAGCCCATTCGTTCTCCTGTACCGCCGCAGATTCGTGCTCCCACGTTACAACAGCAGCCCCTAGATTCCTTTGTGATCCAGCGTCTTGAAAAAGAAGAAATCACACCGTCCAATGCTGCCGATCGCGCGACGCTGATCCGCCGCTTGTCGCTCGACTTGCTGGGGTTACCGCCGAACCCCGCGGAAGTCGATGCCTTCATTAGTGACCCGCGACCCGATGCGGCGGAGCAACTCGTCGATCGGCTGCTCGCTTCGCCCCACTATGGCGAACGTTGGGGAAGGCATTGGCTCGACCAGTCCCGTTACGCCGACAGCGATGGCTATGAAAAAGACAAGCCGCGTCCCTTTGCTTATCGCTATCGCGATTGGGTGATCGCCGCCCTCAACGCCGACATGCCCTTCGACCAATTCACTGTCGAGCAACTGGCTGGCGATTTGCTACCGAATGCGACCACCGAACAAAAGATTGCCACCGGTCTACATCGCAACACGCTGCACAACACCGAAGGGGGAATCGATCCGGAAGAAGATCGCGTCAAAAAAACTGTCGACCGCACCAACACCCTCGGCGCGGTTTGGCTGGGACTCACGCTGGGTTGCGCACAATGTCACTCGCACAAATACGACCCGATTTCTCAGCGCGAGTATTTTTCGCTGTATGCACTGTTCAACAGCATTCAGGAGCACGATCTCGAAGCGCCGACTGCGGCTGAAGCTGCGAAGCTGGTTGCTGATCGTGAAGCACATGCCAAGAGAACGGACGAGTTGAAATCTGCGCTCACCGCATATGAGCAAAACGTTCAACCGGCGGTGCTCGCAGCTTGGGAAAGGTTGATTCGAGAGAAGGGCAAAGCACCGGAAGGAACACCGCCTAAAATTGCAAACTCCTTGCAGAAGGAACAAGCGGAGCGCACAGCCACGGAGCAAGCTGAGCTTGAAAAGCATCATCGCTTGCTCGATGAGGAGTGGACTAAGCTGAACAAGGCGTTGACGGATCATCAAGCAAAGACGCCGAAGTTGCCACCGGAGCGGATGGCGCAAACGGTTACAGAACTCGCCAAGGCACGCGAAACGCGTTTGCACCTGCGGGGCGATTTTCTCAGTCCCGGCGAACTGGTGACGCCAAGCACATTGCAAGTGTTGCCAAAGTTGCCGATTAGCGAAAATCGCACCATGAATCGCCTCGACCTGGCGCTCTGGGTGGTGTCGCCCGATAATCCGCTGACCGCCCGCGTCACGGTCAATCGCATCTGGCAACAGCATTTTGGCCGCGGTTTGGTTGCCAGCAGCGACGACTTCGGCCGGCAAGGCGATAAGCCGACGCATCCCGAATTGCTTGATTGGCTGGCGAATGATTTTCGCTCGCGAGGTTGGAGCTTGAAGCAACTGCATCGACGCATCGTCACTTCGGCGACGTATCAACAGTCATCGGCCATTCGCAGCGAACTTCGCATGCGCGATCCTGACAATGAGTTGCTCGCCCGCCAGTCTCGCCGCCGCGTCGAAGCAGAAGTTTTGCGCGACGTCGCACTGGCTACGAGCGGAATACTCGCCGCGAAAATTGGCGGCCCCAGCGTTCGGCCACCTCAGCCTACCGATTATGCAAGTATCACTTACGCCGGCAGCGCGAAGTGGGTCGAAAGCACAGGAGCCGATCGCTACCGCCGTGGCCTGTACACGTTTTTTCAGCGGACTTCGCCCTATCCGATGCTGGCGACCTTCGACGCGCCGGACTCCACCGAGTGCGCGGTGAAGCGGCAAATCAGTAACACGCCGATTCAGTCGCTCACATTGTGGAATGACGTCGTCTTCTTCGAAGCCTCGCAGCAATTGGCGCGCCGCGTGGTTCGCGAAGTGCCAATTGGAGTGAATGTGGAGAAAACAATTCGCGCTCGGGCGATCCATGCGCTCCGATTGTGCGTTGGCCGCGCTCCGAGTCAGGCAGAGGTCGATGACGTGGTTTCACTTTATCAGGATCAGTTGCAACTCGCGGGCGAGAATAGCACCGCTGCTCAATCCGTCGCTGGAAGTGCGCCGGTGGAAAATGTCACGCTCAGCGAGTTAGCTGCCTGGGTGAATGTCTCCCGCACCTTGATGAACCTGGATGAGTTTGTGACACGCGAGTAAGTCGTCATTCGCTGCCGCGACGCGATCGCCGACTAACTGATAAACCCAAACAATTTCATCGAAGCAATCACGCCCAGCGCTGAAAAGTAGACTCCCGCCATCACCAGCAAGATGCGGAGGAACCAATTGGGCCGCAGTTGCTGCGGCAGTAGCGTGGTGTTGACGATCAATGTATGCCAGGCACTGAAGGCAAACGCAAAGTTGTAGAACGTGGTCGACATATCGAACACGAAGCCAGGCTTCTCCGTGACCCACAAGATCGTGACACCCAAGCAGGCATAGACGCAAAGAACAATGAAGTAGACATACTTAACGGCTGTACCGGGCAGCTTGCGTAGTTGCGGACTCGCCGTCCAAAACACATCGACCCAGCGACGGACGAAGCCATCGGTTGTCGTCGTTTGACTGGTAATCATCACCAGAAAACCGCAGAACAACGTCGCGCCCCACAGAAACGCGCCCAGGCCTTGCCCGCTCAACATCTGTCGCAGCGGAGCAGCGTTGGCCAGCGTTCCGGAAATTGGATCGAGGACGCGGCCATAGACGCCGATCTTCGTGCCATCGGGCCGCACTTCGCCAGCCGTCATTGCTGCACCGGTCCAACCACTGGCTTCGGTGCCGCGTGGCAGAAACTCGACCGACAAAATACTTGGCAACGAAACACCAACCAGACAGGCAATCATCCAAACGCACAACTGATCGCGAGCGATGTGCATGTACCACCGTCGCCAGCGTGGCAGAGTTTCTTGATTCACCAAAAAAACGCTTCCTTCATGCGACAAACTGATGCCATGTCCGCCGACCATGCTGGGAATGGCGCCGACCTTTGCACCCATGCCCCAGCCTTGATCACGCGTGAAGTTGCTGATCGGCGCATTGGTTAAACCGCCGTTCCCCGCAATCGCGGCAAGGCCGCCAAGCGTCGCAATCAAGGCAAGATTGAGCTGCGGCATGCTGCCTTTTCGATAGAGCGAGAGAAATACATTTTCGGTGTTGTAGCCGTCGCGTTTGCCATCGCCGTCACGGTCGATCCATTTAATATCCTTACCCTTCGCGTCTTTCTCCCAACCATCGGGCTTACCATCGCCGTCGGTATCAACGCTCGGAGGCACGGCTTCGTCGATGTCGAGATTGCCATCCATATCGACATCTTCGCCGTCATCAAGCTTCCCGTTGCCGTTCTTGTCTTCACCACAAAGGACCGGCACTGTGCCGAACTTAAACAATCCGCCGACGATCTCGCTCCAAGTGCTCGGCCGCGAAAAGAAGATTCCCAAGAAGAGCAGAAAGCTGATCACCACGATGAGCTTCAAGCTCATCACGACCTTGAGCGCGTTGTAGATCTTGCCGCCGAAAATCAAGGGCACGAGGATCATCAGATACAAGCCAGTGGCGACGAATTTGTGCATCCACCAATCGCTCTTGATGTTCTCCGGATCCGGCAACCGCTGTAAAAAAATGGCTTCGAGAGGCACGGCGGCGTTCACTGCGAGATACGGCGCGATCGAGCCCCAGTCGAGGAGCAGATAAAAACCGACCCAAAACAGCGGATGCGGCCAGATGCGAAACTTGCCGCTGAAGATCGGCTCGCCGCAATAGAGCGTGTAGCGGCTGATCTCTATGTTGTAGATGACTTGAAAAACAATGCTGACCGTGGCGATCCACAGCAGCGCGCCGCCGTACTTCGCCGTCACGGCAGGCCCTGCGAGCCATTCACCGCCGCCAATTGCTGCAGCCCCCATCACCAGGCCAGGGCCCAGCATCGCCAGAATGTTGCGCCATTGGAAAATGGGCGCGTCAGCGAGCTCGTCGACATTCCACCGCGGCATTTCGTGCGAACCGGGCCAGGGGGCCAACTCGGCTGTCTTCTGGTCGGCGGTGAGGGATGGCTCCGACTTGGTGGGCGAACTCATCAGCAAACTCGAGCGAACGGGGAGAGGAACAGATGCAGGTTGCCCATCATCGGCTGCACGCCAGCGCGGGTCAACCTTCTGATTGCTGAAAAATGCCGAACGAAACGCGGAAGATCGATAAGCAGCCGGAAAAACTGCCTAACTCATTTTCTTCAACTTCGACACTCTTCCCGTGCCGACCCATTCGGCGACGAAGATGCTGCCGTCGGCGGCAAAGCAGGCATCGTGCGGGTGGACAAACCGCCCATCCTGCCATTGCGATTTGTCGCCACGGATCTTGCCTCCGTCCTTGCCCGTGACCCGGGCGACATCGTCGCCGAGGCGGGCGACGACTTCGTTCTTCTCGTTGAGCAACGTGACGCGAGCGTGCAGTTCAGGAACAACGAGCAGGTTCTTCCATGTTTCGGCATTCGCAGGCAAGCCATAACCTTTGAGCGTTTCCAGATACTTGCCATCCATGGTGAAGTACTGCAGCGTGTGGTTCGCGCGGTCGCAGACCACGATCGAGGGCGTACGGCCGGCGCGCTTGTCGACCCAAATGCCGTGCGGCGTCTTGAACTTTCCTTTTCCGCCACCGACACCGCCGAAGCAGGACTGCCATTTGCCATCCTTGTCGAAGCGATGGACGTAGGAGGCACCATAGCCATCGACGAGCAAGAAGCCCCCGTCATCGAGAAAGGCAAAATTCGTTGGCAAAAAGCGATTCGGTCCCCAAACCTTCGCGGGCTTCGTATCTTCCTCCGGGGCGTACACGCCGGACTCCATCGGCGCGAACTGCTGCCAAACCTTTTCGCCCGTGAGTGTCAATTTCGCGAATGTTTTGAGCGCCTGATAGGCACAGACATAGAGAAACTCTTCGCTCCCTTCCTGACGAATCTCAATGCCGTGACCGCCACCTTGAAACTGTTCGCCAAACGCACGGACAAAGCGGCCTTCGGTGTCGAAGACAAAGATCGACGGGTGCTCCTTCAGGTTGTCGCGACCCTCGTGAATGACATACAAGTTGCCAACTTTGTCAACGGCGACGTTGTGCGTAGTTTGCCAGCTATACTTCGCCGGCAGCTGTGGCCACTCGTGCTGCACTTCGAATTGATGTTCGCCTTCGCCGACGATCAGCGGCTTAAGCGTCTTGGCCGAGGTCCAAACCGCGGGGGCGGCGGTGACTGCTGCGACGGCAGCAGTCGAGGCGATGAACTGACGACGGGATAGGCGAGATTTCGAACGAGTCATGTTGGGTAATCCTGTGGGAGAAGGTTCTGCCTCAGCTTATTTTTTGGGCATGTTCAGCCGAGCGAGATAGATCGCTGATTTGCCTTCATGCGATGAATAATAACTCATCCATAATTGATTCTCATGCCACACCAGCCCGGGATAACTCGTATCGCCGCCGCTCGTCAGGGTGAGAACCGGTTCGTACTCACCGTCGGCGGTCATGCGGGCGACTGCCGTTTTTGCGCCGCCCGGATAAACTCGGCCAGCGGCCCAGAGTGCGCCATCGGGGAGTTGAATAAAGTTCGGCCCGCCGAAGCGATGCTTCGTTTCGGTCCATTTCCATTCTTTGTAGGGCGGTTTGCTCCGGCCGATCCAACCGTTCTTGGTGCCACCTTCGCGGCGCGCGAGTGCCACCATTTCACCATCGGGCAAAAAGCGGATTGTTGTCTCATTCGGATGACCTGGTACATCGAGATGAGTGATCAAGTCGTACTTCAGGCCGTCGATGCTGACCACGAGTTTCAACTTCCAATCGGCAGGGCCAGGCTCCGCGCGGCCGGCTTTTGCTGCTTCCTGCGCCGCGGGCGACGATCGCTCGGAAGCCAAATAGGTCGTGCCGTACGCTTTGCCCTCATGCCACGTCACCCGCCAGAGCCATTCACCCTCGCTTAACGTGCGCGCAGGTGGCGTCCATTCTTTAGCATCTTTAGAAAACGTGACTCGCGACTGCCTGCCGAGCAAGGTTTTCCCTTCATACAAGGAGCCACCCGCGACAATCATCAGCCGGTTGTCGGGCGTAATGGAAAACTTGGGATCGCGCAAATCAATTCCCTTTTCACTGATCAGCGAGGCCGACTCCCAGGCCTTGCCGTCGGCGGAAACGAGCACGCGTAGTTGGCCATCGCCGCCGACATGGGCATCGGCTTCGCGAAACGTGCAGTACCACTTGTCCTGCCAGCGGATCAGGTCGGTGAAGGCATTGTGCTTGCCTTGATCCCAGATTTTGGCAACCGATGCGACTTCAGGATTCGCAGCCGAAGCACAGGAGACGATCAGGAAAAAGCGAGCAAAGAGCGCGAGGATGGGTTGTTTCATGGTAAGAATGGTGGGAGACAGTTGGGGAATCTCGCGGTCATTCTAAAAGATGCCCGCTGATGCTGGAAACAAAAAAGAGAACGCGTCGCCATGGAAATGTTGCCCGAGCATTTGAAGGGGCAGTCGCTCTACGATCGCAGCTATCAGAAGCGGACCGACGCGCTAACGGCAGCCGCCGCCGACCCGCGCTGGGCCGAAACCTGGCAGGAGTTGGGGCAAGGTGCGCCGACACTGGCGGGGCTTGCGCGAATTTGTTCAACGGCGCTGGCAACCGATGGCGTTCCCGATTTGAAGCTGTCGTTGGAAGCAAAAACCTTGCTCTTCGCGGCCAAGGATCGCGGCACGCTGGAAGTAAAAGGTTCGAATCGCGCGTTCGACGCACCGGGGCGAATGCTCGCGGTCTATGTCGAAGTTGCTGCAGATCGCACGCTCATTTTTCGCAGCCGCGAAAACCCGGCGTTCACGATCCGCTTTCTGGCCGGCTTTCGGGAACTCTGCCAGGCGGGGCTGGTGATGCATCACATCTATCATGAGTTTTCGCTAACAGCCAGTGGACTCAATCGGGCTGCAGCCGTTGATCCCTCAGAGGTCGAGCGGCTGTTGGCAATGGCGACGGACCTGGGCGTTTTTGAGTAACTTGCCGGCAGGCGATGCTGGCAGAGGCTTGGCTGCAAACCCGATAAAGTGTCCAGCCGCCGGGCAAAAAAATTGTTGTCCGCGGGGGCTGCAGCCGAAAATGTAGGAGGTATAATTGTCAGAGTTCCGTTTCGATGGGATTTGCCAGCGGCCGCATTTATTTGAGTCCGACTAGCAATTTCCCACGCGTGATTTTCGAGCAAGCAGCCGCGTTGCTTTCACCCCAACCTGGGGCTTTACAAAGCGTCCGCCATCTGCAAAATAAGCTGCTTGCTAACACGCGGGTGTAGCTCAGTTGGTAGAGCGCCACCTTGCCAAGGTGGCTGTCGTCGGTTCGAGTCCGATCACCCGCTCTTTTTGGCTGCGGCCGAAACCTGCCGACCCTGCACTGGGTTGGCTTGTTTTTGGTCGCATCAACCGCGAAGAAGGTATTAGAGGCCCGAAGTGCCGCACGTGCTGTACTTCGGGTTTGTCGTTGACGGACACTTGTCACCATTGAGTGGTGCAGGTTATTTCCTCCTCTTGCCGTGGTGGGTTGGTTTGCTGGCGTTGAATGAACAACGCCGAGCGAACACCGGTCTGCCGCTGGGTGTGTAACTACGATGACTGCTCCCGAACTGGAAGAACAAACCGCTGCTGGCACGGAAGAAAAGACCGAAGAAGCGGTGAAAATGTCGCTCGACGTGAAGGTCGACAAGCCTAGCGCTTGCCAGCGGCATGTGACGGTCGCCGTCTCGCGCGAAGACATCGATCGCTATTTCAAGCAAGCCTTTGACGAACTCGTGCCCAAGGCGGAACTGCCTGGCTTCCGCGCCGGTCGCGCCCCGCGCAAGTTGGTCGAAAGCCGCTTCAAGGAACAAGTGGCGGACCAAGTGAAGGGCAAGTTGGTCATGGAAAGCATGACCCAGATCAGCGACGAACAACAATTCTCGGCGATCAGCGAGCCCGATTTCGACTACAACAGCATTGTGCTGCCGGACCAAGGTCCACTCCGTTACGAATTCAAAATCGAAGTCCGCCCCGAGTTTGACCTGCCCGCTTGGGAAGGGATGAAACTCGAACGGCCGGTACACGAATATTCGGAAGCCGAAGTTGACGACTATCTGAAAAAGCTGCTGGCCCGGTACGCCAAGCTCGTCGAAAGCACGGATCCGGTTCAAGCCGGCGATCTGTTGAGCGTGGAACTCACGTTCACGCAAGACGGCAAACAAATCGCGCATACGACCGAATCGGAAGTTGCAGTTCGTCCGACGCTGACGTTTAAAGATGCCAAGCTCGAAGGTTTCGATAAACTCGTCACCGGCAAGAACATCAACGATGTCGTCGAAGCCAAGCTGCCGATCTCGGCCGAAGCCGACAACGACGAACTCCGCGGCAAAGAAGTGGATCTGACGATCAAGATCGTCGGCGTGCAAAAGTACGAATATCCCGAATTGACTGACGGTTTCCTCGACCGCATTGGCGGTTTCGTCGACGAAGCGGAACTTCGCACGGAAGTGAAGAAGCAACTCGAAAAGCAACTCAGCTATCAGCAACGCCAACGGGTCCGCCAGCAAATCACTTCGCTGCTGACCGTGGCCGCCAACTGGGATCTCCCGCCGGACATGCTCCGTCGCCAAGCCCGCCGCGAACTCGATCGTGCGGTGATGGAATTGCAGTCCCACGGCTTTAACCAGGATGCTATCCGCAGCCATGCGAACGAGCTGCAGCAAAACATTCTGGCCTACACCTCGCGGGCTCTGAAGGAACACTTCATCCTTGAGCGGATTGCGGAAGATCAAAAGATCGACGCCGAAGAGGCCGATTTCGAAGAAGAAATCAAGCTGATTGCCGAACAGAATGACGAATCCGTTCGCCGCGTTCGCGCTCGTCTCGATAAGCAAGGCTCAATGGATACGCTGCGGAATCAGATCATCGAACGGAAGGTGATTGACCTGATCGAGTCGAAGGCAACTTTCAACGAAGTGCCGCACGTGCCGCAGAAGACAGAAACTTCTCCCATCGACTTTGCCGTTGCCGGCCAGACTGCGATCATTCCCGATGCCAAATACGGCAACGATGCCGTCACGCCTGGAACGCCGCAGATCAAGAAGGACAAGGAATAGTCAACTAGCCCGACCTGCATGCGAGGGCGAAGCAACTACTATTTCGTATTGCAATTCACTGAGGCCGGAGCAGAAACGCCCCGGCCTTTTTCGTGAACAATCATCGTCACTTGAAAGAGCCCCGAAGTACGGGGAACCGATGTTTCATGCGAGACCTAATCATCATCCGGATGATCTGGCCGGCTGTTGAGTCGATAGAACTGAATCAGCAGGCCGAGTAATCCCAGCACGGCGAGCAGCGTTTTGCCCTGATCAAACAGGGTGCTGCCGCCGATCTGCTTCCAGGCTGCAGCGATCAGTTGATCGGCGGGAGTGGCCTCCAGTGGTGCGCCGGTGTTCACACGCGATGGCAACGCATGTGTCACGTTCAGTGCTTCCGCAGCCATGGGTCCTTCGTGTCGAGGCGAAATGCTGAGGTCGCGACCATCCATACCCTCGAGACCGCGATTGGGCGAGGGGCGCAGCGCGGTGCGATCGTCGCCGATAGGCTCTTCGCCAGTTACGAGCGTCAGCGGCGCGGCATTGCGTTCTGGCAAGGGCATGAGTTGCCGCGGCGGCATCTCACTAGAATTCTGTTTCGCAACATTTTGCAGCGCCGCTCGCGCGTGATCGGTGACGGGGACAATCGTATCGATTGCCAGCGGCGGCGCGGTGTGCAGCGGTTGCGGTGGGGGCGCGGCTGCAAACAAATGGGCATCAGCAGCGGGTGCAGGTGATTCCGGCAGCGGTGGATTGCCGACCGGCGCTGTATATATGGGTATCGCAGGTTGCTGCGCCGCGAGATTACTCGTCGCGTGGAAAGCCGGAGCGGCCTCGCTCGGAACCACGCCCTGCAAGAAGCTCGCCACGCGACCTGCGTAACTTCCCGAAGTAGTGCCGTTTGCAGCACCGAACAACACGCCTGCCAGTTCCAAGCGTTCGTTAAAAATCGGCCCGCCCGAATCACCCTGCCGGGCTTCGGCGCCCAGCTCAACCATTTCATATGGCAAGCTCGTGGAGGGCGAAACGTACTGCGTGCACTTGCCAGCGACCGCGCGATAATCACCCGAGCCGTAGCCAGCGATGCACAGCCATTCGCCGATTTGCGGCGCTGTGCGGGCAATCGTCAGCGGTTGCACGCCCGGCGGTTTGCGAATGCTGAGTGCGGCGAGGTCCCAATCGCGATCGGCCTTCACAATTGTGGCCGGCGTTTGAAAGCCATCGGCAAAGAAAACATAGATCGAACCACCGCCGGAATCGCGGACCACGTGCCAGTTCGTCACGATCAGGCCGTATTCGCCGCGAACGTCCACCAGCGAACCCGTGCCATACGCGACGCCGGTCTTCTCTTGCACCACAATCCGCGCGACGGCCGGATGCGCCGTCCGCGAGACTACATGCCCCGCCGATTCGCGGGGTGCGGCGGGCAACAGGCCACCGAGCAGTCCGCCTTGCTGGGCTTGATGTGCCGGATAGTTGGCCGCAGGATTGCCTGACTGATTGGGAAC
This sequence comes from uncultured Pirellulaceae bacterium, assembly GCA_964394305.1. Taxonomy (GTDB): domain Bacteria; phylum Planctomycetota; class Planctomycetia; order Pirellulales; family Pirellulaceae; genus Anatilimnocola. The sequence goes on from CAYMWL010000003.1 coordinate 59,802, forward strand.
AGGCAGCCAGGACTGAGCGGTTGCGACCTGCAATCCGAACCACAACAGGGCGCAGCAGCAGACCGCGACGCGCGAGAGCCGCAAAAACTGCGGGCGCGAAGAACGACGGTTCGTTCTCAGTTCATGGCTGCTCAAAGTACCACCTGGTCGTCCGCCACGCTTCGGTGAATCACTGCATTTCGTAATCTTCGACGTTACTCGATGGCAGCCTGCACTTTGCGCGAGCGTGCTGGCACAATAGGCGAACGCGAAACAACGCACAGAAGAGACAAAACCGCGGAGGCTGGCACAAACCGAACCACACGCAGTCGGTACTTGGGTACCGACCGCCGATTGCAGCGACACTGCGGATTCTGCGGTACCTTTGCTCCGTTTGTGCGTTTAACGAAGTGGGCTCCCGGTGTGCACGCGCAGGATGTTTGTCCCTTCAGCACCAGCCACTTATATTCAAATTCGCCCCCATTCAACGATTCACGCGAGCGTCAGGTTGACCAACATGTCTTCTCTCCTTTGGTTTCGGACGATTGTCTGCATCGCTCTTGTCTGCCTGGCCACGAACGCGAGCGGCCAGCCACGCAATAAAGGGGGGAACAACAAGCTGGCCCGTTCACTGCCGCAAAAGTTTCAAACGCTGACCAATGACCAAGCCCGCGAAGTTGGACTTTTGGCAGAGTTGGCCGTCCTTTGGGTCGGCGACGTGCGCGAAGCACCCGGTCTCGACCCGGTTGTCGACCTGTTTGGCCCCTTCGGCGGGCAACGGCCGGAAGTGGACGAAGACATGCAGGTCCCAGGCGCCGCGCCGGTCGTGCCCGCCGAAGAAAACGAACGCGGCCTGATCGTGCTCTCCGGCCTTGGCAGAGAGCAGTATCTGGGGATTCTCGAACTCGTTCGTCAACAAAAAGAACCGCTGGCGGCTTATACGCTAAGCCGGGCAAAGCTGATTTCGAAGTTGCGGCAACTGCGCGATCGCGAAACCAAAGAGACGATCTCCGAAGCCCGCACTCATGAAAAAGAAGTGGTCGAACTCGGCAAAGAAATGGGCGAGAACGAAGCCCGCCTCGCGGTGAATCAAGCTTGGGCCTTTATTCAGTTTGAATCGAAATTCAGCGTCGATCAGAAGAACTATCTGCGGATGCTGCGGGAGAATCCTGGTGCATTCAAACTGGATTCCCCCGCGGTTAAAACAACCCGCGAACTGCTGGCGCAGCTCGAAGAGCCTCTCCCGCTGCAGATGCAAGACATGGCCGCCAAGTTGTGTTCGTACCTGAGCGGCACCGCCGAACAAAACGCGGCCCGTCGCCCGCATCGCGCGGGAACGTTGCTTGGCAAGACGAGCGCGAAATTTCCGGAAGTAGCTCCGCAGTTTCTCGAAACGCTCAATCCCGCGCAGCAGGATCGCTTCATTCAACTCCTGGCAGCCGAGCGGCCGTACACGACCGATTACGTCAAGAAACGGCTGGAATTCATCGCGGCCCTCGACGGCTTGAAAAAGGTCACGACGCTAAATGACAAAAAGTTCATCCTCGCCGGCGCGCAGATGGGCGAAGTCGAAGCCCGCGTCGCGTTAGCTCAAGCCCGCATTTTTGAACAGCTGCGTCTCTCGATGTCGCAATCGCAGTTGTTCTTTATCAACCAGAACTTGGTGCCGGCACAGTAGCCGCTTCCAAGTTCCGCGGAATAAAGATGCAGACCTCGTTGACCTTTGCTACCAATTCGAGGTAGCGACAGTGGGCGTCAAAACGATTTTCAAAGTACTGCCGATTCCAAGCCTGTTGGCAGCGGATTCGCCAGGCGACACAGTAGTTCGCCGAGGTTGCAGGAGCGAAGTCGCAAGCGTCTTCAGTCTGGCAATCGGGTTGCTGTGGTTTTGTCGTGGCGACCATCCGGTGAAGTCCTGTTCTCAGCAGTGTTGGCTGGTCTTGTCTTTTCTGCTGAGCGGACGATTGTCGGAATTGTTACAGCGATTTTTTGGATTGACGCAACGGTGATTGGCGTACAATCGGCCATCATGAGCAAGCCTGATTCTGGCAGCCCCGACTTTGCCACGACGCACTGGAGCCTGGTGCTGCAGGCCAACCGCGCGAGCGATTCGGCGACCGCAGCACTGCAAACGTTGTGCGAGCGCTACTGGTACCCGCTGTATGCCTACGTCCGCCGCCGAGGATTCGATTCTCATGCAGCACAGGACCTCACGCAGGCGTTCTTTGCCCGGCTGCTGGAAAAGAACTCGCTCGCCGCAGCGTCGCCCGATCGCGGGCGGTTTCGCGCGTTCCTGCTCACGTCGCTCAAGAACTTTCTGACGAATGAACGGGAAAAGAACCAAGCGCAGAAACGCGGCGGCGGTCAGCGCCCCTTGTCGTTGCAAGTGAACATGGAAGCTGCGGAATCGCGGCTGCCTTGGGAACCCGCATCTACGCTAACGGCAGAGCGTCTCTTTGAGCAGCAATGGGCGTTGCAATTGTTGGAATTGGTAATGACCCGATTGCAAGCGGAGCAAAAAGCCGCAGGGAAGACAGCGGCGTTTGGACTTCTGAAAGATGCCCTGACCGGCGGCGGCGATCGCCTGCCATATCCCGCGATCGCTGCTGAATTGCAGATTTCCGAAGAAGCCGCTCGGCAAGCAGCCAGTCGAATGCGAAAGCGGTATCGCGAACTATTGCGTGAGGAAGTCAGCCAAACGGTGGCAACGGCGGCCGATGTGGATGAGGAAATTCGGAGTTTGTTTCAGGTTTTGGCAGGTGGCTGAAAAAAGCAAGAACTTGAGTCACACCCTCAAGATTATCCTGTAGAAACCGGTAGCTCCCTCTCACTTCCGGTGGCCAACCATGAACTCACCTGCCCATTCACCACGACTTTGTCCGACGTGCGGATCCTCCATTCCAGAGAACGCGCCGGCGGGCCTTTGTCCGCAATGTTTGCTGAATGCGGGGCTGGAAAGTGCCGCAGCGACAAATCCAGAGTTGGCTGCGACGCAGCAGTCGCCGTCCTCGGGCGGTTTCTTGCCGCCCGAGATTGCCGAGCTGACAACGAAGTTTCCGCAGCTGGAAATTCTCGAATTGCTCGGCAAGGGAGGCATGGGGGCAGTTTACAAAGCGCGGCAGCGCGGTCTGGACCGGCTTGTGGCCATCAAAATCTTGCCGCCTGAAATCGGCAACGATCCGGCGTTTGCCGAGCGTTTTGCTCGCGAAGCGCGGGCGCTGGGCAGACTGAATCATCCGAACATCGTTTCTGTCTACGACTTTGGCCACGCTGGCGGCCTTTATTATTTTCTGATGGAGTTTGTCGAAGGGGCCAATCTGCGCCAGGCCATTCGCAGTGGCGGTTTGACCGCGAAAGATGCGCTCGCAATCGTGTCGCAAGTTTGCGATGCACTGCAATTCGCGCATGACGAAGGCGTCGTCCACCGTGACATCAAGCCGGAGAACATTCTGATCGACAAGCGCGGCCGCGTGAAAATCGCCGACTTCGGCCTGGCCAAATTACTCGGCCAAGAGCAGGCCGATCACGCGCTGACGGAGACTCATCAAGTCATGGGAACGCTGCGTTACATGGCTCCCGAGCAAATGCAGGGGTCGAAGGAAGTTGATCATCGCGCGGACATTTTTTCGCTCGGCGTGGTGTTTTATGAATTGCTCACAGGCGAATTGCCGGTCGGACGATTCGCGCCACCTTCGAAAACGGTCGGCGTCGACGTGCGACTCGATGAAGTGGTGCTTCGCGCCCTCGAACGCGAACCGACGCTGCGCTACCAGCACGTGAGCGAAGTGAAGACCGAGGTACAGGCTATCTCAGGCCTTTCACCGCAAGCCGTGCAGAATCTCTTCGGCCGCGAATACCGCTCGAAGGCAGAAATCTTCGGCTGGCCGCTGCTGCATATAGCCTTCGGCATTGATGCGAAGACGGGCAAGCGCAAAGTGGCGCAGGGGGTGATCGCGATCGGCGACACTGCGGTTGGCGGTTTGGCGATCGGCGGCGGCGCTTACGGAGTAATTGCCTGTGGCGGCTTGGCGGCGGGTGTGATTTCGTTTGGGGGAGTATCAATTGGCCTGTTGCTGGCAATTGGAGGCTGCGCGCTGGGAAATCTGGCGTTTGGTGGTCTCGCGATTGGCACGGTAGCGGTCGGCGGATGTGCCGTTGGGTATTACGCGTTCGGCGGCTCTGTATTCGGCGCGTTCACTGTTTCCGGCGCACACCAAAATCCCGAAGCGCTGAAACTCTTCGAGAACTTGAGCATCTCACGAGATTGGCCGCGTTGGCTGATGTGGATCGGACTGGCTTCGCCTGCCGCGTTTGGTTTGCTCTACGTATTCATATGGTTGGTCTTCTGGTCGCAACCCGACAAAGACTCAGCTTCGGCCATTTCCAAGAAGCACGACCCGGCAATTCCGCCAGCCACGCCGTCGCAGCCCACGCGTCCTTGGATGACGATTGTTTTCGCCATTTTCAATCTCTGCGTCGCAGCGGTCTTGCTGCTGATGGTTGCCTTGCCGGAACCTGACTTTTGGAATTCTGAATACGTCCGTGGCTGGGAGGCCTGGCTGTATTTGCGGAACACGCTTTCGTTTGGACACGCCACGGCCTTGCTGCTGTCTGCTTTGGGCCTGGTACTTTGGCAACCATGGGGACGACGAGCGACGATCGCGGTAGCTGTGTTTGCCGTCGTCGTGCTGGTTATTGAATTGCCGTTCATGGCGCGCATCGAATTGCCCTACGAGACGAATTCGTTGCAAGCACAAATGATTGCTGACGGGATGAAACCGTCAGACGCGGAAGTTGCGTCGGTCTTTACGATGGCAGCCATCGTGGGCGGGGCGCTGTTCCTTGGCTTGGTAATGATTGTCGCCCAGCTGATCTACTTTACGCGTCCACATGTGGTTGCAGCCTTCGAAACTGAAACGCCGTCGAAGCCTGTTGACGTTCGGCAGCAAATCAAACAAGTCGGCAGCGGTCTGATCGCAATTGGCATCGCAATGATTTTGTGTTGGATCCCGATGATGATCGCTGTTTCGATCTGGGCCAGTAAATCGAATGCGGAATGGCTGATACCGGTTATGGCGTTCAGCTCGTTGTATTCGTGGGTAGGCGGCGCGCTGGTGATTCGCGGCGGGCAACTCCTGGTGCGTTGCGAGAGCCTCGGCTTTGGTCAATTCGCCGTCATTTTGAGCATGATCCCCCTCACGCTGATGGCGCTGATCGGCATTCCATTCGGATTGTGGGCTTGGGGCGTGCTGAATCGCCGCGAAGCAACGTTGGTCGCGGAGGAAGAGGAAAGGTGGCGAGAAAAAAAAGAGTTAACCCGCCGGCAGAGTTTGCGCGACCAAGAAAGTGTGTGGCATGATCTGGGCGTGATCGTCGGTTACTTTTTGCGAAATCAAACGACACGCTGGATCATCGGTGCCACGGCATCACTTGTCTACTTGATGTGCCTCATCATGTTCTTCAGTTTCCACGGCGAGCGCGTCACGCTGGACGACGTACCCGTGCAACGCTACTCCGCTGGCCAGCCAGGACCTTGGCTTTTTGTGGAAGCGAGTTCACGCGGCCATCGTATGAGTGTGCAACTCATTTGTTGGGCGAACCTGATTGCCCTGATCGGCATTTTGGCACTACAAGTCGCCCGCCAAATCGAAAAGCTGCGAACCGGCAAGATGCATTCGATGGTCTGGCATTATGTGACTTGGTGCTTGATGATGGCGGTGGTCGTCGGACTGGGGATGTCGAATCTGTACATTCCGCTGCCTAAATCCACGAACCATGCGTCAAAAGCAGCCCCGCAGGCAGCACCAACCGCCGCGCAGAAAGCAGACGCCAAACTAGCGTTGCCGGAAGCCAGGACTGACTGAGGTTTTGGTGCTAGCCAGGCGTGTGAGCAGCGGTTGCAGATTCAGTCCGCCGCTCGCTGTAAATGGGCTGAGTTGCTTCGACCAGACTGCGGTCGATAGCCGCTTGCCGATTTGGAACAGATTCTTCTGCAGCCATTGATGCAGGGCCTGAAATTCGCCGCGGCTGAATTGCTCGTCAAGTGGTGCAAGTTCTGCCTGCATCCGCTCAAAGAGTTGTGCCATCAGCACGTTGCCCAGCGTGTAAGTAGGAAAGTAACCAAACATACCCGCGGCCCAGTGCCCATCTTGCAGGCATCCTTCCCGATCGCTGCCCGGTGTTGTTCCGAGCATTTGCTGATACGCATCGTTCCACGCTCCGGGCAAGTCACGCGTATTCAAGTCGCCGCTGAGCAACGCACGCTCGAGTTCCACCCGTAGCAAGATATGCAAGTTGTAAGTGATTTCATCTGCTTGCACTCGGTTCGTGCCCGGCTCAACGCGACTGACAGCAGCCACAATTTGTTCCGCCGTCCACTGGCCCTTGCACTGCGGAAACGCGGCTTCGATTTGAGGCAACAAGAACCGCCAAAAGCCGCAGCTGCGGCCCACAGCATTTTCCCACAGACGCGCCTGCGATTCGTGAACGCTCAGTGAAATGGATTCGCCGACGGGCTCACCGAAATGTTCGGTGGGTAACCCTTGGTCGTACAATGCGTGTCCTAATTCATGTAACAGCACGGAAATCACCGGAGCAAGATTTTGCTCATGAAAGCGAATAGCAATTCGGCAATCATTGGCGCTAATGTGCGTCGTGAATGGATGCACTGCCGTGTCCAAACGGCCACGGCGAAAATCAAAGCCGATCTGTTTTGCGAGTTGCTCGCACAGGGATCGTTGTTTACCAATACCAAATGCACCGTGCAACGGTTGCGGACCTGTCGCGGGCTTTTGGCCGGACAGACGTTGCTGGACGACTTCGGGCAGCAGCCTATCAAGTTCCTTCAAAGTCGATTTGATCGTTTGATAATCAAGGCCCGGTTCGTATTCTGCCACGAGTGGTTCATACCAATCGCTCCCTGCCGTCCAGCAGCGAGCTTGTTCGCGTTTCAGCTTGATCACGCGATCGAGCCAAATGCCGAACCGGCCGAAGTCGTCGACTTCGCGGGCAATTGCCCACTCATGCTGGGCAGTCGTCGTAACGCGGGCCAGTTCTTCGACCAGCGACTTGGGTAAATGCTGGGAAAGTGCGTGCCGCCGCCGCAATTCAGTGACGTTGATTCGAGCTGCGGGTTCGTCGATGTCAGCGGCTGCTGCCAACCAATCATCCAGCCGGGGTTCGCAATTCAACTCATGTTGCAAGCCCGCCAGATACGCCAGCTGCTGGCCACGATATTCCGAGGCAGCATCGGGCAGCGAGGTTAACTCGTCCCAGGCCAATTGCTCATGAATGGCCGTGACCCGCGCGAGTTGGCGGAGGTGATCGAGCAGCGACTGATAAGCGTGGCGAGCGTCGGACATCATGCTGCACATTCTATTACAATGGTTGCTTCGCTGTCCCTCCTTTCCGCAACTGCAGTCATCATGCCACAGCCACTCCTTCCGCTTGAAGATTTACTCGCCCTTCCCAACGACCAGGTCGATACCATTCGCACCAACGCAGTCGGCCCGCGGGGGGCGTTGCCGCTCGACGATGCGATGTTGCGTGAATGGTCGAGCGGCGATCTGTTTGGCTTAACGCAAAACGCCGGCATGGGCTGGTCGCCACAGGAATTACTGGGGCCGCAGTATTTGATATTGAGCACACAAGGCGGCGTGCGCGCACCGGACGGAACACCCATCGCGCTCGGTTATCACACGGGGCATTGGGAAGTGGGCCTGCTCGTCCAAGCCGCCGCCCGCGAGATAAAAACGCTCGGCGGCGTGCCGTTCGCTGGGCACGTTTCCGATCCTTGCGATGGGCGTACGCAAGGAACGATCGGCATGTTCGATAGCTTGCCTTATCGCAACGATGCGGCGATCGTGTTGCGGCGACTGATTCGTTCACTGCCGCAACGGCAGGGGATTATCGGGGTAGCAACCTGTGACAAAGGCTTGCCCGCGATGATGATCGCGCTCGCCGGCACGTCGCAGTTTCCGAGCGTCATTGTCCCCGGCGGCGTGACGTTGCCGCCGACCGAAGGCGAAGACGCCGGCAAGGTGCAAACCATCGGAGCGCGCTACGTGCAGGGCGAAATGTCGCTCGAAGATGCGGCCGCGGCCGGCTGCGCTGCGTGTGCGACTCCCGGCGGCGGCTGTCAATTTCTCGGCACCGCGGCCACTTCGCAGGTCATCGCCGAAGCACTCGGCATGGCGTTGCCGCATTCGGCCCTCGCGCCGAGTGGGCAACCGATCTGGCTTGACCTGGCAACGCGCAGCGCCCGCGCGGTTCATCAATTGGCCTCTCGTAATTTCAAACTGAAAGATATTCTCACCGAAGCGAGCCTGCATAACGCAATGGTCGTGCACGCGGCGTGCGGTGGTTCCACGAATTTGTTGCTCCACGTTCCTGCGGTCGCCCATGCGGCCGGTTTGCGACGGCCAACGGCTGACGATTGGAGCGCCATCAATCGTCGCGTGCCACGCTTTGTTTCGGTGCTGCCCAATGGTCCGGTCGCGCATCCGACGGTGCGCATGTTTCTTGCGGGGGGCGTGCCTGAGATCATGCTGCACCTGCGTGGCTTGGGTTTGTTGCAACTCGACGCGCTCACGGTCACGGGCTATTGCTGGGGCGATGTGCTCGATTGGTGGGAACGTTCGCCGCGGCGACAAATGGTGCGCGAAGTATTGCAAGCCCGCGACAAAGTTTCGCCCGACGACGTGATCATTCCACCCGCCGAAGCTCGCCGTCGCGGACTGACCAGCACCGTTTGTTTTCCCCAGGGCAATCTCTGCCCCGAAGGTTCGGTGATCAAAGCGACGTCGATCGATCCCAGCGTCGTTGACAAAGACGGTGTCTATCGCAAAACGGGCCCGGCTCGCGTCTTCACTTCCGAGCGCGAAGCCATTCGCGCGGTGAAAGGACAATCTGCGCATCCGCTCAAGCCGGGCGACATTCTCGTGCTCATCGGCCGGGGCCCGATGGGCTCGGGCATGGAAGAGACGTATCAAATCACTTCGGCTTTGAAGTTCTTGAAATGGGGCAAAGAGGTTGCCGTCGTCACTGATGCTCGCTTCAGCGGCGTGAGTACCGGCGCTTGCATTGGTCATGTCGGCCCGGAAGCACTCGCGGGTGGACCGATTGGCAAGGTCCGCGACGGTGATCTGATTCGGATTGTCATCGATCGAAATGAACTCACTGGCAGCATTGACTGGATTGGCGACGGCGTGAATGAATATTCGCCGGCCGAAGGCGCCGTGATTCTCGCTGAACGGCCCGCGCGATCTGATCTCGCGCCCGACAAAGACCTTCCTGCGGATACGCGACTGTGGGCCGCCTTGCAACGCGCCGGCGGTGGCACTTGGGGTGGCTGCGTGTATGACGTGGAAAAAATCATCGCCACCTTGGAAGCCGGTGAAGCAGCGATTCTCGCCAAGCGAGAGACCGCTGCCGTTGCGAGATGAGTTCCCATTACACTGCCTGGAATAAGTGAAAAAACATTGCCTGGAGACAAGCGAATGAATCTTACGAAATGCATCATTGCGGTTGGCCTGCTTGCTGTGACCATCAACTCGTTGCGTGCTGCCGATTCAACACCCGCTGACCCACTGCGTCCGCCAGCGATCCACACCGAAGAAGTCCCCGCCGTGCCGCCCACGCTGGCCAAGCGGTTGCAGCAATATCAGAGCCTAAGGGCCGCGGGTTTTGCCGGCTGGGATCCAACGGGCAAGGGAATCCTCATTCGCACGCGGTTCGGCAATTCCGCACAACTGCATCGAGTCTATCTGCCCGAAGGTCGCCGTGAGCAGATCACTTTTTTCGATGAACCCGTCAGCGGCGGTTTCATTCCCAAAGCAACCGACGAAGCCATGCTCCTTTCGATGAGCACTGGCGGCAGCGAGAACAACCAGGTCTACCTGCTCGATCGGCAACGATTCGAGACAAAGCTGCTGACCGACGGCAAGAGCCGCAACAATCTCGGCGCAGTTCATCCCGAGGGCGCGAAGATGATCATCGGCAGCAACATGCGAAATGGCCGCGATACGGATCTCTACATCGCCGATTGCCGGGCCGGGGGCTTGGAGATGTTGATGGAAGTGGAAAAAGAGTTTTGGTCCGCTGTTGATTGGTCGCAGGACGGCAAACAATTGCTGCTGCAGCGGTATGTTTCGGCGAACGAGTCGTATGCGGCAGTTTTTGACCTGGAAACGAAAAAGCGAACTGATCTGCCTTTGCCCGGAAAAGAGAAAGGGGCGCTCGGCCCGCTCGCGTTTTCACCCGATGGCAAAAGCGTCTATCTCGGAATTGACACGCAAGGCGAGTTTCGGCAGTTAGCGCGACTGACGATCGAAACCGGCAAGTACGAATGGTTGGCGCCGGAGATTGAGTGGGACCTGACGGACATCGAAATCGACTATGCGAGCGGCAATCTGGTGTTTGCCGTCAACGCCGATGGCGCCAGTCGCGTGTTTCACTTGCCAACAAAACTGAGTTCGAGCAAACCGCAAGAACTGGAGTTGCCGCTGGGCATCGTCAGCGGTTTGGAATTTTCTCCGGATGGCAAATCGCTGGGCATGACGATTTCGCGGCCCGATGCGCCGCCAGATGCCTACTCGTATCATCTCGGCACCAAGGCGCTAACTCGCTGGACTGTCAGTGAAGTCGGCGGCTTGAATCCAGCGACGTTCATCAAACCCACCGCAATTCGTTTTCCTTCGTTCGACGGCCGGCAGATTCCGGCCTGGTATTACAAGCCGCGGAATGCGTCGCCCGACAAGAAGGTGCCGGTTGTCATCAACATTCACGGCGGCCCCGAAGGGCAATCGCAGCCGTTTTTCACCGGCGGCACGCAATTCTATTTGAATGAAATGGGTGTGGCCGTGATCTTGCCGAATGTTCGCGGCAGCAGCGGCTATGGCAAGACGTATCTCAAACTCGACAACGCCGAAAAGCGCGAGGACAGCGTGCGCGATATCGGCGCGCTGCTGGATTGGATTAAACAACAGCCGGAACTCGATCCCGAACGCGTCGCCGTCAGCGGCGGTTCGTACGGCGGTTATATGGTGCTGGCCTCGCTGGTTCACTTCGGCGAGCGGATTCGCGCGGGCATCGACAACGTCGGCATCGCGAACTTTAACACCTTCCTACAAACGACGGCTGCCTATCGTCAGGATCTCCGCCGTGTTGAATACGGCGATGAGCGCGATCCGATGATGAAAGCAGTCTTCGAAAAGATCAGCCCTGCCAATCATGCCGACAAGATTCAATCGGCGCTCTTGGTGGCTCACGGCAAGAACGATCCGCGCGTGCCGTTCAGCGAAGCGCAGCAGATTGCCGAAAAAGTCCGCGGCAAAGGAAAGAGTGTCTGGACCGTCTACGCGGACAACGAAGGTCACGGCTTCGGCAAGAAAGACAATGCCGATTATCTGCGGGCGGTCGAGGTGCTGTTTCTGAAGCAGCATTTGAAGGTGGAATAGTCAACGCCCCTTGTGAACCGCGGCCGTAAAGTTCCTAATCAATGCACGGGCAAATTCGCACATTTGTTTTCCAAACCAATAAGGCTGAGAACCATGAAAGTCGCCGTCATCGAAACGAACAAGGGAACGATCAAGTGCGAGCTGTTCGCGGATAAAGTTCCGGCCACCGTCAAGAATTTTGAGGACTTGATCGGGAAGGGCTTTTACAACGGTTTGAAGTTTCACCGCGTGATTCCAGACTTCATGATCCAAACGGGTTGCCCTCAGGGCACCGGCACCGGTGGCCCCGGCTACAAATTCAAGGATGAATTCCACAAAGATCTGAAGCACAGCGGGCCTGGCATTCTCTCGATGGCGAACGCCGGCCCCAACACCAACGGCTCGCAGTTCTTCATCACGCACGTCGCCACGCCATGGCTCGACGGCAAGCACTCGGTCTTCGGCAAGGTGATCGAGGGCCAAGACGTGGTCGACAAGATCGCCCAAGGGGATGTGATGAAGACCGTGACGATCGAAGAAGTCGCCGCGAAGAAATAAGCACTGCCGGTGGGCCTGGCGGAGTATCGCTCGCCCCCCTACGTCGCACAACTACTCAAAAATTCCTTCGCCGAAGCCGCCATTTTTCTTCGGCTTGTTGGTGTTCTCCCGCTGCTCTTTCGCTAAACCCGAGTGCGGCGTTTGCGGCCCACTCGGTGGGGGAGCAGCAGGTTGCGGCAAGATGTGTGGTGCGCGGATCTCGCTTTCTGCCGGCTGAATGTGCGTGTGCGGAGGCAGCTGTGTTTGCTGCTGCGGGTACCCAGGTTGCTGCCGTGCTTCGGGCGGCGGTGCGATATCGGCAGCGTCGACGTCATCATCATAGTCGTCGTCGTATTTCGACACGTAGCCAGGCTGCTTCGATCGTTCGAGCTCGCTGCGAAACTCCGCAATCACACGATTTTGAATCATCTCGCGGCACGCCGAATTGATCGGGTGCGCAATATCCGCATAGAGCTTCGCCCGTCCTTCTTGATCGCGAATGGTGCGGTCTTCTTTCAGCCGTGAACCACATTGGTTGCAGAAACTGGCCTTGAGGTGATTTTTGCATCCACAACTGCCGCAGTGACTGGTCAACTTGCGGCTGGGCATGGCGACAAACGGGCCGCTTGAACCTTCGATGATCTTCAAATCGCGAACCACAAAGCTGTCATCGAAGGTGATGGAACAAAAGCCTTGTAGGCGATCGTCCGAGTCCTCCATGAGTTTGATCCGCACTTCAGTAATCTGCATTGCCGCATTCCCTTCCCGTGGCACGCAAGCGCATCGCCGCCCTTGTCCCGTGCGATCTGCAAACCCGGCCCTGCGAATATAGCCACAATGCAAATCGTTCGGCAGCTGCGCTGCTCTGTCTCATTGGTATCTTTTCAATGTATCACTTCAAGGCAAGTCATGCCCGCTTTCGGTTGGTTCTGCCAGTTGCTCGCTCGGCATTTGCGGGTTTCTGAAAACGGTGCTGACGGTTTCTGCGACCATCACCGCTCCCAAGTTCATTCCCCGTAGCCGCCGGGCAATTCGCCTCGCCTGCCCAAAATGCCAGTACAAGCCGAAGTAGCTCGAACCGCTGCCGCTCATCTGGTGGGCCACGCAACCAGTGGTCGCGAAGGCGTCGCGCAACCTGCCGATCCAAGGCGACAGTTCTTCGGCCGGGGCCTGCAAATCATTGTGCATACTTCGCGCCGCGGCAGCTAAATCGCCGCGGGCAAACGCTCGCTGCAGCCCACTCGCGGCGTGACGCGTCGCAGCAGGTCGACATTTCTTAAAAACCGAGGGCGTACTCAAACCAACCGGAGGTCGCACGATGACAAGTGAACAGCGCGGTGGTCGAATGACTTCAATCTGTTCACCGCGGCCGCGGCAGATGGCAGCACCACCGGTCAAAAAAAAGGCCACATCGCTGCCGAGCGCCGCCGCCAATTCTGCCAATCGGCATACCGGCCAGTTCAACTGCCACGCTACGTTCGCCGCCAACAAGGCCGCCGCCGCATCGGCCGATGCGCCGCCGAGTCCTGCTTGAGCGGGAATGCGCTTGACCAGTGCGACGCGGGCCCCCTGTTCCATGCCCGCGGCAGTTCGCAATCGATCGAGAGCCTTCCAAACCAGATTATCGTTCGTATTCGGTAAAGGCTGCCAGTGCTCTACGCCTTGGCCATTTCGCACCGCCGCGGCCAAACCACTCGCCCACTGGCAGCGAACCTGCAGCTCTCTCGTCGGCGCTGGTTCGATCGAAAGCGTGTCGAATACCGACACCGCAAGCATGAGAGTTTCCAACTCATGAAAACCATCAGGCCGCCGGGCCAGCACTTCGAGCGAAAGATTCACTTTCGCCGGAGCCTGAATGGTCAGACGCACTGCAGCCGCGTTGTTGCGAAGTGAATACATCCCTGCTGTTGCTCACGGAAAAGAGTCGCACTCGATCTGCAGATGCGAGTTGCGAAACTTTCCGCAATCACTGCGCAGAACAGTCGACCAGCGTCGAAGCAAAAACCAGCTGCAAACTCAAGAGAAAGTCGAATGGTTCCCCGATTGTAGCGGCGGGGGAGTAAGGGTCAACCAAAGTCCAAGTCGACACTCTACTTTCTGCTTTTTGCTTTCCTGCTTCTTCACCCGACTGAAGCACAAGTTGCCGAGCGGTTTCGGCAGCTATCGCGCCGGTCGGTAGCTCGCTTTGCCAGCGATTTTCGTTGGCAAGCTGAGCAGCAGTGAGCCGCAGGTGACGTAGAGCGTTTTCAGATCCGCGCCGCCGAAGCGGCAGTTGGTGATAGTGTCTTCCGGCGTTTGAACAAAGGCCAACAGCTTGCCCGCCGGCGAGATCACGTGAATGCCGGGGCGAGTAGCAAGGGTTTCGGAGGTCTTGCGTGTCGCATGCAAACCAGCAGCGACGTACAGATTGCCTTGCTCATCGATGGCCATGCCGTCGCCGCTGCGGCCGGGATAGAAATCGATCAGCTTCCGCGGTTGACTGAGATTGCCCTTCGCATCGAGGTCGAACGCGAGAATGCAGCGGTTCTGATCCGTGGACGGCGCCGATTCGATCAGGTAGAGCGTCCTGTCGTCCGGCGAAATGACGATGCCGTTCGGCATGTGAATGCCGGGAGAGTGAGCCACGCGATGAACCCTCCCATCGGGATCGATGCGATAGACTGAGTTCACATTCCCTTTCGCGGCGTCCATGTTTGGCAGCCGCGACGTGAGATAGATCCGCCCTGCGCTGTCAAAGCAAAGATCGTTCGGCGCGCCGAGCGGATGACCGTTGTACTGATCGACGAGCACTTCAATCTTGCCCGTTTGCATCTCCATGCGCGTCACGCGGCCGGCCCCACCCTCGCAAGCCACTAATCGTCCCTGCTGATCGAAGAGCAAGCCATTCGCCTGGCCGGAGTTTTCGCGAAAGACGGAAAGTTCCTGGCCATTCCATTTCAGGATTTTGGCGACTTCGGTGTTCGTGAAAAAGACGTTCCCCGCGCGATCGCAACACGGACCTTCGGTGAAGACCTTGCGGTCAACGACCTTTGCGAGCGTTTTCAGTTCACCCAAATAGCGACTCGACTCGAGTCCCTCGTATAGGTTCCCGATTCCCTCCGCTCGCGTTTCGCCAGCCCGAAGCACGACATTGCAACTGGCAACACCCACAGCTTGCAAAAAACGTCGACGTTTCATGGTGCGGTTCTCGTTTCGGTTTTCGCTGAACTCACTCGCCAATACGAAATTGCAAACAACAACCCGAGCACAAAATCAATGCTCCCCGCAATCAGCATCTGCACATGCAATCGCTCTTGAGCAAAGAGCACAAACGCCGCAAGGCTGAACGTTGCTTTTTCCAAAATCGCAGGGAGCATGAGCGCGCGATGACGAGAGGGGTCGCTGCCGATGATCCAAAAGACGAATTGCCAGGCAAGGGCCACGCCGACGAAACCATAGAAAAATTCCGGATGCGTAATCACCGGTGGTTGATCGCGGCCAATCTGCTGTTCGAGCCAATACATCGGCAGGAGTGCGATCACGCCGTAGACCGCCGCAATCCGAAAAACCCAGCGTGCAAAGTTCATGTCGTTACCACAAGGGATCTACTTGAGCGCGAAGTTTTGCCAGATCGATCTTCTCGCCGTCCTTCGGAAACGGATGCGAGAGCACAAACCAGGTTTCCGTGAACGACGCAGTCTGCTGAGGCTGCAACACCTCACGCGGACCGATCGGCTCCAACTCGATCCGTGCGCCAGTGGGATACCAAACCGAAAGCGTGAGACCCGCGGCTTCGTTGTAGACCCGGTTCGGTTGCACCGCGAACCGTTTCACAAACAATACGTCGCCGGGCATAACATACGCGAGCCAACCAGCGTACGAATCGAAACCAAGTTTCGGTTTTCGAGGCGGAGCAAGGATTTCCAAAAAGCCCTCGCGTTCGCGGATTTTTTCGTCCTGGTTGCGCACATTGATGATCGCGGAGTCTTCATACATGGCATACTTGCTCGGAAACTTGCTTTGGCCCACCAGCGGAATCAAGCAGATGCCGCCGCCGGGCGAGAAGGAGCGCCCCCAATGGCAGACTTCCTTGGTGTCGGCTGAGATGTTCGTCATCAATTGTTTGCACGATAAGCTGCCGTTGTCGTTCAAGGTGAAGACTCGCCGCAGTTGCATGCCGGTCGCATCGTCCTTTTCGCTCGTCAGCATGGCCGACGTTTCGCTGGTGATTTCCGCTATCCAATCGCCCGACCAAAGCATGGGATGCGCGGCGATCGTCAATTCAGGACCAATGTCAAAACGGCCCGCGCTCATCGGCCTTGATTTTCCGGCGGGAACATTTTTCTCTGCTTCATCGAACCAGAGTGCTTGCTTGCCGGCGACCGAGTATTCGAGCACTCGCCCGCCACTGGGACTGAGAACGACCCGAGCGTCGCCACGAACCAGTTCAACAGCTTTCGCGTCGCCATGAGATTGAACAAAGCGAGCCGTTGGTTCCGCGGCGAAACTAGCAGACGCAAACGCCAGAGCGAACAGAACAACTGCAAGGCGGAAGGGAGGCATGGAAGTCTTTCGGAGAGTTACGACTTAAACACGCGGAATAAATAAAAGAGCGACGGCACGAGCAACAACGCGCCAATCGGCAACGTGAGGATCAGAAATTGCAGAGTAGCCCGGGGCGCTGCGGTCGCGGCGAAAGTCAGGTCTGGGTAAACGAGATACGGATGCTGAGCCAACCCCCACCCCAGAACCAACATACAAATTTCGCCGGCGGCAAAAACTCGGCTGAGCAAAAAATGACGATGAAAAACGGACCACGCCGACGCCGCAAAGCAGATCAAACCTGCGATCACCACCGGCAGCGCTCGCGGCGACAACATGCGTTCGACAAACCAACGAGCGTCGAACCAGGCCAGCGCGAGGACCACTCCTGCGAGGATCGCAGTGCCTGTCCCCGCCAGAATGGCGCGATAGCGAAAGTCTTCGCGCAGTTCAGCTTTGGTTTCATTGGTCAAAAAGACGGCGGCCAAATAAGCACAAGTCACCAGCGCAAGCAGACCATTCGTCAACGCGTAGGGCGTCAACCAAAACCACGGCGTGGCGATGACCTTACCTTCCTCGACGCGAATCAAACCTTCCGTCACCACACCGAATGCGGCGCCGAGCAGCATAGGTGAAATGATCGAGGCGATGCCAAAGACAATGCCCCAGACGCTGCTTTCTGCAGCATCCTCGGCTTGTTGGCTTTGATAGGAGCGAAACACAAACGAAGCGCCGCGGAGCATGATTCCCACGAGCGCCAAATGAAACGGCACGAAGAGAGCGATGGCCAGCTTCGAATACGATCGCGGAAAACATGTGAAGAGGACCACGACCACAAAAATCAGCCAAACGTGATTGGCCTCCCAAACGGGGCCCATCGCTTTCTGAATGGCGAGTCGCTGTTCTTTTCGTCGCGGGCCGGTGGCGAACAGATCCCACACGCCGCCGCCGAAATCTGCGCCGCCAAACAAACCATAGGCCATCATGCCAAACAACGCGGCGGCGGCGGAGATGTTGACGAGCAGTTCGGTGGAAATCATTTCGCGGCGGGCTCCACTTCCTTACTCGACAAAGTCAGTTTCCGAAGCAGCACAATAACCGTCACCGTCAGGAGTGCGTACAGGAAGGTGAAGGCTACGAACATTCCCTGCACACCGTTTACCGGAGTTACTGCGTCTTTCGTTCGCATCAAACCCTGGATGACCCACGGTTGCCGGCCGAGTTCGGTGACCATCCAACCTGCTTCGAGACCGATAAAGCCGAGTGGTGCAGCGAAACAAAGAGCCATCATCAGCGAACGGCTGGCGAGCACTTGTTCTCGATATCGCAGCCAGGCAATCCAGAACCAGACCGAGACGAACATGAGCACGGAGCCAGAGCCGACCATGATTTGAAACGCCAAATGTGTCAGTTCGACATTGGGCCAATCGCACCGCGGCACTTTATCGAGGCCCGGCACTTCGGCCGTCGAATCGCCGGTGGCGATGAAGCTCAAGCCGCCGGGAATTTCGATGGCGTATTTAGTTTCTCCCGCGACTTCATCAGGCCAACCGCCAATCCGCATCGGTGCATTTTTCTCGGTCTTGAATTGCCCTTCCATGGCAGCGAATTTGATGGGTTGCGTTTTGAAGACGTACTTCGCGAGCAAGTCGCCGCTGAGCGGTTGCAGAAAGGCACACACACCGCCGAGCAGCATTGCGGCGAACAAAGCGGAGCGAACATATGCATCACGGCGGCCCACGAGCGCGAGATAACCGTACCAGCCAGCCACCGCAAACGCCACCGACAAGTAGCAAGCCAGCGTGCTGTGCCACGCCATGTAGAACCACAACGGCTGCTTGAAGATCGCAATCGGATCAGTGACGACCACCTCGCCGCCAGCCATTTCGAAACCGACGGGCTGCTGCATCCAGGCATTCACTCCGAGCACGAACACGCCGGAAAGCATTCCCGTGGTTGCAATCACCACGCCGCTGAACCAATGCGCGACCGGGCTAATTTTGTCCCACGCGTAGAGATAGATGCCGATGAAAATTGCTTCGAGAAAAAACGCGTACCCCTCGAGGCCGAAGATGTGCCCCACGACGGCGCCCATGATTTCCATGTACGGCGGCCAGAGCAGTCCGAGTTCGAGCGATAGCGCTGTGCCGCTCACCGCGCCCACGGCGAATAACAGGCCCATTAACTTCGACCATTTTTTCGCGAGCCGCTTGTAATGTTCCTGCCCAGTGTGCAAGTACATTCCCTCGATCATCACCAGCAGCAACGGCAAGCCGATTCCCACGGCGGCATAGACCATGTGAAACGCCAGCGAGATCGTCATCTGCCAGCGAGCCGCGGTAAGGGAATCCATGGAAGGCAGAAGTCAGAAGGAAGAAAGTAATCAGGGGACGGATGTCGGTGGTCAGGAATCAAGTTTCAGGCGTCTTACAACCCCTGACTCCCGATTCCCGACCCCGATTCCAATCCTACGGTTCGAGTTCCACATTCCAGTACGCTTCGCTGATGAACTTCGTCCAACTGGCGATGGGCATGCTGCTGATGGCGTACAGTGGCTTCCACTTCGGGCGAATCGGCAGCTTCTTCAGCTTCATCCCAGCTTCGGCCAGCATGTGGTTCGCCTTGCGCTTATTGCACTCGACGCAAGCCAGCACGCAGTTCTCCCAGGTCGAGAGACCGCCGCGCGAACGTGGCAGGACGTGGTCGATCGTCAGATCGTTTCCGCCCGGCTGAATGCCACAGTACTGGCACTGGTAGTGATCGCGCTTGAACAGGTTGCGGCGACTGAAGGCCACATCCATCTGCGGCATGCGGTCGTATACCGTCAGCGAGACGACTTCCGGCACGCGCATCCGCGAATGAATCGCTTGGATGAACGGCTCACCTTCTTGCGGCTTTAGTTGCGACCAGTCTTGCCAGTCGTACTGCTGAAAGTCGTGCGGATCGACAACCTTGGCGGTGCCGTTCCAGAGCAACACGAGCGACCGCGAAACGGTCGAAACTCGCACCGGCTGCCAGTTGCGATTGAGAACCAGCGTCGGTCGCTGGAGAACTGCCGTCGACATAACATGCACCTCCGCTGAGGAAAGTAACACGACCAGTCGGCCCTTATGCAGTGAAAACACTGCACCGACGTGCGTGCCGTTCCTCGGCAGCACGCGGTATGTGCCAGGCTGGGAATGAACCCCTCCTAACCCGATGCGGAAGCCTTACCGATCTCCTTGGTTATATCACAAGACGGTGAAGATTGCTTGCAGGTTCAGGGGGAACCGGGGGGAACCTCGCGACTTTCTGCTTCCTTTTCATTGGGCCTCCGCACGTCGTAAGTCGCATTCGCGAGTCGTCGCCAGCAGCGTAAACGTTCAAAAAGTGCCCGACTTTTTGAACACCCTCCGAAGGTGTGCCGCCGACTTACGACGATTCTTGCCGGCAGCTTTTCACCGGCGTTTCATCGTAGTTGTCCACTTTTGCCCTCGATTGTTGGACACCTATTTGCGCCGCGGCCGAGAATGGCGCTCGCTGCTGTCCAACAATTGAACCAATTGTTGGACACGCCCCATTTGGCAACTGGAGGCTGAGAATCGCCCTAAGTGGAATCGCGATGTACGTAGATTGCAGCTCAAGAAAAGGGTGCTGGATGGGAGTCGAACCCATACCTTCTGGTTCACAGCCAGATGTGCAGAGTCCGCTACACTACCGGCACCATCTGCGAAGCAATAGCTCGACCAGGATTCGAACCCGGACCACCTCGTTCGAAGCGAGGCATGATCTCCCTTTCACCATCGAGCTGAAAGTTGCAGGGTGGGTCGAGCGGTACTCCGCGAAACCCACCAGTGGGCCTCATGGGTACATTCGACCCACCCTACGAAGTAGCGGATCCGGGAGTCGAACCCGACGGCCGAAGCTTATGAGGCTCCGATGGACACCGGTCCATCCGCAATGTGTGTCGCCTTTCGCTCCGCGAAAGTGCGCGTCTTTCAAACGGTTGAATTGCACTTCGACCATTCACCAGGCGCGTTCTTTCGCGGAGCGAAAGACGACTTTAGTAGCCAAGGAGAGATTCGAACTCTCACGCATTGCTGCTCGGCGCTTTGAGTGCCGCGTGTTTTCCAGTTACACCACTTGGCCATTTCCCAATTGACCCGTAGGAGAATCGAACTCCTGTTGCCGGGTTGAGAACCCAGCGTCCTAACCACTAAACGAACGGGCCCTTTTATCAGGAATCGGGAGTCAAGGATCGGGAATCGGATGTCCCCTGACTCCTGACTCCTGGTCCCCAAGTGTGTCGAGCAGGAGTTGAACCTGCAGAGCCCGCAGGCAGGTGCTTTACAGGCACCGAGGCTTGCCAATGCCCAACCGACACATTCTCAATAGCACGGGTGGGAGTCGAACCCACAGACGGTCACGAAGTTCTGAGCTTCGCCGCTTTCCCGGTTTGCGTACCGCGCCCTACTACAGCGTCCCCAGCGGGATTTGAACCCGCGACCTCCACCGTGACAGGGTGGCGAGCACTCCAGGCTGCTCCGTGAGGACAATAAGTCGTCGATCGTTCCGCCATCGATGACTGCGGGTGGAAACACAATGAGCCGTTGAAGCGAGCGAAGTATCGCTGGTACCAACCTTCTTTCGAGCTTCCACCTCGATCACCGTTCGCGGAGCGAACGGCGACGCACAGTAGTCCTGGTCGGACTCGAACCGACGCTCGTCACTTTGTAAGAGTGCTGCCCTAGCCGCTGGGCCACAGGACTATCTTTAGTTCGGGGGGAAGGAATTGAACCTTCGTCTCCTGGTTCAAAGCCAGGCAGCCTACCTTTAGCCGACCCCCAAGCTGTGGCGGCAGGAATCGAACCTGCGAGCGCGGGCTTAACAGGCCCACTGCCGTACCAGCACGACACACCACAATGTTCCGTCCAACAATCAGGATGGCTGGATTCGAACCAGCGATCTCGTGCGCCCGAAGCACGCGGAGTAGTCCACTTTCCTACATCCTGAAAGCCGCCGTTCGCTCCGCGTACGGCGACTCGATTTCGTTCTGCCACACGCGCTAAGGCCATACGAGGGACAACGTCCATTCACCGTTCGCAGAGCGAACCGCGACAATAGAGCGCCCAGTGGGAATTGAACCCACATTTCCGCCATGGCAAGGCAGTAGGTTGCCGTTACATCATGGGCGCTTTGGTAATTTCCAGTGGGACTAGAGGGACTTGAACCCTCACCAGCCTGGTTAAGAGCCAGGTATGCTGCCGCTAACACCTTAATCCCATGTTTGTAGTTGTTTCATTATTTCTGTGTATTGGCGCGGAGGGAGTTGAACCCTGCGACCGTCGTCTTATAAGGACGCTGCTCTTACCGCTGAGCTACGCGCCAGAGTCCATACCCGACTGCGGCGACTCACCATAGGGCCGGCGGGACTCGAACCCACACCGGACGGATTAAAAGTCCGTCATGCTGCCGTTACACCACGACCCTGAGCTTGTCAGGATGCGACGTTTGTAATGAGCAGTGGCTGTGATGGACCGGGAGCGATCCATGCTGAAACTCCTGTCTGCGATCCGTGAGTGGTAGTTCTGAGAATCGAACTCAGCGATCCGTGGTTATCAGCCGCGGTCAGGCCAACCAGCCCGCAACTACCGGGTGTTAGGGTGGGGCAAGCGGTAATTCGCAAGTGCCACCGCGGTCACTATCAGCAGCCCGTATGGGAATTGAACCCATCTCGCCGCTTTGAAAAAGCAGCATCCTGAACCGATAGAAGAACGGGCCAAAAATCACCTCTTTACTGACCTGGGTACTCCCAGCAAAAACGCGGGTTGGGAGGCGCTCGAATCCTCGTCTCCTGGTCTTCAGCCAAGCGCTAAACCATCTCAGCTACCAACCCGTACAGCGATGCAAACGTGCGAAAAGTCCACGAAAAAAGCCCGTTGTCTTGCGACACACCGGGCTTATGGAAAGCTCGATCTGGTCAGCGACCAGGTGTCACAAGAGCAAGGCAGGGGCAAAATAATTCTGCGGTTTACCAATCGGCAAACCGCAGGTATCTCGACCTTCTTGTTCGTGATTCGCACCTAGCCGCATGATCGACATCGAACGAATTCCTGACCCTAGTGATTGCTTACGTCGTTAACTGGTGAAACTGACTGTCTGCAAAAGAAGACGAGCGAGTCGGGGAGAGGTTCGCGAGGTTTCTCAAAAAATCTGCGAGACCTCGAACATGATGCGCAAGCGGGCCGAATTATTCCGCGCGCAAGCACGAATGTGCTGCATTGCGAGCTGAAGGCTGTTGGGGGCGAGCTTACTTACTTCCCATCAAGGCAAGAATCTTCGGCACGAGCGCCCGGATGGCGCGGCTGCGATGGCTGAGCACGCTTTTGACGGCGGGTGATAGCTCGCCGAACGTTTTGTGGCACTCGATGACTTCGAAGAGCGGATCATATCCAAAGCCGCCGGCGCCAGCGGCGGTTTCGAGAATGCGGCCGCGGCAATAGTCTTCGGCCTCCGCGACGACGTTGCCTTGCGGATCCGCAAGCGTGGCGTGACAAACATAATGAGCGGTTCGCTTGTCGAGTGGGACGCCAGCGAGCTTTTGGAGCAGCATTTGATTGTTCGACGCGTCGGTTGCTCCTTCACCCGAAAAGCGGGCCGAATAGACTCCGGGGGCGCCTTGCAAAAAATCGACGGCGAGTCCGCTGTCTTCACCGAGAACCCATTCGCCTAAGTGCTTGGCTTGCTGCACTGCTTTCAGCGCAGCATTTTCGGCGAAGGTCGTCCCCGTTTCCTCGATCTCGATCGAATTCGGATAATCCGCCAGCGTCCGCAACTCGAAGCCTTGCGGTTCGAGCAGTTCGATCAGCTCCCCCAACTTCTTGCGGTTTCGGGTTCCCATGACGAGTATCTTGCGACAGGCCATCGATGTCTCCTGCGGTTGCGATCTTAGTAAGATAGGGGTTTCACCACGTCGACGCACTTCAAGTTTTTCGCCGTATGTTCAATTCCCCACTCCGTCGTTTGCGCTGCATTGGCCTGGCCGAAGGACTTTCGTATCTGGTGTTGCTGCTGATCGCCATGCCGCTGAAATACTTCGCAGGGCAGGAATGGGCGGTGAAGATTGCTGGCTCGGTGCACGGCGGTTTGTTCGTGCTGTTTTTGATGAGCGTGGCCGAAGTGACGATCCGCAGACCCTGGTGGTCGCTACGGTTTTGGAGCGCGGCGTTATTGGCGGCGCTCGTGCCCCTGGGGCCGATCGTTTTTGATCGCTGGTTGCAGCAGATCGAAGCGCGCGATGCAAAACTGGCCTAGGCCCAGTCCATGCCGGTTCGCTTTTGAATCCGTTGCTCGTAGTTGCCCAGCAAGCCGCCGATGCAATCCCAGCGATCGGTGCGACGGACCTCGATATCGCCCTGTTGATTAACCCGGACAATCGTGTCGTCAGCAATTCCAGCCGACCCTAGATCGGCCATGTGCAACTCATCTTCCTTGATGATTTCCTTGAGCACCTTGCCCGTCATTTCGATGAATTTCATGGTGACTACAGCAGAAGAAATCGAAGTACAAAGGCAGGTCCAACGCGGAACGAACATCTTAGCAAAGCGGACTGCGGCAAACCACAAGGGACTGCGGCCGGCCGCAACCTCTTGAGGAGGCTTGTTACTGTTCCGTGATCTAATTTTGTTGAGCGGAAGCCAATGCTCCGCTTGCGAAACAAATAACAGCGACTGCCGCAGCCAAATCGATCGTGCGATTGCGGATTTCCGGCAAGTAAAGCGCTTTTTACGAAAAATATTGCTTCGCGAACTCAGTACTACTCAGCAAGTGCTGCAGAGTTCAAGTAAAAATACGAAGTTTAAATTTCCGAAATTCTGCGACATTTTGTCGTCTTGAGTGAGTATTCTAGGAACCCAAACCGTTCTTTTGGTGTTAGGTATTAGGTTCTTGTTCTCATTTATTTTTGTGAAGAGGTTTCGGAATGAAGAGGCATGGGTTTCGGACAGGTTTCACCCTCGTTGAGTTGCTGGTGGTCATCGCGATCATCGGCGTGCTCGTCGCGCTGCTACTTCCAGCAGTGCAAGCGGCTCGCGAAGCCGCTCGTCGTATGCAGTGCGGCAATA
>CAYMWL010000003.1:84475-284961 GCA_964394305.1 uncultured Pirellulaceae bacterium
CTCAGTTAGTTTGCTAACTCCGGCCCTGCGACGAGCAATTGTCGCAGGGCTTTTTCGTGCGCTGAGCGAGATTTGCTTGCGCCAACATTTGTTCGCAGGCAAACCATAGCCGATTTTGAAAAATATTTAGCAGGCATGACAATTTGTCATACCGACGCTGCTCAATGAAGAAAACGTCTATTTTTAGTTTAATTTTTCGATTTTCCTTGCACGACAAATTGTCATTTTTATCGGAATTCCAGCGCTGCACGCGGCAGAGCGCGGATTATTTGAAAAATAATATTTGACACAAGGCCGCCGATCTACATACTACGCGTGTGTACATTTTCCCGTTCGGGAGCCTTCTCTTGTACGCCGAATTTACATCGCCAGCGAATCAGTTTCTCGTAACGCGAGTTCGCGTCGTCGTCGCTGGGCAATCCTCTGGGCCTCTCGGCAATCGCGGTTCAAAGCTGCGACTCAGCCATCTTTCTTCTCATTCTTTCTTTGGAAGGGTTGTCCTATGAAAAAACGGGGTTTCACCCTCGTCGAGTTGCTGGTGGTCATTGCGATCATCGGCGTACTCGTCGCACTGCTGCTCCCAGCAGTGCAAGCGGCTCGCGAAGCTGCCAGGCGTATGCAGTGCGGCAACAACGTCAAGCAGCTGTGCTTGGGCCTGCAAAACTACCACGACACGTTCCTTTACTTGCCTTATGGCGCCCGCAATCGAACGGGCAATGGCAATGGCTGGGGTTCATCCTGGCTGGTAGCAACCCTGCCGTTCTGTGAGCAGCGGCCGCTGTACGACAAGCTGTATGCCGCGGACATTGGCGGAGCACATTACGCCACGGGCAATTCGACGACAAATATGCGGCTGCAGGCCCACAACGCCAAAATCAAGTACATGCTCTGCCCGTCGAGCCCGCTGCCTGAAATGGAATCCGTTGGTTCAAGCGTAGCGGCATCGCTGGTTGTGCCCTCCTACGCCGGCATTGCGGGTGGGACGAACGAAGGCACGCTGGTGGTTGATACGTCGCGCATTGCGAATGGCTCGGGTCCTACGGCCACAGCACCAAATAATGGCTTTGCCGGCAACGGCATGTTGCCGCTCAATGAATCGCTGACGTTTGCCGCCTGCACCGACGGTACTGCGAATACGATTATTGTGGGTGAATGCTCCGATTGGTTTTACGAAGGAACGGCTGCGAACGCAGTGCAGCGGCGCAATCCTGCCCTAGCGCAAGGAATCGGCTGGCTGGCTGGTACAAGCTTGTCAAACGTTGCGGTTGTGCCCGCAGGCGGCATGGCGCCGACCATCGCGGCCGGCAGCGTTGCGAACCTCATGACGGTTTGCTTCCCGGTCGGAACCAACAATCGCAATCCAAACGCAGCAACCATTCCTAACTGGAATACCGGCGCCGCCCCCCGCTCTGGAATTGGAACGCGTGGAGCTAACAATCCCTTGTTAGCGGCCCATCCGGCTGGGGCGATGGTTGGATTCCTCGATGGTCACGTGTTGCTGCTCACCAAGCAAACTTCGACGCTGATTTGCAAACGGCTGGCGATTCGGGACGACGGTGGCGTGATTCCTGATTTTTAATCGACACCTAAACCCGGCTCGGGGGTTAGTAATTGCGGCTACCTGGATGACAGGTAGCCGGCCGATTCTGACCTACCGCGCCTTTTTTTGACGCCCCCCCGCCTTCGACCCACAAAATCTGCCCTGAAAAGCCCCGCGAAGCCCAATCAAGGGTTTTTCGTTGACTTTTCTCGTCCCCTATGCGAACTTAATGAGCATGTTGGGCCAATCTTTTTTTATCCCGATTGGCCCGTGTTCTTATTTTTTCGTTATAGGGGAATGGATTTATGAAGAGACGTCTCGGAAAGACGGGGTTTACCCTCGTCGAGCTGCTGGTGGTCATCGCGATCATCGGCGTGCTCGTCGCGCTGCTGCTTCCAGCAGTGCAAGCGGCTCGCGAAGCCGCTCGTCGTATGCAGTGCGGCAATAACGTCAAGCAATTGTGCTTGGGGCTGCAAAACTATCACGACACGTTCCTCTACTTGCCCTACGGTGCTCGCAATCGCACCGCCAATGGTGGTGGTTGGGGTTCGTCGTGGCTGACGGCCACGCTGCCGTTCTGCGAACAGACTCCGCTGTTTGACAAACTGTATGCAGCCGATATCGCGGGGAGCGATTACGGCACGGGCAGCACGACAACAGGTACACTTCAGTTCGCCCACAATGCGAAGATCAAGTACATGCTCTGCCCGTCGAGCCCGCTGCCGGAAATGGAATCGCTCGGCAGCAGCACGCAAGCTTCAATTCTGGTCTCGTCGTATCCCGGCATTGCTGGCGGTACGAGTGAAGGCACGGTCATCAACGAAACTTCCCGAATTGCCGCGGGCTCAAACCCGACTGCAACTCCGACGACCAATGGCTTTGCCGGCAACGGCATGTTGCCGCTGAATGATTCGTTGACGTTTGCTGCCTGCACGGACGGCACTGCCAATACGATCATCGTCGGCGAATGCTCCGACTGGTTCTACGAAGGTACGGCTGCCAACGCCGTGACCCGTCGTAATCCATCGCTGTCGGCTGGTGCTGGCTGGATGGCCGGTGCCCGTACGAGCGCCGTCGCTGTTGTTCCCTCGGGTGGCATGGCGCCAACGATTAGCGCTGGTGATGTGGCCAATATCACCACGGTTTGCTACTCGCCCGGCGTGAACAATCGCAATCCCAACACCACCTCGATCCCCAACTGGAACGGCACAGGCACGAACCTGACCGGCATTGGACCCCGCGGCGCCAACAACCCGCTGCTGGCCGCTCACCCCGCCGGTGCGATGGTTGGTTTCCTCGATGGTCACGTACTGCTCTTGACCAAGCAAACGTCGACGTTGATCTGCAAGCGTCTGGCGATTCGTGACGACGGCGGCGTGATTCCCGATTTTTAATCGGCACGGTCCGCCTTACCTCAGTTAGTTTGCTAACTCCGGCCCTGCGACGAGCAATTGTCGCAGGGCTTTTTTCGTACGCTGCCCTCTTAGTTCTCGGGTTGATACAGCAGTGGAAAGAATTGACCGCCCAACTTCTCGCCGGGAGGCACTACCGGCACTCCGGACAGTAGCGGCTGATCGCTTTGGCTACAGACTCCGTCGCGCACCACGTTGATGACAGTTGCACGTCGTGGCCGATCGATGCGATTTTCGAAACTGCCATGAACCAGCAACGGATGGTGAAACGAAGCTTCGCCGGCTTTCAGTTCAATGGCCACCGGATGCTGAAACTGCTCCCATTGCTCGGGAGATAAGACCGCACGAATTGCATTCATGTCACCCGCGAGCCCCGTGATCGGCAGCAGCGGCCATAGGTGACTCTTCGGCACGTAGTGCAAACAGCCGTTGTCGCGGCGGCTGTCGTCGAGGCCGATCCAACAAGTCAAATGCTGCATCGGTTGCGTGCGCGTCCAATACGAATAGTCCTGATGCCAGGCAACCACACCTCCATGCTTGGCGGGCTTGCAAAACAACTGGTCGTGCCAAAAGCGAACGGCGCCGCCCAGCAATTGGCTTGCTGCGACCGTGAACGCTGGATGCCAAAGCACATCGTGAAAACCGGGCCGCAGTCGCCACGCGCCGAGCGCGTGGAACAGCACCGTGTCGGGGCTGGCCGACTCGTTGGTGTGATATTCGTACCAAAGCTCGCGGCCGTCATGCTGCGGGCTGAAGAACTGACGAAGCTCAGCGCGAAGTTTTTCAATTTGCTCTTCGGTCAAAATGCGCACGCCGGCGAGATAGCCTTGCTCGCGGAAAAACTCGACTTGCTCGTTGCTGAGGCGATATCGATCCCACTCGGCAGTGGTTTGCGGCAACGTGAATAAGTCGCCGGCTAGTTGGTGGAGCTTGGAATAATCGGTTGCCATGGCACATGTTCGGTGGAGAAGTGAGAATTGATTAGCACAAGCTTCGCCGATTGAGCAGCCTCGCGCCAAGGGCTACGATACCCTCGAAACCATTTCTCTCCTGGAGCTTACTCACGATGACTGCCCGCGTTTTGATTTGTCTGGCGATGCTGACCTGGTCAACCGTCCTGCGCGCGGAACCGAAAACGGAATTGCTCTGGCCGAACGGCGCCCCCGCAGCCCAAGGAACCGAAAGCAAAGACAAACCGAATCTGATCATCTGGTCGCCGGAAAAAGAGAAGAACTGCGGCGTGGCGATTGTCGTTTGCCCTGGCGGCGGTTATGGCGGCCTGGCCATGGATCACGAAGGAAAACAAATCGGCGAATGGCTCAACAGCCACGGCATTACCGCGTTGATCTGCGATTATCGCCATCGCGGCAAGGGGTACGGCCATCCGGCGCCGCTGCAAGATGTGCAGCGCGCCATTCGTACGGCCCGCAGCCGCGCAAAAGAGCTGGGCTTCGAACCAAACAAGATTGGCGTGCTTGGTTTCTCGGCCGGCGGTCATTTGGCGTCGACCGCTGTTACCCATTTCGATGCCGGCGACGAAAAATCCGAAGATCCGATTGCTCGTGTCAGCAGCCGTCCTGATTTCGGAGTGCTTTGCTACGCGGTGATCGCTTTCGATCAGCCCTACACGCACAAGGGCTCGCAAAACAACTTGCTAGGCAAAGATGCCTCACCCGATCTGGTCGCCAGTCTGTCGAATGAAAAGCAGGTCAGCAAAGACACTCCGCCAACGTTTCTATGGCACACGTACGAAGACACCGGCGTGCCGCCTGAAAACAGCATTGTTTTTTACCAGGCAATGCTCAAGCACAAAGTGCCCGGCGAATTGCACGTGTATGAAAGAGGACGCCATGGCGTAGGCCTGGGCAAAAGCATCCCCGGGACCAGCGATTGGTCGGACGCCTGCATTCGTTGGCTGAAGGCCCGCGAAATCGTGAAGTAGCGTGCAACGGCAAGATTTCGCCGTCGCCAACGAATTGTTGTTGATCATTTCATCCACCCGCGAGCACGCACAACATGTCGACGTTTTCCTGCACTTCGTGTGGCAAGCAATATCCTTACTCGGCCGACATTGCAGGCAGGCAAGTTCGCTGCCGGGCTTGTGGCAATGTGTTCGCGGTGCCGGCGCAAACGCCTGACGGGCTGGACGTGGTTGACGCCTATCCGGTTGCTGGTGGGTTTGGCGGTGCGGCCGGCCCGAACGCAAATCGGGGCGGTCGCAAAGCGGATGAAATCGAATACGAGATTTACGGCAACGAGATGCAGTTCTGCGAAATCACACTCGATCCCAACGAGATGGTGATCGCCGAAGCCGGCGGCATGATG
Organism: uncultured Pirellulaceae bacterium; assembly: GCA_964394305.1. GTDB lineage: Bacteria > Planctomycetota > Planctomycetia > Pirellulales > Pirellulaceae > Anatilimnocola. The sequence continues at coordinate 89,753 of CAYMWL010000003.1, forward strand.
TACATGTCGAATGGGATCAAGATGGAAACCGTGTTCGGCGATCCCAGCCAGTCGAACCAGGGTTTTTGGGGCAAGATGATGTCGGCCGGCAAACGGCTGATGACGGGCGAATCGCTCTTCATGACGACGTTCACGGCTGCGTCGAATCGTCGTGAGTGCGTCGCGTTCGCAGCGCCATATCCCGGCAAGATTATTCCGCTGCATCTGGATCGCTTGGGCGGCCAATTGATCTGCCAGAAGGATTCGTTCCTCTGCGGCGCGCGTGGTATTCAGATCAGCATCGCGTTTCAAAAGAAGATCATGGTCGGCCTGTTCGGCGGCGAAGGCTTCATCATGCAAAAGCTGGAAGGAGACGGCATTGCCATGGTGCACGCCGGCGGCACGCTGTATGAAAAAGATCTTGCGCCGGGTGAGACGATCAAGGTCGACACGGGTTGCATTGTCGCCCTCATGCCGAGCGTGAATTACGACATCGGCTTCGTCGGCGGCTTCAAGAACACGCTCTTCGGCGGCGAAGGTTTGTTCCTCGCCACGCTCACCGGTCCCGGCAAAATCTGGCTGCAATCGCTCCCATTCTCGCGACTCGCAGGCCGAGTGCTCGCTCATGCAGGCGGCAGGGGCGGCAAGGACGAAGGGAGCGTGCTGAACAACCTCGGCGGCCTCGGGAACCTGGTCATGGGTGGCGGCGAATAGTGCCGCACCCATCGCTTGACCCTCGGTGCTGAAAACTACTCGCGCACTTGCTCGAAGTAGTGCACGCCCTTTTTGTTCGACGAGATCACGTCCAGCAAGCCGTCGCCGTTAACGTCGGCGACTTCGAATTGGGTGCCGGGGCCGCTGTTGTGATCGAACTGGTGGGGCGTCCAAACCGGGCGGCCACCTTCGCGCTTCAGTTCGAACCAGTAAAAGACGGCGGGATCATTTACGCCCGGATCGCCGGCCGCATGAGCCCACCAGCGTTTGCCGCAGACAATGTCGGGAAGTTTGTCTCCGTTCATGTCGGCCAGCATCACGCCGTGGATTTGCGAGAACTCTTTGCTGATCTCGTGCTGCTTCCATTGGTTCGGGCCAACTTGCTCGTGCCACCATAGCCCGAAAGCGTGCGGGCTCGAAGTGATCACATCATTATCGCCGTCGCCGTCGAAATCGTAGGCATACATTTGAGCGGCCTGGCCGAACGGCGCTGCGTGAAACTTCCACGGGGTTTCGCTGGCGTTGGCCGGCGCTTCCCACCAACCGCTGGCGACCATGATGTCATTCCGCTTGTCGCCGTTGATGTCGCCGACGCCGATGCCGTGGTCATACTTCTTCGCGCCCTGCACGTTCTTTTCCGAAACAGCTGTCAGCTTCCAAGGTTCTTTCGGATCGCTGGTCGGCTTCGCAAAACCAACCTGGCGATCGGGGCCATCCGATTCTTTGGTCGAAGGCGCAAAGCCCATCAGTAGTTCGCGTTTGCCGTCGCCATCGATATCAAGATACTGCGGACTCTCGTTGTTCGTCACCGGCGTAACGGTGTGCTTCGGCCAGAGTTTGCCGGTCTCTTTCGGATTCTCGAACCACCAGGTCGGTGTGCCAGGAAAATCGACGACCAGCAAGTCGCTCCAGCCATCGCCGTTCACATCTTCGGCGAAACAGCAGAAGGCATTGCTGTAACCTTTGGGCTCGTATTCCGGTGCCTTCTCGGTGAGCTGGTGCATCTTCCAATCGGGAGCTTCGTACCAGACAAAGCCCGCGGCGATGTCCATCTTGCCGTCCTTGTTGAAGTCGGCAACGGCGACACCTTCGCTGCGGAACTTGGCGTCGAGTTGGGTGCGTTTGAACGTGACCTTGGGTGCCCGAGCTTGCAAGTCTTGAGCTTGAACAACGGCAGAGCCCAGCACGGCAATCGCCGCTGCCAATGAGAGTGACCGAATCATAGAAGGCCTTTGTAAACCGGAAAGGAGATGCAAAACGTGCCGCGGATTATAGAGTTGAAAAACGCCAGGAACAACGCAGCAAACACCTTGGATGGGAATTGGCGTAAGCGAATCTGCAGCGCCGTAAGTGCTAACCACAACCAATGGGGGCGTTCAGGATAAAACGGCCCCCCGCGACAGAAGTTGCGTCCGTGCCGTGTGCAGGTTCGACCTGACCTTGCCTCCCTCTCTCAGGGCCTTAGAATCAAGGGTTTCCAGGCTCCGCAATCTGCGCACAACTTTTTTCGCGGCAAGCACTTATTCCCATGTTCGACGACCTGCAAAAAAACCTGCAATCCGCGTTCAAGAACCTTGTTGGCAAAGGGAAGCTGACCGAGGCCAACATGCGCGACGGCCTGAAAAAGGTCGAAGAATCGCTGCTGCAAGCGGACGTTGGTTACTCGGTGGTGCAGGACTTTATCAGCAGCGTCTCCGAGCGGGCGTTGGGTGAAAAAGTGCTCCTCGCGCTGAATCCCACGCAGCAGCTCATTGATATCTTCCGCACCGAACTGATCAACCTACTGGGGCCCGTCGATACCTCGCTGCATTTGAAGGCCAGCGGTCCGACGATCCTCATGCTCTGCGGTTTGCAAGGTTCGGGCAAAACGACCACCTGCGGCAAGCTCTCACGTTTGCTGCTGAACGAAAAGCAAAAGCCTTTTCTCGTCGCGGCCGACTTGCAACGTCCGGCGGCTATTGAGCAGTTGCATGTCATCGGTCGGCAGCTGAACGTGCCGGTGTATTCCGAGCTCGGCGCGCAAGATCCGGTGAAGGTTTGCCAGGATGGTGTAAAGAAGGCGAAAGAAGCCGGCTGCAATGTCGTCATTCTGGATACTGCCGGTCGCCTGGCGATCGATCAAGAATTGATGGATCAGCTGATCCGCATTGATAACCGCGTCAGTCCCGACCAGGCCTATCTGGTGGTCGACGGCATGACCGGTCAGGACGCGGTGAACTCGGCGAAGGCGTTTAACGAAGCGCTCGAGCTCGACGGCGTGATCATGACCAAGCTCGACGGCGACACCCGCGGCGGTGCGCTGTTGAGCGTGAAACACATCACGGGCGTGCCGGTGAAATTCCTCGGTACCGGCGAACAGCTCGATGCGCTCGAAGTCTTTCGTCCCGAAGGGATGGCCGAGCGGATTCTGGGGATGGGTGACATGATCGGTTTGATCAATGTCATCAAGGACAAGGTTGATCAAGAGGAACAAAAGCGGCTGCAAGAACGGCTCGAAGCGGGCGAGTTTACGCTCGATGATTTCAAGAAGCAGATCAAACAGATCCTGCAGCCCGGCTTGATGATGAGCATGATGTCGATGCTCCCCGGCATGGGGAACATGAAAGAAGCCCTGGCCGGCGCGAATGCAGAAGGGGAAATGACGCAGGTGGTCGGCATCATCGATTCGATGACCGCCGCGGAACGCCGCAATCCGAAGCTCATCGACCCCAGCCGCCGCAACCGCATCGCGAAAGGCGCCGGCGTGCAGGTGCCGGCCGTCAACAACGTCTTGAAGATGTACGACACCATGGCGCCGATGCTAAAGATGCTCGCAGGCAAGGGGGTCGGGGGGAGGATGGCCGCTTTGCAGCAGATGCAGAGCAGCGGCATGCTAAATCCCGGTGCCCAAATCCAGAAGCCCAAGGGAGATACGGGCAAACGGCTCACACCGCAGCAGCGGAAGGAAGAAGCCCTGAAGCGGGAAAAGATGCTGCGGAAGTTGAAACGCGAAGGGAAGAACAAGAAGAAGGATAGTTAGTCACCGTCCGCTCCTATGAACGGCGACGAACGTGCTATCACTTTTTCGCCAAGAAACGCCAATTAGGCCTTTCGCAAACTGCTAAGTCGTTGCACAATACCGGATTCCCCACGGCCGATGGTTGGCCGGGTTCGGCATTCGAGCAAGGGGACAAATGCGTGGCACTCGCGGTTTGAAGACCTGAGCGCCGCGGGTATTTCCGGCGCAGAGCTGGGTACCGGCAACGAGTATCAAGGAGTTTTGGCAGTGGCAGTTAAGATTCGGATGAAGAAACTGGGACGGAAGCATCGTCCCTACTTCCGCATTTGCGCGATCGAATCGCGGAACCCGCGTGACGGCAAGGTGCTGGAAGAACTCGGCAGCTACGATCCCATGGTCAAAGAGACCGACGCCCGAGCATTGCTCAACGGCGAACGAATCAATTTCTGGATCAGCAAGGGCGCTTTGCCCTCGGACAACGTCCGCGTTTTGATCAAGAAGTATGGCACCAACGGCTCGCACCTCGCTGAGCAACAAGCAGCGCTCGAACGGCTGAAGATCAATCGTCCCAGCGCTCCAGCTCCTTGGGCTCCGCCGCCAAAGCCGCCAGAACCCGAAGCCCCTGCTGCCGAAGCAGCACCGGCCGAAGGTGAAGCCGCAACCGCCGAAGCATAGGTTGAACTGCCGTGCGCTTCGATGTGCTGACGCTCTTTCCCGCGATTTTCGACGGGTTCCTGAGCCAAAGCCTATTGAAGAAGGCCATCGACCGTCAGCTGCTGAGTGTCCATTTGCATGACATTCGGCAGTGGTCGAACGACAAACATCACAAAGTGGACGATCGCCCTTTTGGCGGTGGTCCGGGCATGGTGCTGCGGGTGGCCCCGGTTGTCGAATGCACCGAAGCGGTGCAAGCGATGACGGAACCGCCGGGCAAGTTGATTCTGCTTTCGCCGCAAGGCCGGAAGCTCGATCAGCCGTTGGTGGAGGAACTAGCACAAGAACCGCGGTTGCTGTTTTTGTGCGGACGATACGAAGGGTTCGATCAGCGCGTTAGCGAAATCTTGCGGCCGACGGAGATTTCGCTGGGCGATTATGTGCTGAACGGCGGTGAGGTCGCGGCAATGGCGATCATCGAAGCAGTCAGCCGGTTGATTCCCGGTGTGATTGGCGACGAAGACAGTCAAGCCTTTGATTCGTTTTCGTCCGGCAACCGATTGCTGGATTTCGCTCAGTACACTCGTCCGCGAGAGTACCGAGGCCATACGGTTCCCGACGTTTTGCTCAGCGGCAATCACGATGAAGTGGCCCGCTGGCGAGCCGAACAGAGTTTGCAAAAGACCGCCGCACAACGAACTGATTTGATCGAACCAAAGTCACCACAACCGAACACGCCCAACGCCAATCAGCCCCGCAAGACACTGCGACAGCCCAAAACAAAACCACCAGCCACCGACGCTGGCGAACCATAACCAACTAACCCAAATCATTTTTCAGGCGTGAGGATTACGATGAGCGACGAAGCAAAAACCCCAGAGCTCAAGGGCCAGGCCCTGCTCAATGCAGTGGAAAAGGGCTACCTCAAGGAATCGGTTCCGCAATTCGCGGTCGGCGATACCGTCGACGTGCACATGCGGATCTTGGAAGAAATCGACGCCAAGACGAAGAAGCCGAAGTACCGCATTCAAACGTTCACCGGCACCGTCATTGCCCGCAACGGCAGCGGCAGCCGTGAGATGTTCACGGTCCGCAAGATCGTCGGCGGCGAAGGTGTGGAACGCAAGTTCCCGATTCACTGCCCCGATCTGCAAAAGGTCGAAGTGAAGCGCTCCGGCGTTACCCGCCGCGCGAAGCTCTACTACCTGCGCGATCGCGTCGGCAAGGGCGTCAAGCTGCGTGAAAAGAAGGTCGTTAAGAGCGACTCGTAAGCGATTCGCAATCTTCGTAGGCCGGAACAGCGTATTCCGTTCCGGCTGATCGCGAGAAGTAGTCTCGATCTTTACCCAGAGGCTCGCGCATGTCCGTCTGGCAACAGCTGGGCGAACTCTTGAACAAGTGGCGAACCAGCTGGTTCGCCCCGCTCACTTTCGGCCAACGGGGCGAACGAGCTGCGGCGAAGTTTCTGAAACGGCACGGCTACATCATCATCGCTTGTGGCCATCGCGATCACTTCGGCGAAGTCGATATTATTGCGGTTGACGGCCGCACCGTAGTTTTTGTCGAAGTGAAGACGCGTAGCGCGCACAACTCCGGCCATCCAGCCGATGCGGTTGATCACGACAAGCAACGGCGTCTCACTCGCGCTGCCGCCGCGTATCGCAAGCGGCATGACCTGCTCGAAACGCCTGCCCGCTTCGACGTCATCGCCATCACCTGGCCCGCGGGCAAAGGCCAGCCGGTGATCGAGCATTTCAAGAATGCGTTTGAAGCGACGGAATGAGCTCTCGACTCCGACGTCCCTGGTGCGTGTATAATCGCAGCGGAAAAGGACGTCGACGAAGGAGCTTGCTGTGGCAGACGAAGATGAACTGTTGCCCGATCCGGTAATTCCGCGGTTCAACCCCGAAGGAGCCGCCACCGGTTCCGACGATGACCGGCTGCGGCACATTGAAGACCTGATTCAAACCATCAAAGAGTCGGCTGATAAGCTGGCCGCCGATGGGAGCAGCCGCGGTGATCTCAAACTGATCAGCCGCACGCTGCGGGAACTGCGATATGCATTCAAGGTTTTCGCACCGTATCGTAAGCGGCGAAAAGTGACTGTTTTCGGTTCTGCCCGTACCAAACCAGAAGAGGCCTCGTACCAGGAGGCGGTCAAACTCGGTCGCGCGTTTGCCGAACAGAATTGGCTCGTCGTCACCGGCGCTGCAGCGGGCATCATGGAAGCGGGCCATCAAGGAGCGGGCCGTGAGCATTCGATGGGGCTGAACATCATGCTCCCGTTCGAGCAGGAAGCCAATCCCGTCATTCGCGATGATCACAAGCTCGTGCACATGAAGTACTTCTTCACGCGCAAACTGATGTTTGTGAAGGAGTGCGACGCGGTCGTTTGTTTACCCGGCGGTTTCGGCACGCTCGACGAAGGAATGGAAGTGATTACGCTGCTGCAAACCGGCAAGCGTGACATGGTGCCAGTGGTGCTGCTCGATCCGCCCGGCGGCAAATATTGGGCGGACATGAACGAGTTTTTGATCACTCACCTTCTGGGCAATCGGCTGATCTCGCCCGAGGATCAATATCTGTACAAAGTGTGCGACGACTATCAGGTCGCGATCGATGAAGTAATGCAGTTCTTCAAGGTCTATCACAGCATGCGGTATGTGAAGCGCGACCTGGTGCTGCGGCTGAACGAACCGCTTGAACCGATGCTGCTCGACGCGATCAATGCGAACTTCAAAGACATCCTGGTCGACGGCACATTCACGCAGCGCGATGTGCTGCCGGCCGAAAAAGACGAGCCCGATTTGCTGCAGAAGGCCCGCTTGGTGTTCACCTTCAACCGCCGCAACTTCGGCCGGCTGCGGTTGCTCATCGATAGCATCAACCTCGGGCAGATCGCACCGACGCGGTTTGGAAATAAATAAGTACAACTATGAAAATCGCACTCCCGTTTGTTCTTGCGTTGTGCTGCCTTGATTTTGCCCATGCCGGCGACTGGCCGCAGATCCTCGGCCCGCAGCGCGATGGCCATGCCGAGGGTGAAAAGCTTTTCGACAAATGGCCCGCCGCTGGCCTCAAGCCCGAATGGACCTACACACTCGGCAGTGGCTACGCCGGGCCTGCCGTCGTTGGTAAACAGGTGATTGTGTTTCATCGCCAGGCCGATCAGGAAGTTGTCGAGTCGCTCGATCTCGCCACCGGCAAACGAAATTGGAAGGCCGAGTTTCTCGCTACTTACAACGGCGGAATCGACAGCGACAAAGGCCCCCGCTGCGTGCCGGTGGTGAAAGACGGCCGCGTGTTTGTCTTCGGCGCTGCGGGTGATTTGCATTGCGTGTCTCTCGACAAAGGCGAAGAGCTTTGGTCCCGCAGCCTGATGGCGGACTACGCCGGCGACGAAGGCTACTTTGGCGCAGGAAGCACGCCGCTCGTCATCGGAGATCGTGTGATTGCGAACATCGGCGGCAGTAAGGCAGGCCTCGTGGCCGTCGATATGAAGACCGGAAAAACCGCCTGGCACGCAACGGATGAAGGAGCCAGTTATGCAGCGCCGACGGCCATCACCGTCGGAGGCAAAGAGCAAGGCTTGTTCGTCACGCGTCTAAATGCCCTGCTCGTTGATCCAGTCACCGGCAAAACCAGCCCGCTGCTGCCGTTCGGCAAGCGCGGGCCGACGGTCAACGCAGCGACGCCGCTGGTTTTTGACGGCCAGGTTTTTCTCACGGCCAGTTACAACATCGATGCGGTGCTCGCCACAACCACCTCACCGGCCGTCGTGCGTTGGCAAGATGGAGACACGCTGAGCAGTCAATACGCGACGCCGGTCTATCGCGATGGATTTCTTTACGGCGTGCATGGTCGAGAGGATTTGCCGCCAGCCGGCGCACTGAGGTGTGTCGATGTGAAGACCGGCAAAGTGAAATGGGAACAAGCCGATTTTGGCATCGCTCACGCCATCGTAGCTGGCGACAAACTGCTGCTGACAAAGATTAACGGTGATCTGGTGCTCGCAACTGCTTCGCCGGCGGGTTATCGAGAATTAGCGAGCGCGACGATCGCCCGGGCGAAAAACGCGGGAAGCCGCGGAATCATTCGGCCGCTCCCTGCACTTTCGCAGGGACGATTCCTCACACGGACCAACGAAGACGGCCAGGGGAAGTTGCTTTGCTTGCGCGTGGGTGAATGACACTTGCCGATCACGGATAATGGAGTGTTGACTTGCGCTGCTCATACACCGAAAGAACTACACCATGCGAGCCCTGATCACTGGAGCCACCGGCTTCGTCGGCAAACGATTGTTGCATCGTTTGGACGAGCCCGCCGTCGTCTTGTCACGAAATGCAGCCAAGGCCGAGAAGTCTCTTGCAGCATTTAATGTCAAAGCGTTCGGCTGGGACGCGGAAAACCAACCCGCACCGGCCGAAGCGTTTGAGGGAGTGGATGTTGTCTTTCATCTCGCGGGCGAACCAGTCGCGGAAGGTCGCTGGACAAAGGAGAAAAAACGCCGGCTGCGCACGAGTCGCGTGGAAGGAACTCGCAATCTTGTTCAAACCCTTGTGCAATTGCCGAAAAAGCCGCGAGTGCTGATCAGCGCCTCGGCGGTCGGCTTTTATGGTGATCGTGGCGACGAGATGCTAACGGAAGACGCTACGGGGCGGGAAGATTTTCTTGGCGAGATCTGCATGGCTTGGGAACGCGAATCCCAATTGGCGCGGCATGCCGGCATTCGCGTCGTAAATCCTCGCATTGGAATCGTGCTGGGGGAAAAAGGGGGTGCGCTGGGAAAGATGCTGATGCCGTTCAAGTTGGGCATGGGCAGTCCGCTTGGAAGCGGCAAGCAATACATGCCGTGGATTCACATCGACGACCTGGTGAGCCTGATGCTCTTTGCCGCGGAGCGTGAATCGGTCAACGGCCCGCTGAACGCCACCGCGCCCCATCCGGTGACAAACTACGAATTCACCAAAATACTCGGCAAGGTGCTCGGCCGGCCGACGTTCATGCCAGCGCCGCCGGCCTTCATGCTGAAGATCATCCTGGGCGAATTTGCCAGCGTACTACTGCAGTCGCAAAATGCAGTGCCGAAGCGGTCGCTCGATGCGGGTTTTCATTTTCACTATCCGGATCTGGAACCGGCGCTACGTGAGATTTTGACGTAGTGTCACTCTTCCAGTTTTTCTTTCCCGTTGCGGTAGATCCGCTCGAACAACCATCCCCAGATGAAATACTGCGCGCCAATCAAGCCAAATGTGGCGAGCCCCACGAAGATGAAAAACGCGAAATAACCCATTGTGAGGAATGTCAGCGCAATCGAAATGATTAGCGCAGCGATTACCGCGAGCACAATGGACCAGACTGTAGATTTCGGTTTTTCGCCGTACGCGGGAGGATGAGGTGAAAGTGGCGGTGGTTTGGCTGACATGCAAACTCGGAATTGACGGGGGTTTTGGGCGGGCGAGTTAAGGTTCCGCGGGAGTCATGCCCGCCACGAACTCCCAGTTTAGGATACCTATCTTTCGCTCGCCGGGATATGAAGGGCCACAAACGAAGTCAGCCCAAAGCCTATCGGTTTCATTTTCTCCGGCCGAATCTTGTCGCCCGGATGGCCGTTGAAATTGACATACAGCACGCTGCCATCGGCACTCAGCTTGATGCCGTATGTGCCGCCGGGAACATAGTCGAACGCCTTGTCGAGCGTCGGAGCGAGAAAGGCCAGCACTTTCTGAGTGCGTGTGGCGATTTCATACTGAATCACGGGCGTACCATCGTTCCATGCCTTACCGTGCGCGCCGGGCAGGTAATAGATGAATCGCTCATCGGGCGAAAGTTCGCAAACGGCGACGTATGAACCTGCGAGCCAATCGTTGCCGATGATTTCGAGTTCGTCCTTCTTCGTGTCGTAGCGGAAGAGCTGCGTGTTTTTGTAGGTGATCCCAAAAATCTGACCATCTTTGGTTTCGCGCGTCGTGCAGCGCATACCGGGCGAGCCCTTGAACACAGACTTGGTTGGCGTGATTTCTTTGCTCGCTGCGTTGAGCTTCATCAGCGGCGCATCGTCACCCTGCAACTCGCCGTTGAACAGAATTGAGCCGTCGTTCATCAACGCAAAATTGCGATTAAACCCGACGCTCTTGTCTTCGCCTTGATACACCGGTTTGCCCGACTTCAGATCGAGGCACCACAGAGCATTTCCTTCGCCGGCTTCCAGATTGCACCACCACAGGTTGCGTTCAGCATCGAACAGCGAAGTCGCCGTGCAGCGCCGCGGCGGCAGGCTGGCAAACACATTGGTCTTGCCAGTGGCGGGATCAAAGCGATAAACCTGGCCGCCCGGCAAGCCTTCGTGAAAACCATAGGCCTTCAACTGCTTCTTGGGATTCTCTGCTATCGGCGGTAATTTCGCTCGATTGCCATCGTTCAGCGTGCAGCAAAAGTAAATCGCGCCATCCGGCCCCTCGTCGATCTTTGCGTGAATTTTCGACCACGCCGGCTGGCCTGCCTTCGGCGGAACGACCTTGTTCATATCGACGACTTGGGTCAGCGTTTCATTCTTTGGATCCCAACGATAGACAAAACACCGCGCATCGCCGCCGATGTCATCGCCATGATCGCCGATACCGACATACACGCTGCCGTCTTTCGCCCGGCCGATATCGCCCCATGAAGACCACAGTCGCCGTGTCGCCGCGTTTTCTCCCAGCTGATCATGAAATACCAATTGCACGCGCGGTGGCTTCTTGGCCACAACAAACTTTGCGGAGCCTTCCTTCGCGGCGAGTTCGGCGACGTTGTCTGGCACCTTCAAGAACGACTCGTTCTCAATCGAAACAACCCCTTTCACAGCACCTTGGAGAGGTGGTGGCCAGACGCTTGCTTCCTGGGCCAGGCCGTTGACGGCGAGACTTCCAAACAACAAAGCAACGGCGAATGCGACGCGGGCAAGAGAGAGAGGCATCGGCTAAAATCCTCCAGGCGGGAACCAAGACGGTGAGTAACGCAATTTCAGCCGGAGTCGAGTCGCGATGCAAGTAAATAACCAAACTTTCCTGATCACCGGCGGCGCATCGGGCTTGGGACAAGCGTGTGCGCGGCGGCTCGTGCAACACGGCGGGCGAGTGGTGATTGCAGATTTAAACGCCGCCGCGGGTGAGGCGCTCGTCAGTGAACTGGGAGCTAAACGCGCTGCCTTTCATGTGACCGATGTGACGTCGGCCGAAAGCGCTCAGGCTGCGGTCGATGTGGCTGTGCAAAAGTTTGGCGGATTGCAAGGGTTGATCAATTGCGCGGGTATCCTCGGAGCGAGTCGCGTGCTCACGCGAGAAGGCCCACATGATCTGCAACTGTTCCGCCGCGTGATCGAAGTCAATCTCATCGGCACCTTCAACATGATCCGCCTGGCTGCCGATGCGATGAGCAAGGGAGAACCCAATGCCGAAGGTGAACGCGGCGTCATCGTGTGTACGGCGTCGGTCGCCGTCGAGGATGGTCAGATCGGCCAGGCCGCTTATTCCGCCTCAAAAGGTGGCGTCGCTTCAATGACGCTCCCCATCGCTCGTGAACTCGGCAAGCAAGGCATTCGGATTGTGTCGGTTGCGCCGGGCGTCTTCGAAACGGCCATGATGCAGGCTGCGCCAACCGCCGTGCGCGAGTCACTCGCCGCTCAGATTCCCTTTCCGTCTCGGTTCGGTCGCCCTGAGGAATTTGCTCAATTCGTGCAGCAAATCTTCGAAAATCCCTATTTCAACGGCAGCTTGCTGCGGCTCGACGGTGCGATTCGCATGGGAGCAAAGTAACCCAGCGAACTGCGTAGCATTTCTGGCCCATACAACGCTCTAAATGGTATGCTTGCGGACATCTGCGCAGTGCTTTACACGCCCCCTGCGCGGTGATTGCAGGATGTAAACGAGCGGGTTCTGGAAAAAGGATCGTTACCATGGCGACCAAGGCAGGAACTTCCAGTAAACGTTCCTGGCAGCAGCCTCAACGGCCGGTGTTCGACGAGCACTCGCGCAAAGTTTGGCGGCTGTTACTTTCCTTGCTCGCGCTGGTCATGCTCGCCGTCGCGGGTATCGCTTATTGGATGTCGTTCAAGCCGCCGCCGCGAACCTTCCTGATTTCGATCACCGACGATCGTAAAGAATTTGCCACCGTTCCGCCGGTGCCGATGCTCGAACAGGATGAAGCTGCGCTCAAAAGTTGGTGTCAGTCGACCAAAGTGCCGGTCCTTTTCCGCAAGCTATCGGCAATCGCCTCGCCGAAGACGTTTTGCAGCAGCCTGTTCTCGCCGACGGAGAGTTTCGAATTTGAAACGATTGACAGCAGCGGCGCATCTCAAGCGGCTAAACAAGCGTTGCGAAAAGAAGACACGCTGCTGCTCTTCATCCGCGCTCACGGGATGGCCACACTTCCAGCCGAAGGGAACGAGCCGCAGCCGTATCTCGTCACGTCGTTCGAAGGACTAGAAGAACTCACGCCGCGGAATTCAATTTCAGTTGCTGAACTATTTCAGCAATTGGCCGCGAATCGCGATGTGAAGACAGTGGTCATCCTAGATGCAGTTCATTTCAATTACGATCCGCGGCTAGGCCAACTCATCAACGAGTTTCCTCAGGCAGTGGCAAAAGCAATTCCCGCCGATGCGACGAACTTGTGGGTGGTTCTGCCGTCAGGAACGGGAGAGCTCTCGCTCGTCTCGCCACAACATGAGCGGACGGTTTTCAGCTTGGCGTTACTGGACAGTTGGCAAGCGGAGAAATCGAAAGGTGCGCTACGCGTTGCGCTGCCGAAGTTGCTCGAACTGGTGAAAGATCGTTATCAGCAAGTGCGAGAGGACGAAGACGATCTCGCTTTTTGGCAGTCGTTGCAGCAACTCCCTCGTCCCGATGATGTAGCGACGTCTGCGCGGCCTGATCCCCCTGGTGCAAACGTTTTCCTTCCCACGATTCCAACTCCGAAGAAACCGAAGAACGAAGAGTTACCAAAAACCGACGAGCAGAAAGTTTCATCGAAGAACGCTCCCCGTTCGCGTTTCGCCGGCAGTTCACCGCCAACCTTAGCACTTACTTTTCAACAACCGGCAGAGCCAACGCCCGTCCCACCTCCGAGCAGCACAGTCACTCCACCAGCAACAACCGCTCCCGCGACCCCAACTTCTCCGCCACCAACAGCGGTTCCTGCACCACAATCACCTGTTCCTGCACCCGCCAAACCCGAAGAAGCTCCGCCTCGGCATCGTCCGTTTCTCGTGCAGTATTCCGCACAGCTTGAACGAGCCTGGCGGCTGCGTGACGAACTGGAGAATTGGCAGCAGACCTCGGGCCTGCAGGGTTGGTCGCCGGTGCATTTCGCGCCGCATCAATGGCGAAAACTGAATGCGTATCTCGTCGCCTATGAGGAACGTTGCCGCGCAGGAACCGCCCGCGACAGCGAACAATTAAAGACCGACTTGCAGATCGTGATCGACGATTTGGAACGTCTCCAGGCGCACCTGCAATCAGGAGGCGAACAAGTCGCGACGAATGATCGCGATATGTTCGATCTCGCTGCGGCCTGGCGGCGCTTTCGCTTCGGCACCAATGACGGTCCCTCGTTCGCCTGGCAGTCGTTTCAAGCCTCCGATAAAAACGCGTTGCACGAAGCCAATCGCGCGTTGAAAATTTATGCCGACGGTGCCTACCGCCTGCCCGATTATGTCCGTTTGCAAGGCATCATGCTTGGTACTCCAGCCGTAAAGTTGACTTGGAAGACCGATCTGCTGCGTTTCCAACAGCAACTTTCAGGATTACGACGGAGCTTTCAGGCCAAGTCAACCGATCAGCGCATTCAGCCCCATATTGCGAATGGATTGCTGGCTTCAGCCAAGGATGTGCAGGCCGCGCGCGATGCACTCGATCGCAAGTTGGTGAAGTTTGCTCAAGGCTTGTCGAGTTCCCAGGAAGTAGCGCTCCCAGGCCGCGCACACGCGATTAGTCTGTTGCTGGAATCGCCATTGCTTCCCGCTGGCGAACGAGCCGCACTGCTCGATCGAGTGTTGCCACCTTTGAGGGAAGCGGAGGGAGTGAAAGAAGTCCGCCGCATCAGCGGCGGGCGCGCCGGTAGCGGTTCGCTGATCATCGATTCGCTCCCCGAGCAAGTCTTCGCGGAATTGCAAGTCATCAAACTCCTCAGCGGCGAAGAACGGGATAAGGGCGTCACCAAACCCGACGGCACGCTCGGCGGATCGGCACGGTTCTGCATGTCGAAGCTCAACGAACTGACCTCGCACGGTTTCGACAGCAAGCCGGATACTGCTTTGCAGCTTGGTGCTCAGTTTCGCAACTTTTTAAGTCAGCTGCCAAACCAAGTTCGCACCCAGCAGCAGGCTCTCAATCGATTGCAAGATCGGCGTCGCGCACGTGAACAGTTCGATTTGTTTCATTGGCTGCTGCTGGTCGATGGCCGCGATGCCGCGCAGCTCAGCGATGTGCCAGTCTTTCTGACGCAGCCCTTTCTGCCAGAGCCAGCCGTCGATGGCGTGCGGATCACGATGGAGCCGAAGCAGATTTTTTTGAGCGACAAGCCGCAGCGTGTGCATGTGTACATTCAGCTGTCATCGGACAAAGTGAATCCCGCCGACTTAAAAGTCAAACTCTCGCTCGACCACGATCGCAACTTGCTCGAAGTGGTCGATGCCGAAGCCCGCTCGGCCGCGATCAAGAATCGCGAAGTCTACGTTGGCGGCAGCAAAGAATGGCGGCGCACGTTTGAAGTGAAAGGTGTCGACGCGGGCAATCAGGCAAGCGTGATTCTCACCGCGAACGTGACCTTTGGCGACAAAACCGCTACCGACGATGTCGAATGCCGGTTGAAGCTGCCCAACGAAATCGATCTGAAAATCGTGCCACAGCATCGCTGGAACGAAACCGAACCCATCGCCGGTGCAGAAACCGACAATCGCCAAGGAGCAGAGCTGCGTTTGTATCCCAATCGCAACACGGCGCTGAAATTCCTGCTGCGCAATCTCTCCGGCGACGATAAAAAAGTTCGCGTGCAGCTGGTGCGGGCGCCGCGTACGTTACGCGATCGGCTCTTCAATGATAATCGCGAACTGTTGCCCGAGATGCAGGCGCTCGAGCGACAGATTCGTTCGCTGCGCGAGGGCCTGCCGCCCCAAATTGCTGCAGGCGTTGTGGCGGAAACTGCAGAGAAAACACCACTGCTACTGCCGTTCAAAAACTCGCCGGCAGTCGCGGTAAATCTCGAGATGAAAGACGCCGTTGCAGCAAATCCAGTTGGTGCGGCACCATCGCCGCCCGCGAATGTAGATGTGACTGGCGGCCTGATTTGTATCATCAGCAACGTCGATAATCCCACGGAGCGCTTCGTTCGCTGGCTCGACTTACGTCCCTATGCGCCGCATGAGTTGTACAAGATCGGGCAATTTCAATTCGACGGCAGTCAGCTGAGTTTTCAAGTGCGGTTGAATTCCGACGATCTCGCTACGGGGATGCAGATCGAAGCCAATCCGCTGAAAGTGGTTTGGGATCGCTCCGATCGACGCTTGGGGCAACCGACAAGTTTTGAAGCGGAGTTGCTGCCGGGCAAACTGTTCGTGAAGTTCCAAGGGGACGTGCCTTCGGCAGTTCGCTCGCTGCTCTTGCCGCTGCATATCGATGGCTATCCACGAGCAATTGTCTATCGTTTGCAACTGAACGACAGCAGCATCACGTCGGCCATCGACGCAAAACAAGATTCGCTCGCGGGTCTGCATGTCGGCCGCCTAACCCATGAGAAGCAGATGTTCCTGGTGAACAAACCGGGTTCGCATTTCACGCCACTCACAGCGCCGGAAGAGCCGCCGGATCTGCTCGTGCGGACTCTCCTCCGCGGCAGCGATCAACCGGCCGCGACGATCAAACTCGACAGCCGTCCGGCCAAACAACGGTTGCTGTTCGATCTGCAAGCCGATGTGACGGCAGCCGCCTTTGCGAAAGGCGCAAGTATCGAGATCGGGTTGGAAGGACAAGAACCAATTCGCAGGATCTATCACGACCGCGATATTCGTGTGCAATTGCTGTCCGCGGCAAGCAGTGGCGTACTGACGTTTTTTACCCGCGTCGACGATTTTCGCAATTTGCCGCTGGTCGTCGATACCGATCCTGAAGGAGACACGCGGGCGAGTTTACTGACTGCAGTGCGCGGGAACGCTGACATATCTGCCCCCGATGCCATCCATTCGCTGCCGATTATTTTCGATCGCAAACCGCCCGAGGTGGTTCGCGCCGCGTTGCAAACAAAGCGAATTGTCGTGAACGCGAAAAAGGAACTTACGCCTCCGATCGTGATCGACGGCCAGGTAACCGATGGCAACGGCGTAGGCATGCAAAGCATCACCGTCTCCATGACCGCGAAGCCCGGCGCCAAGCCAATTGGCGACGGCAAACCAGTGGTTCTCGCAGCGGTGAGCAATCCGGGTGAGAACTTCCGCATTACTCAGACCATTCCTGAGGGCTTGCCGGAAGGCGTTTATGATTTGGAAATTCAGATCCAGCCGCGCGACCTGGTTGGTCGCGAAGGCCCGCCCTTGACATTGCCATTGGTCATCGAAGCGCCCAAGCCCAAGGTCGCCAAAAATCTGCAACTCGGGCCCCTCTTCTCCGAAGAGGCCAAGAAGCGGAGCGACGATGTGAAGGAAAAGAAAAAGCTGGACGACGAAATCAAGAAGATGAAGAGCATGCAACCCGCAGCGGGAAGTTGAATCTCCCTTCCGAATGTCAGCGAGTGCTAACATCAAAATTGAACTCATTCGGAGCTTCTGGCTTGGCTTCCTTCAGTTCCGCAGTGAGCGTCGTATTGAAGCTAAAGCGATCGGCGACCACATTGATTTGCTTGACCTCGTCGGTCGACAGACCGCTATCGGGTTCGGTCTCGATATACGAAAAGACGCCCACTCGGTTAGCGCCCACCATGGCTTCGCCTGCATACGCTCCATCAAACACCGCAATTCGTTGTTCCGGCATTCCCGGTAGATTGAACACGATTTCTCCCCGAGTCATCGGCTTGCGGTCGAGTTGAACCGTTCCCTTCACAGGAGTTAACGGAGGGAGCGGAGGCAGTGAAGTTGTGCACCCCGCAACGGCAACCAGCGCCATCAACTTCACCGCCAATACGATTCCGCGCATTCGCAAGCTCCTTGCAAACCGGAGAGGAAGGCGCTGCGACGAGTTCGCAGCGTCTGGTCAACCATACACGCTAAGAGCATCAATCGAGTTTGGCCACGGCGCCGTCCGTTCCATTCGACAACTGTTGCAGGACCAGCAAGGGCGTGCTTTGACTGACAAACCGGCTCGAGCCATCCGCCAGGCCCATGATGCAGCCGCCGGGATGTAACGAACTCAGAGGAATGTTGTTGCCCGTGTTGTGGCCAGTGCCACCACTGTTCGGGAGCCCACGTTGATTGATCGTGTAGGCCACGGTCGTGCAATTAAAGTGTCGCTCGGTGTAAGCCGTTCCGACATTGTTTTGTCCCGCACCCATGGTCCAGCCGTGCGGGCCTTGGCTGGTGATCGCGCCGTAACTTCCGGGAATTGGCTTACGATTGGCATCGCGCAAGTGATCGCTCTGTTCGCCGATCATGAACGTGTTGCTCGTGCCATCGGTCAACGAAGCCATGGAAGCGACGCTGTTGGCGTACAAGGGGCCATCGCCCGAGGCGTAACCGTGTGTCCCCGAGTAGAACGTGGATCCGGGAAGGTTCGAACCAGCGATTCCGGTGTATGACGTAAACATTTGGATCGAACCGGCATTATTCGAATTTGTATAGAACTCCGGCAAAACGGAGGATGGGCACCGGTAGATCTTGAGCGAGATCTTATTCACCAGCGGCATGTTGTTGGTGTGCGTATAGCCGCTGTTAGCGCCGTTAAAGAGCCACTTGCTGTATATCGCGTTCTGCTCAATGTAGGGAAGCAAATAGACTTTCCAAGAGCTGCCCCACCCGGCCCCGGTGGCGTGCGTACCGTGGGGCGTTTGGTCGCGTGCGCATCCGGCCGGAAAGCGAAGCATCGTGTCATGGTGGTTGTGCATCGCCAGGGAAATGTTTTTCGAGTTGTTCAGGCAAGATGACCGGCGAGCAGCTTCGCGCGCCGCTTGGACTGCGGGCAGCAAAAGCGCCACGAGCACCCCGATAATTGCAATCACCACCAGTAGCTCGACGAGAGTAAAAGCTGCCTTCGATCTGCGATCGTTCTCATGTAGATTGAACATCGGTCACCACTTCAAAAGAAAAAGTAGAACACTACTAAAGAAAAGTCATTCGAAGAGACGGCATTCCACCCTGTTCAGGGCTGAAATCAAAGAATCAGCAACTCGCGATTGGCCGTCAATGCGAACTTCGCCTGCGAGGTAGTGATTCGCAGTTTTTCTAAAAAGCGCTGACAATTTGTCTTGACCGCGAGTCTCACGACGACAAATTGGCAGCGAAAATGATGGGCGAAAGAATTAAATCAACACAAAATCAACATCAACCGATAGCGTTTGCGTCGCCTCGCACGTGATTCGCACGCAAACGAGTGAACAACCGGCCGCTTTAGCATGCGGCGTTGGCGAATTGGCGGGAGGGAGATGAGGATGGCGACGGAGCGAAAAACTTTGCCGCGCCTGCCGAATGATCAGCCGTTAGCGTCGCCAGCAGACAGCATATTCCTCACGCGCACGAAAAAATCCAAGAATCCCTCTCGAGTCGGACGAACCGAACAAAGAAGCGTCGTGCGCTCGTTGCTTGCGTGGAGTTTGTCATGAATCAGTTGCTGCTCGCCCTTGCCCTTTGCTCTGCCGAATTTGGCCCCTGCAAAAACTGCGATCCGCACAACGGCGGCGACGGTTTCGGCGGCGACATGAGCTTCACCCTGATCAACAAGAACGATCCTTGTTACCGAGGCACGATCTTTCCCGCTCTCAAGGTCGTTCGGGCATATCGTGATAACGAAGCCTTTGCCTATCACCACTTTGAAGACAAACGGCTGCAGATCTCCGGCCGCCTCGTTAGTATCAAGAAGCGGCTCGCCGTCCCGTACGTCGAAATCGATCCGGTGACGAAGAAGGCGGTCCGCGATGCCGACGGCAAATACTCGTTGATTGAACGGGACGTGTTTGTGGCGCTCGTCACGCCCGACGGCAAATTCCCCGCACCGCCGCTCACTCCCGATGGCATCATTAAAGAACAAATCGGCCTGGAGTTCCGCTTTCCTATCGACGCGCTGAAAGACAAACCCGCCGCCCGCTGCAACATTTCGGCCCTGTGGGTCGGTCAGTTCGTCACGCTGAAGGGCGACTGCCGCGGGGCGTATCCTTCGCCAGATGGCTACACGGCGGTGATCTTTGAGAACGCGGAAATCGTACCGTAGTCCAAGGCTAACAGGCGAGAGGGCGAGCGCGCCATAGCACGCCCCTTAGGTTCGTGCGCCATGTTTTCGCCCGAAGCAGATCGTTTAAGGCTACGGGGTCGCGAAAGACGACTAACCAATCTGCCTCTGCACGGCGTCGATCAGTTTGTCCATGGCGAAGGGCTTGCGGAGGTATTCATCGACGCCCAGCATCTCGGCATAGGCCTTGTGCCGGCTCCCTTCGTTGGCGGTGATCATAATCACCTTGGTCGCAGCATCGCGGGTGCGGCGGAGTTTTTCCAGCACCAAAAAGCCGCTCCGCTTGGGCATCATCATGTCGAGAATGACCAAGTTCGGCTGATCGCTCTCGGCCATGGCGAGGCCTTGGTTGCCGTCGCGGGCCACGAGAATGGTATAGCCCTTCGATTCGAGCGCATAGCGCATCGCATCGATGATTTCGGCATCGTCGTCGACCAGCAGGATCCGCTTCTTGTCGGTTTCACTGCTCTTTTCGGCTGCTTGCTCCGGAGCCATTGCGGCGCTCGATTCCTTCGCGGGTGATACACGGTTACCATGATTGGGACCGCCCAATCCAGCCTGTAGCTTATAAAAGCCGGGGGCGAGAAGCAATCTACCTCTTTGCTGGGGCCCACGAGATGGCGTCGACACGCCCACGACTATGGCGGCTGCAGTTCAGCCTGCGGACTCTGCTTAGCGCAATTCTGCTGACGAGCTTGGCGCTCGTGCTGTATCGCTGGCCCTGGAGTGTAAATCATTTCAAACTGCGGGATGCCCAGAATCGGGAAGGCGTGGGGATCATAACTTTTCGCCGCGGCTGGAATGGACACCCCGAACGCGAACGTGAAGTTGAACTCTACCTTCAAGATCGCTTGGCAATCGACCGCCGGTTCGCTGGTGGACAGCTAGTCGCAGAACGTCACTTCGAGAACGGCCAGTTGAAAGCTGCACTCCGCCAGGGAAAGTTGCACACAGTGAAAATCCCTCCGCAGGCAGCCGACACTATCAGCGGCGTGTGGCAGTGTAGCCATACCTATTTCAACGATGTAGTGCACGAACGGACTCCGTGGCGTAACGGCGAACGTCATGGCTTGGCGACCTGGAGGAGTGGCGGAACGTTGCTGCAGTCGGCGGAGTTTAAGCAAGGACGAATTATCCGCTGGAACGGACTGCCAATCGATTCCGCTCTGCAACAGTGGCTGAAAACTCATGTCAATGCGGAGCAAGAGCGGGATTCGCTCTGCCAAAATCTGGTTGGTCAGGCGGAGTTTGCAAATTACAAAAGACCATTCGGGGCCTACTATTGGCGGAATCACAACTTCCTGATGGTGCATTATCTCTCGCCCTGGGAGGAGGCATGGCTAAAACCTCCGCAATGGCAACCAAGCTTTTCAGTCAGGCCGATGTTGGAGGTGCTACTGGAAGGCGCACTCAATCAATCGTCGACGTTGAATTATCGCTACGGCAGAGTTTGCGTTGTTCCCATTCGCCCGAGAAATCTCCATTGGAAAGATCCAACGGGTTGCGACAAAATAACGTTCAGCGATCCGCGGCTACACGGTGATTGGGAGGGACTTAGTGCACCCTATGAGTTCCTTGAGAAGCAACCAGCGCAGCATCTGAAAATGATTTGCCGCAACACTCAACTCTCTTTGGATACGACGCAAGTCGATCAACTCGATGGGCTGCCGAATCCTAAGGGAGGTTTTAACGCACCAGCGGAGCCGCGCAAGTTCGTCATCGCGCGAATTCTGAACGCGGCTGTCTATCGTGTGGAACTCCGTGACCAAACGCTCGTGGTGCTGCCTCCGAGAAAATGACTGAGCTAGAATCAAGACTATGACTGCAACACTTTCCACGGTTTTTGACGCACCACACTTGGCCGCCTATCGCGCCGATGGTTTCTGCATCGCGCGGCAACTCTTCGATGCCGAGGAAATCGGCAGGCTGCTGGAATTTGCGAAGAACGACCCCAACTTCGCCGCGTCACTCTACGGCCGCAAAGATTCCACCGGAATGGAGACAAAGCTCGCCCTGTGGAACGAAGCAGGCGAAGATCTCTACAGCATGTTCGCGCGTTCGCCGCAGATCGTCGATCGCATGGAGCAATGCTTAGGCGGCGAAGTTTATCTCTATCACATGAAAATGATGCTCAAGGAATCGCATGTCGGCGGCGCGTGGGAATGGCATCAAGATTACGGCTATTGGTACAACAACGGCTGCCTCTATCCGCTGCTCGCCAGTTGCTTGATCGCCGTCAATCATGCGAACAAGGCGAACGGCTGCCTGCAAGTGCTGCGCGGCTCGCATTTGCTCGGCCGCATCGATCACGGCAAGACTGGTGATCAAACGGGCGCTGACTTGGAACGAGTGAACGCGGCGCTGGAACAGCTCGAACTGGTCTACTGCGAATGTGCGCCGGGCGATGCCATCTTTTTCGACAGCAACCTGCTGCACCGCAGCGATGCCAATACTTCGAACGACCCGCGCTGGTCGCTCATCTGTTGCTACAACGCCGCGCGGAACAATCCTTACAAAGAATCAAAGCACCCTCGATATTCGCCGCTCCGAAAAGTGGCGACGTCGGCAATCCGCGAGTGGCAGGGCGGCTGATCGTGCCACTGGCACCAATGCTAAATCCCGGTGTTGAAAATCCGGTCACCGGCATCACCCAGGCCTGGCACGATGTACTTGCGACTATTCAGTTCGGGATCGATGGTGCAGACATAAATCTGCGTGTCTGGAAACTCCCGCTGAACGGTCTCAACACCTTCGCGCGAGGCAATCACAGAGAGGAGCTTCACCTGCTTCACTCCCCACTTCTGCAGTGCTTGTAGCGCGGCCACCGCAGACCCGCCCGTTGCTAACATCGGATCGAGCACCAACGCCACATCGACCGGATGCGACATCGGCAGCTTGCTGTAATATTCCACAGGCATTGCCGTGGCTTCGTCGCGATAAAGGCCTAAGTGCCAAACTTCGGCACAGGGAATCAAATTTAAAATGGGATCGACAAGGCCCAGCCCGGCTCTCAGAATCGGCACCAGGCCAATCCGCTGCGCAAGTGTGTGGCAGGTCGTAGTCGTCAGCGGAGTTTGCACTTCGACCGGTTCGGTGCCGAGGTCTTTGGTTGCTTCATAAGCAAGCAGCACGGCCAGCCGCTGAATGAGCTGCCGAAACTCTTCGGGCTGCGTCGTGGCATCGCGCAAACGCGTTAGATGATGCTGGACCAGCGGATGGTCGAGTTCGAGGGCAGGTTGCGTGGCTGGTTCGCTGAAAGCAGTGCTCATGGCCGCGTGCTCGTACGGTTTGGCGCGTGCGAAGAAGTGATAGCTTGGTTGTACCGTAGGCAGTTGCGGTCGTCAAAGTGCCGGCAAAATCGGAATGCCACGACGCTCGCCAATTCACTTGCTAGAATAAAGCATCAAACTCCATCCACAGAATTTGCAGTTACCGGGGCGGTTCGATGTCGAACGTTGACGATGTATTTAAGCAAGCCGAGCAATTTAAACGCGAAGGTAAATCGGCAGAGGCCATCGAAAAGCTCAGCGAGGTGCTGCAACTCGACAATAGCCACGTGCTGGCTCACATGACCATTGCCCGCTTGCTCTGCAAGGCGCAGCGGCCGCTCGAAGCGGTTCCACACAGCGAACAAGCCTGCGCACTCGAGCCCAACGAATATTTCAATTGGGCAGCCCTCAGCCAGACGTATCAGCAGGCTTTCGAAATTACGCAGGATCGGATGTACATCCTGAAAGCCGAAGACGCGAAGACGCGTTCGCATCAACTGCAATATCAGAACTAAGCAGAACGAATCTGATTACCAGTACACATTGAACCCGCCGTAAGCGCCAAAGCCCGGCGTGCCGTAGCCGCGGACTTCTTCGTACTCGGTGTTGGCCAGGTTGTCGAAGCGGGCAATCAGCTCAAAGCGGTCGTTGACAAAGTAGTTGCCCGAGAGATTCAACAGCGTGTAATTTGGCAGCACAAAGTTGTTCGTGTCGAGCCGGTTGCTGTAATACTGAAACGACAGCGTCACGGCGCCACGATTGTCGAGCCAACTGCGCGTCAGCCCGAGGTTCCATTTCTCCCGCGGCCGGCGGAGCAACTGCGTGCCGGTGTCGGCGTTGAAGGTGTCGTCGAGCGTGTAGGCCACATTTGCCACGACTTGATTGGTGAGCTGAGCAAAGAGCGTGAATTCCACACCGCTCGCACGAGCGCGCCCGACGTTCTGCAGGCTGAATGTGTTGAAATCGAAAATAATCAGGTCGGTGAAGTCGTTGCGATAGTAAGTCGTATCGCACCAGACGACATCGTCGTAAATGCCTTGACGGATGCCGACGTCCCAGCCTTTGCTCTTTTCCGGACGCAGGTTCGGATTACCGAACTGGAACAGGTTTTCCGCCAGCGCGGGCTGACGAAAGCCCGTGCCGAGCGCACCATGCAGGCCGGTGTTGGTCTCGTCAACGCGATACAAACCGGTCACGCGATAGGTCTGCGCTGGACCAGCGCGACTGGTGTCATCCCAACGAGCGCCCGCGGTTCCAAAGAAACGTTCGAAGAGTTCGAACTGATCCTGAATGAAGACGCCCTTCACGTTCTGCGACTGCTGCGGATTATCGGAAGTGAAGGCGTCTTCGGCGAGATAATTGGTGCCAACGCTCAAGGAATTCGTCGGCGTGATTAACGCGTTCGCCAGATAATCGATTTCCCGCGTCTGGCCATGAAACCGCGCGGGCGAAAACCCGGGATCGTTATCCTTGCGCTCGACATTGTTCACATTGAATCCCAATTTCTGCTGCAGCCTGCCGTCGAGGCTGAGCCAGTTGAGCTGAATTCGATTAGCGACGCTGTTCGTGTAGTTTTTGCGAATCAAATTATCGATCGGCAGGCCGGTGAAGAAATCGAAATCGTCAACCTCTGCGGTTCCTTCGGTCATGCGGAAGACATAGTCGATGTTGAAGTCAGGCGTAATGTTCCACCCCATTCGCCCGCTCGCAGTACCCAAGTTGAAGCCATCGTGCTCAACGCCGCCGACGCCGGCGCTTGCCGCGGAAATGCCGCCGGTCGAAAGAAACGAACCGGTGACAGAGTAGTATGCATTCTCATCTCCGGCTTGCACGTTTACGCTCGTCTGGCCGGTCTTAAAGCTGCCTCCGAGACCACCGGCGCGCAACGAAAGTGGTCCTTGTCCACGCCGACTGATGATGTTGATCACGCCGCCGATCGCATCGCTGCCGTAGACCATGCTCTGCGGTCCGCGGAGCACTTCGATGCGTTCGATGTTGTCGGTGCTGAGCGTGCTGAAGTCGAACAAGCGGGAAGCATTGCTCGGATCGTTCAGCGAAATGCCGTCGAGCAGCACTTTGGTGTGTTGTGAATTGGCGCCGCGCATAAACACGCTGGTCAATCCACCGGGTCCGCCTTGGCGGACGACATCAACTCCCAAGGTACCACGCAACACTTCAGATACGGTGGTTTGTCCACTGCGCTCGATCTCCTCGCGCGTGATGACCGTAACCGAACTTGCTGTTTGTGAAGCTGGCTGCGGTGTGCGCGTCGGCGCAACGACATCGTTGGCGGGCAGCGGTTCGGCAGGAAACGTATTCAATCGCCCTTGAACATCTACTTCCGGCAACTCAGTTGGTTGCGCGGTCGAGAGTGGTTCCGGAGGTTGTTCGACCAGACTTTCTTCCGGCTGCGTTTGAGCGGTGAAATATTCCGGCACAGGCGGCGGTTGCAAATTGTCAGCCAGCGTTTGAGCAAGCACCGGCGAAGTCGAAAGCGCAATAGCAAGCGACGCGAAACAGAACCAGATACGCGGACAGCGTTGTCCCAAGAGCCAAAGCATGCGGTCCTCTTCCCCCCACGGGAAACGGGTAGTTGCGGGCCGCGGTTCAGATATCCTGGCTCGGGGTCATCCTACTAGCCGGCCTTCCCAACTTGCGGGTTTGCATTGCAAACCTGCAGCGGTCAGTGGCCTGTACGTTTCAAAAAACGCTGGCGTTCGTCACCCATACAGTCGCGGGGCGGCGGGAGCATTTCACTCCGCTTCCCTGAAATCCGTCGGCAGGCCTCAGCCACGCACCACCCCCCGCGGTGCGTTCAGCCAAGAACCTGTAACGGTTAATCGGATCATGCCGGTCGTAAGGATGATTCCGAATTTGCGGAATGCATTGCTAGCAAGAGCCCGGGGACTCTTTTTTTATTCGTAATGGAGCGCCTGCGCGAGTTCCACATTCGCCGCGCGACGCGCCGGGAAGTAGGCGGCAATCAGCGTCACCGTGATGGCCCCGACCAACGCCCAGGCGAGCAAGCCCGGATAGAAATGGAATTCGATCTGCCGGCCAAAGGAGGGTTCCATGGCCAGGTTCATGATGTAGGCGACAAACACACCCGTCAGGATGCCCGGCGCGAGGCCAGCTGTGCTGATTAGCAGCGCTTGCGTGAGAATCGTCTTGCGAACCTGCACCTTGGTCATGGCCACGATCCGCAGCATGCTCAGCTCGCGGGTTTGTTCCAGCACATTCATCGTCAACGTGTTGACCACGCCGATCATCGCAACAAAGAAGGCGATATAAACCATGGCCCACATACCGAGTTCAACGCCGGCGCGCATCGCATCAATGGTCCAGCTCAATTCGATGTTCGACTGCAGCATGAGTGCGTATTTGTCGGTGATTTTTGCCAGCTCGGCCCGCAGTTCTTCGAGGTCTTCTTTCCGGCCGGCGCGGATGGCGTAACCATCGACGCCTTGCACTTCCAGAATCCGCTCTGCTGTCCGCCGTTGCATGTAAATCGACATGCCGGCGATCAGATAGTCGTTGACGACAGCCGCGATCTTCACTTTTTCCGGGCCGTGCTTGCTGGCCAAAGAGATTTCGTCGCCGACCGTCAGCTTCAGATCGTGGGCGAGGATCGAACCGACGACGACTTGCCCGTCGAACAGCTTTTCACGCAGCCCGAGCATCTCTCCCTTCACGATGTCGAACGACAACTTCGGATCGACGAACTCACGGGCCACCACTGCCGTTGGATATTCCTTGCCGTCCTTATCGATGACTTGCGCCTTTACAAAGCGAATCGCTTCGACGGCGCTTTGATCGAGTTGCTTGATCGCGCGGATTTCGGCGCCCACTTCATCGGGGAGCGACGGCGACGTCGCTTCTGCCATATCGGGCATCAGCGAGCGAACAAAAAAGTCAGCCGTGATCGAAGCGCGAAACCAATCGTGCAAGTCGCGGACGTTGTCTTTGATCGAAATCGTCATCCCGATGACGATGCAGGCGGCTACGAAGAGCATGCCGATCGTCAACTGCGTGCGAACACGATGCCGCAGAATTTGTCGCAAAGCCATCGTTCCTTCGACCTTGGTGAACGGATGAATGGCGGCGGCAATGAACTTCACCAGCGGTTCCAGAACCAACGGGGATAAGAAAACGACACCAATCAGCACCGCGACGGCGCCGAAGGGCGGAATGTAGATCGAGATGTAACCATTGAGGCCCAGATAAATGATCGTCGCGCCGATGACCTCGAGAATTATCCCGATAATCAAATACCGGCGACCGCTTCCTTCGATGTCTTCGCGCGACACGCGGCTGAGACCTTCGAGCGGAGACACTTGTCCCGCGCGAAACGCCGGCACAAACGCACCAACCAGCGACACGCCAATGCCCAGCACGGCAGCGAGCACAATCAGCAGCCAGTGTACCTGTGGGTCGGGCAGAATCACATCAAAGCCCTTCGACAGCGAGCGGTTCATCGCCCAGCCGACACCGATGCCGGCCGGCACACCGATGATCGTGCCGATCACACCCAGGAAAAGTGCCTCGCCGAGCATCGTGAACATCAACTGCTTGCCGGTCGCGCCGACGGCTCGCATGATCGCTAGTTGGCGACGACGCTCACCCACGCTCATGAAAAACGTATTGAGAATGATGAAGCAGGCGAGGACGAAGGAAAAAATCGTCGACACGAACAGGCTCTGCTCCGTCGAGAGGAGCGACTTTTTCATCATCGGCGAGTCACCGCTCGGCTTGCGAACGTTCAGGCCTTCCGGCAACTCTTTTTGGAGCGCGGCAGCGACGTCTTCGGGCTTCGCGTCCTTGGCTGTGACAATTTGCACGGAGTCGATGTAGTGGCGAAAATTGGACTTGTTAAAAATCCGGTCGCCGTCGCCGATGGGCACCATCGCGAGAGCCATTTGTCGCATCGCAGCACCACCTTGCGGCTTGGCGAGGCCGACAAGTTCAAAATCAAACTTGTTGACCGTCGTCCGCATCTGGAAGATTTCGCCAAGCTTCAATTTCTGCTGGCGAGCAAAGCCATCATCCAGGACGATTTCGTAAGGCTTGCTTTTGTCGGTTCGATCGGCGGCCATCCGCCCTTCGCTGATCTTGTAGTCGCGCACCTCGGGATCGAATTGCGGATCAACAGCCAAAGCCTTGATCTTCACATGTTGTTCGCCCTTCATCAGCTTGCCAGCTCGCTCGATGATGGGCACGGCTAACTCAACGCCGGGCGTGGCCCGCACCTTTTCCAACACATCGCTCTTGAAGCCGACGTCGGCGGGCGTTTTGATTTCTAGCGTGGCCTTGCCGTTGACCGTCGCAAACATCAACTTTTGCGCATCTTTCGTGGTGCGCGACATCACGCCGACGGAAACAACGGCCGCGACGCCGATCACAATGCTCAAGATCGTCAGGACCGTGCGGCCCCAGCGAGAACCCAAGCTGCGACTCGAAAATTTTTGCAAACTCATCGACGGCTCGCCTCCATGAGCGGAGCCGGACTTGGTGGTCGCGGGCGGATTATCTCTTCCCGATCAATTTGGCCGTCCGCAAGATAGATCACGCGATCGGCCTGGCGGGCTACTTGGGCATCGTGCGTCACGATGACAATCGTCTGGCCGTGATCTTCGACCAGCTTGCGAAGCATGATCGTTACTTTTTCGCCGTTGGCCGAATCGAGGTTACCGGTCGGTTCGTCGGCGAGCAGAATTGCAGGTTCGATCGCGAGCGCGCGAGCAATAGCCACTCGCTGTTGTTCGCCACCCGAAAGTTTGCCGGGGATATGCCCAGCCCGTTTGGTCATGCCGACGAGTTCGAGTTTTTCGAGAGCCCGCTTCTTGGCTGCGGCGGCGTTCATGCCGTCGAGTTCGAGCGGCAACGAGACGTTTTCGACCGCCGTAAAAATCGGCAGCAGGTTGAACGCTTGAAAAATGAAGCCGATCCGCTGCCGACGGATCAACGTCCTTTGGTCGTCGGTCATGCTGGCGAGGTCTTTTCCTTCGAGCAACACTTGCCCACCCGAGGGAACATCGACGCCTCCCAAAAGAGTGAGGAGCGTGCTTTTGCCGCTGCCGCTGCGCCCCATGATGGCCAACATCTCACCGGCGCGGACTTGCACGTCAACGCCACGCAAGGCTTCGACCTTGGTTTCGCCCTCGCCATAGACTTTCGTCACCTGACGGGTTTCTAACACAACGCTGTCTGACACAGCCATGAAACACTCCTCAGCCTCATTCGAACTAACGAACGGGTTGGCGTTCGCGCGGGGCAAATCCCTAATAGGGAGCCCACCATTTATCCGTGATTGGCCACTGGTTGAAAAGGGCCCGCTAGCAGTCGGTCGCTGGCGCGCATCCTCTTGGCCTTCCTCACATTGTACGCTGCCGCCCTTCAATCCAGTTCACTAGTGTGCGGCGTATTCCGGACTCCTTTGCTACGCCCTCGTGCAGTCCGTCCAACCGTCAAAGTCGGCAACTACCTAAACGTTCAAAAAGTCAGAGTTACCCAAACTTCCAAACCTCGAAAAGCAGGGAGAAAGAAGGGTATTCCCAGGCCACCCCCCTGACATTTTGAAAAGGGGGCAAGTGCTATTAAACCAATGGCATATCAAGATTTGGGGGGCGGCTCAGAGCACTAATTATCTCGCGCTGGACGCCAGGATCAGATTCGCCGGCCAGCCGGTTGCGTAGTTCCAGTTGACTGGTTGTGTCCCCCATTTTTCCCAAAGCCCAGGCCGCCGCTCCCCGAACCAGCGGTTCGGCGTCATTTAAGCCCAAGATCAAGGCAGGTACTGCTTGTAGTGCTTTTTGGTTTCCTAGCACAATCGCGGCGTTCCGTAAGATGCCGCGGCGTTTCGCCCGCCACAACGGTGAATGGCGGAATCGCTGTTTGAAGCCGGCGTCATCGAGCGCGAATAGCTCGAGCAAGTTCACGGGATTCTCGTCGGCGCGAGGCTGAAAGGCAACTTCGTCAGAAAGTGGCGCGCGATGATTCCAGGGACAAACATCCTGGCAGACATCGCAGCCAAAGAGCCACTCGCCCACGCCCTTGCGCAGTTCCAGTGGAATCGCGTCGCGCAGCTCGATCGTCAGATAACTGATGCACTTCGTCGCATCGAGCACATAAGGCAGCGGAAAGGCCTGCGTCGGACAAGCATCCAGACACGCGCGACATGTCCCGCAGTGATCGGTCGCAAACGGCTCATCGATCGTCAGTTCCACATCCGTTAGCAACGCGGCGAGAAAGAAGTAGCTGCCGGCCGGCTTGTTCAGCAACAGCGTGTTCTTGCCGATCCAACCGAGCCCGGACAGCACCGCAAACTCACGTTCCAAGAGCGGCGCGCTATCGACCACGCCGCGGCATTGCGCGC
The DNA here is from genome assembly GCA_964394305.1 of uncultured Pirellulaceae bacterium. Lineage (GTDB taxonomy): Bacteria > Planctomycetota > Planctomycetia > Pirellulales > Pirellulaceae > Anatilimnocola. The sequence goes on from CAYMWL010000003.1 coordinate 120,143, forward strand.
CGGGAACTTGTTCCCGCAACCAATCGGCCAGCGCGTGCAACTTGTCGTGAATCACGTCGTGATAATCGCCGGGCCCCCATGCGTAACGCGAGATGCGACCTTGGCCAGGTTCACAGGGCTGCGGCTCTGCGGTTCGATAAGGCAAGGCGAGCATCAGCACCGAGCGAACCGATTCGAGCACGCTCCGCGGATGACGATAAGCCTCCGCCCGATTGCTCAGGTAATGCATCTGCCCGGCGTAACCGCTGGCGAGCCATTCCTGCAACTTTGGAAAGCCAGCAGCATCGACGGCGGGACAAACACCAGCGAGCGCGAAGCCGAGTTCGGCAGCGCGGGCTTTAACGTCCTTGCTTAGCTGCGAAATGAAAGGAGCGGGAGACAAGGAGAGGGGGAGAAAAGGAGATTGGAAAATTCGGAAACGTTCAGGAGCAACGGATTCACTATCGCTTTTCCCCGCCTCCTTGTCTCCCCCTCTCCCATTCCTGATCACGCAATCAAATCCCGCACCACTTTCCCACCCTGATCCGTTAGCCGTACATTCAGTCCCTTAAATGGCAGCGACAACTTGCGATGGTCGAAGCCGAATTGATGCAAGATCGTCGCGTGCAAATCGTGCACGTGCACGGGGTTCTCGGTGACGGACCAACCGAGTTCATCCGTCGCACCATACGTGATACCCGGCTTGATGCCGCCGCCGGCCATCCACAGGCTGAACGCGCCGGGATGATGATCGCGGCCGACTTTGTCGGGCAGTTTGCCGCCGCGATTTTCGGCCAGCGGCGTGCGGCCGAATTCGCCGGCGAAAATCACCATGGTGCTGTCGAGCAGACCGCGTTCCTTCAGATCTTGAACGAGCGCAGCCAGTGGCTGATCGGCCATGCCGGTGTTGTACGCGAGTTCTTCGTCGAGGTTGCTGTGATGATCCCACGAGGCATGCACGAGCGTGACAAATCGCACGCCGCGCTCGACGAGCCGACGCGCGAGGAGGCAGTTGCGGGCAAAGTTCTTGTAAACATTCGGTCCGCCGCCGCGGTAGTTGTTCTTCGCCGGCTCGGCGCGATCGCAGCCGTAGCGATCAAGTGTGGCCTGTGTTTCTTTCGAAAGGTCGACCAGTTCCGGTGCTGCCGCTTGCATGCGAAACGCGAGCTCATAACTGGCGATGCGACTTTCAATTTCCGGATCGTGTACTTCTTGCAGATGCCGGCGATTCAAACTGCCCAGAGATGAGAGGCCACGTTCCTGCATCTCACGCGTGATGCCCGGCGGATTGCCGAGATTCAAAACCGGATCGCCTTTGTCGCGAAACAGCACGCCTTGATACGTCGACGGCAAAAAACCGCTCGACCAGTTCGACACGCCGCCGCTGCCACCGCGACCGGCGGTGAGCACCACATAACCAGGCAAATTCTGCGATTCGCTGCCGAGACCATACGTGAGCCACGAACCCATGCTCGGCCGACCGAACCGTGGCACACCGCTCATCAGCATCAACTGCGCTGGATGATGATTGAACGCGTCGGTGTGCATCGAGCGGACGAGCGCGATGTCGTCCGCACACTTCCCGAGGTGCGGTAGATAGTCGGACAATTCCATGCCGCAGTTGCCGTGCTTGGTGAACTGCCGTTTGCTCCCCCAGAGAACGGCCGTTTCCTTTTTCAAAAATGCAAAGCGAACTTTTTCCGTCAGCGACGGCGGCAACTGCTGACCATGTTGTTCTTGTAGCTTCGGCTTGGGATCGAACAGATCGATATGGCTCGGCGCACCTTCGGGCAGAATAAAAATGCAGGCCTTCGCCTTGGCCGGATGATGCGGCTGCTTCGGCGCGAGCGGATTGACACTTTCCCCGCTTGCCGTTTCGCCGGCCAGCAAATTGTCGGCTCTTAGCAACGAAGAGAGCGCGACCAAGCCGAGCCCCGAACCCGTCGAGGTCAGGAACTTCCGGCGTGCGGATTGAAAGGCTAGTTCGTGTGGATGCATGGTTCGTCGTCGATCGCACCGCGAGCGACAAATGCTCGCGAAAGCTAGTTTGCGTTTCGAAATCTATCTAGTACGCCGAGTCCAATCATCGTTCGCGGGGCGAACGATGATTAGGGGCTCGGCTTGAGCATCTTATCGAGCAGCGACATCACTACGCCGCGGTAGACCCGTTCGAGTAGCGGGTTTTGTTTGATGAGTTCGAACGTCTTGAAAGCCGACTCACCTTCCGCTGCGGGTAGTTCAGTCTCATGCGTCCGCCCGGCAGCATCAATGAGCGTGGCGATGTACTTGAACGTCCCATCCTCAAGCATTTCGCGACGAACATCGTGAAGCTGGCCGGAATCCGGGTCAAACTCACCGGCGACTGGCTCTTTGGCAGGCGCTGTTGCCCGTTCGCCCGCGTCGAGCAACTTGCCGACAAACGCATTGATTTCAGCAACCGACTCTTCCGTAGAGATCTTGTTTTGTTGTTCAGCAAGCCGCCGGGCCCGGGCCAAAGCGTCCTCGGCAGATTCGGCCGTGGATTTCTGAACCTCGCGCATCACCTGCTGGGAAAGAAAACTACTCGCCGCGTCTTTTTCTTCCGTGGTCCGTTCGTCGAAATCAGGCTCCGGCAACATCGTCCAGCGCGGATCGGCCTGCGCTGCTTCCAGGTGGCTAATGTCGGCTGCATCAGCCGCAAGCCAGTTTTCAGCGTGCGGAGCGAAAGCGTCGATTTCCACCGGCGGTGGTTGCGGCGGTTCGGCCAAAGCCGGCGCGTGGAGTACAATCTGTTGGTTCTGAGGCTGCTGAGGAACGGGAAGGGCGACGAGCGCCAAACACTCGGCTGCGACTGCGCCGGCGAGGATCGCATGCAGCCAAAACGACGACCGCTTGGCCCAGCGCCAGCGGCGCTTGAGCAAGGGTTGCGGCGATCGTTTCTGAAAGAAGAACATGCAGGCATCCGGGAACAAAGCCTGGGCGCAGCAGGACACTTTTTCTCAAGTATCGTCGCGTAGCGGCCTTCAGCTCGACGCTTTACGTTAGCTTTACTCTAGGCGGGGGGCCGTTTTGATGCAATCTAACCCGCTTTGGTCCGGCCCATCGTCGCTGCTTCGAGAATCTTGTGTTCCGTCGCTTCTGCCCGCGAAAACGACGCCGTGTGGTTTCCTTCGCTAAGGACCAGGATCCGGTCGCAAACCGTCAGCAACTCCGGCAATTCGCTGCTGGTCATGATCACGCCGATGCCGTCGCGGCAGAGTTTGTCGATCAGCCGATAAAGCTCCGCCTTGGCCCCCACATCCACGCCGCGGGTCGGATCGTCGAGCAGCAAGATTTTGGGCTCCGTTAGTAGCCAGCGGCCGACGATGCACTTCTGCTGATTGCCACCGCTGAGACTGGTGATGGCGGCAGACAAGCCGGCCGTTTTTACCGCCAGCTTTTTGCTGACCTCACCGGCCATCTCCCATTCGCGCTTGCCGTCGATCAAGCCCAGCGCGCCGGTCTTGTCGAGCGTGCAGAGCGAAATATTTTGTCCAACGTTCATCGCCGCGAAAATGCCCAGGCGTTTACGATCTTCGGTCACCAGCGCGATTCCTTCGCGGCAGGCATCGACCGGATGCTTCAAATTCAGTCGGCGGCCTTGCAACTCAATTGTCCCTTGCGGGCGGACTTCCGACGCGCCGAAAAGACACTCCAGCAGTTCGGTTCGACCAGCGCCCATCAACCCAGCAAAGCCCAAGACCTCGCCGCGGCGGAGTTCGAACGAAATGTCTTTCAGTCGGTAGCCACGAGCGTGACCGGGCCAGGGCAACGATAGATTGCTGACCTTGAGCAAAACTTCGCTGGCTTTGCGTTCTGCGCCAAAGTCGATTGCTTCGATCTCGCGGCCGACCATCAGGTGCGTGATCTGCTGGGCGTTGGTTTCACTCTTGTTGAGCGTTTTCACAGTCCGACCATCACGCAGCACGGTGATGCGATCGGCCAGGTGAAAGACTTCGTCCATCTTGTGCGAGATATATAGAATCGTCACGCCCCGTTTGCGGAGCCTTTCGATCACGCGATACAGCCGGCTGACTTCCGATTCGGTGAGCGCGCTGGTCGGCTCGTCCATGATCAAGATATCGCTCTGCAGCGACAGTGCTTTGGCAATTTCCAGCAGTTGCTGATCGCCGACGCGCAAGTTGCCGGCGAGCGTGCGCGGATTCACGTCGCATTCCAGCTCGCGCAACAGCTGCGACGCGGCTTGTTCCATTGCCGCGTCGTCGCGCATGCCGAGCCAGCCCCGAATTTCGCGGCCGAGAAAGACGTTTGCGGCGGCGGAGAGTTGCTCAACCAGGTTGAGCTCCTGGTGAATGATGCTCACACCAGCCGCTTCAGCGTCGCGGGTGCTGCGAAACCGCGCGGGCTTGCCGGCGAGGAGCAACTCACCTTCAAAATCCGCGATCACGCCGGAAAGGATCTTCATCAGCGTGCTTTTTCCGGCGCCGTTTTCTCCGCAGATGGCATGCAGTTCGCCTGGCAGAATCTCCAGCGAAACATCTTGCAGAGCGACGACGCCGGGGAATCGCTTCGTTACCTGACGAATCGCGATGCTGGGCTCGACGGCTGACATGTCGTTGACCTCTTGCCTAATCAACTGCGATTCGCCTGCACTTCGGCAATCTTCACGCCGATCAAAGCCACCAGCATGAACAAGCCGACGCCCAAACCGATCCAAGGTCCCAGCGTAATCAAGGCCACTACGGCCGCCGTGATCGATAGCGTGGGAATTGCGAGCAAACCGCGCACCCCGCCAAACAACTGCCGTCCGCTGGCGAGCAATTGCCGCAATTGAGTCAGCGTAACTGCAAGCACGACCACGCAGCCGACAATCAAGCCTTCATAAACGTCGGCGTTGGTCTTAATAATCTTGGCCACGCCGTCGATGACGACGCGCAGAAAAATGGCGCCGAGCAACGTTCCAGGCACGGTGCCGATGCCGCCCGCGAGCGAGCACCCACCGACAACCGCCGCGGCAATCGCATTCAGTTCATGTCCGCGAGCCTGGTTTGAAGGAACTGCGACTCCTTCGTTGGCAACATAAAAAATGGCGGCAATCGCCGCGGTCATCGCGCTATAAACATACGCCGCCCATTTGATATTTTCGGTTCGAATGCCGCTCAGCCGCGAGGCCTGCTCGTTGCCGCCGAGTGCGTACAAATGCCGTCCAAGGACCGTACGACTAAGAACCAGCCAGGTAACCAACGCGAGTACCAGGAACACCACTGCCGAAACCCAAACGTTCTGCCGCAGATAAGTGAAGACTGGATCGTTGACATAAATTTGCGAGCTCTTCGAACCGAGCGCATGCTGCGTCGAATACTCGCACAGTGCGCGGGCAAAACTGCGCAGCCCGACGAGCGTGGCCAGCGTCGCGATGAACGGCGGTAAGCGAATCGAAGTGATCAGCCAGGTGTGCAACGTTCCCACAAAAAATCCAGTGAGGAGCGTGCCGGCAAACGCCAGCGAAATCACCAACGCGCCCACTGGCTGCCCCGATTTGCTCGCGGCGGGAGCGAGTGCGATCATGATGCTCGAGCACACGACGCCGCAAAAAGCGATCGTCGAGCCAGCCGAAAGATCGATCCCCCCCGCAATGATCACCACCGCAGCGCCCAAGGCAAAAATGCCGAGCAGCGCTACATTCCGGCTGATGTCGCGCAGGCTGTCGTAGCCTTGCGTAAAATAGCTGTGATTGGAATCGACCGCGCCGGTGAACGACACCACGAGCACAATTGCCATCAGCAATGCGAACTCGTTGGAAAACAACACGGTCCTGAGCAAGCTCGGCGAGCTGGCGAGGCGCGATTCGCTGGAACTCATGAACTCGTGAGCCCGTATTTAGCCAGCCATTCTTGGAATTGCGAAAGGCTCATGAATTCGACCGTTTTCGTATCAAACTGCTCGGCCTTTAGCGGCGAACCTTCGTTGGGGGCAACTACGCGCAAGCCGGTCGTAAAAATGTCCCCCTCAGGCTGGCCGTGGTTCGGATACATTTCCTTGAGCGTGGCCTCATCCTTCAGATGCATCGCCTTCAGCAAGCGGACCGCTTGTAGGCCCATTTCAAATGGATTCTGCACGCACATGGCGTCCATGTTTCCTTGACTCATCGCGGCGATCGAGTCCTTATCGGCGTCGAACGTGACGATGGTTAGATCGTTCCGCTTGGAACGTTCCTCAGCGACAGCACTGATGGCGGGACCGTTGTAAGCCCAAATGCCGATGGCTGCCACCAGGTCTTTATGATTGGTCAGAGCGTTGCGGACGTTATCCTTGGCGGGGCCGATCTTGGCGTCGTCCGGCATCCGGTCACGCTCTTCGTAGCTGTCGCCCAAACCGGCCTTCACGCCGTCCATCCGGTGGCGGGCATTGTCGGCATCGACCGAACCGGCAAATTGCACATAGGCGCCCTTGGTTAGTTTGCGTGATTCAAGCAAGGTCTTCGTGGCGGCGCCGAGGACTTTGCCCCCTTCAAAATTGTTCGTGCCGATGTAATAAGGACGGGCATCGCGGAACTTGTCGCGATTCACGTCGCTGTCGACCGTAATGACATGCACGCCCTTCTTTTGCAGGTTCTTCATCTCTTCGATGATGGCGACGTTATCGGCCTGAAAGACCGTCATCGCCACGCCCACGATATCGGGCTGCGTGGCAAACTGCCGCAGGTTGTTGATCTGCCCTTGAGCGGTGCCGTCGTTGGTGACCATCGTTACGCTCAAGCCGTCGGCTTCGAGATTCGAGCGCTTGGCCCCTTCTTTCAGCCCAGCTTCGCAGGCATCCCAAAAGGCATTCGGCATGTTGGTCAGAAAGACAAACCGCTTACCGCCGCCTGACGAGGGTTGTCCGGCGCCGCCGTTGCCGGCCGGTTGATTACCGCCGCCACAACCGGTCAATAGCGAGAAAGCGACGGCTGCAAACAAAAATGCGACAACCGCCGCAGGCTTCGTGCGATGCATGGGAAAGGCAACCTTGGAGAGGAAAGGAGGCAGCAAACCCGTTCGACGATGTTTACTTCTTGGCGTCTTCGGTCGTGCCGCCCGAACCAGGCCGGCCGCCGTCGGGGCTGCAGCCCACAACCATACCACAAGTGACAGCCAGCAACATCGTCCACAGCAACCAGTTACGCAACATGACAAAAAACTCCAAAACAGCTCGATGAGCCAAGTGAGGTGGGCAAACCCAAAATCTTAATTATCTGTTGCCAGCAACGCAAGCGACAGAAAGTCGGTCAACTTCGCCGCCGCCGATGCCGATGCAATGAAAGATAGAACCCTCCTCCCCGCGAAATATTCCTGCCGGTTTTTCGCTACTCGTCTCGCCAGAACTTCTCGCCCGCTTCTCTTCTGTTTAGGTTCTCCGATGCCTTCGCTGCTGCGTAGCGCTCCCGCGTCGCGCGCTGATCTTTTGTTGCCGCAAATCCCCGGTTATGAACCGGTGCAACGCCTCGCGACGGGGCGTTGGTTCGAGCTGATTCTCTGTCGCGTTGCTGGGCAAGTGAGCCACTCGCCAGCCGATTACGTCGCGAAACGCATTCGGCCGAATCACGCCGACGGCCAATTGCCACGCGCACTATTGCAGCGCGAAGCACAAGTGGCAGCCAGTGTCTCGCAAGCCAATCTCGTGAGCTTGCTCGATGCCGGTTGGAACGACCCCTGCCCGTTTATCGTGGTGCCGTATCTGCCTGGGAAGACACTCGAACAAATTCGCCAAACGCCTGGACAAACCGCGGTGCCGCAAGCGCTGTGGTACACCCGGCAAATCGCGGCTGCGCTCACGGAGTTGCACGCCGCCGGTTGGATGCACAGCGATGTAAAACCGCAGAACGTAATCATTTCGGAACAAGGCCACGCGACGCTGATCGATCTCGGGCTCGCGCGGCAACTGAATTCCGCTGAATGTGCCGCGGATGCCTGGCTGGCCGGCGATGCAGACTACTTATGTCCCGAAGCATTTCAACCGCAGCGGCAATTAACTGCAGCCGCCGATATTTATTCGCTGGGCCTGATCTTGCTGCGGATGCTGCAAGGCGCGAAATCGAAATCAGAGCCCATCAATGCTCGCCGCACCTTCAGTGAGCTTCGTGTCAGTCGTCCCGATGTCTCGCGTGATGTTGTCAACTTACTGGCGAAAATGCTCGCCCAAGAACCATTCCGCCGGCCCACGGCGAGTGAATTGGTCGCAACCATTTCGCGACTGGAGATCGAATCGCTGATGCAGTGGTAGGTCGTCGCTTCGCTTTGCGAACAATCAATCGACGCTGACTCGCCGAACGTCAGCTGGAACAAGCGGTGCTCTGCGCCATTCCAGCAACGGTGCTTCGACTACGCAAACAGCGCCTGCAAACAAATCTGAGACCAGGTTTCGAACCGCGAGGGATCGGCAAGCAATTCCTTCACCGGCACGAAGCCCGTTTCACAGATATCTGTTTCGGCCGGCTGCACGTTCGGTTCGGCGACATCAAAGATGTGAACCACGCCGAGGTGTACCTTGCCCACTTCGGTCAGATCATCGTTGATCAGGCCGACCAGATGGCCCGCGTATTGCGTGTCGATGTGCACTTCTTCGAGCAATTCGCGGCGCATCCCTTCTTCGTACGGATTCTGGCAGGACGAATCTTCGGCCGAGATATGTCCGCCGATGCCGATGCTCCGCTTGGCATGCAGCCGGCTTTCGCCTTGCCCCTTGCCGCGGGTGTAACAAAAAATCGTGACAGTGCCGTCGGCCCGCTGATGGCGGAAGATGACGTACGGGATCAGCTGCTTAAAGCTCGGATCTTTTTCCATCTCAGGCCGCGGGCGGTAGCTGACGTTCGCGGGCTCGAGCAACTGCGGCAGGTAGCGGTTGATGTCGGACGAAAAGCCTTGAAAATATCCCAATCGATGAAATTCAGCGGTCGGCACCACCAAGATATGTTCCACGGCCACCAGCGACATCGGCTGCTCCTTGCAAAAGACGAGTGCAAATCATTCCCGCGAAAATCATCGTCGATCAGGCGGGAAAGGAAAAGGGCCTCCCTCGGTACTCATCTCGCTCCGCGAGAGGAAACGTTGCTGGCGTCCAGCCAGCAACGCAACCGAGGTGGAGGTTCGAGAAACTGTCAATCGGCCCCCAATGCCAAGCACTCGCCAAAATTCGCACTATTTTGAGGCAACGTCGGTTGCGCCGCAGGCTGGACGCCAGCGGCGAGCATCGGCGGAGCGAGATGAGTACCATGAGTACCGAGGGCTCCTTGTCACTAACTTCCGCTGTCTTTATGTTCAGGGATGGCGCGCAATGCATCGTTGCGCGGGACTGCAGAAATATGTACCGAGGATCACCGCGTGGGTTTTCGCATTCATCGTCCTTACGAGCCCGCCGGCGATCAGCCTGCGGCGATCGAAGCCTTGACCAGCGGGCTGAAGAACGGCCAGAAATCGCAAGTGCTGATGGGCGTGACGGGCTCGGGCAAGACGTTCACGATGGCGAACGTCATTCAGAACGTGCAAAAGCCAACGCTCGTCATTTCGCACAACAAGACGCTGGCCGCGCAGTTGTACGGCGAGTTCAAAGAGTTCTTTCCGAACAACGCCGTCCATTATTTCGTCAGTTACTACGACTACTATCAACCCGAAGCGTACATTCCGCAGCGCGACATCTACATCGAGAAAGACGCCTCGATCAATCAAGAACTCGATCGGCTGCGATTGGCAACGACCAGCTCGCTCGTCAGCCGGCAGGATGTGATCATCGTCGCCAGCGTGTCGTGCATTTACGGTTTGGGTTCGCCCAAGGATTACAAGGCGATGATGGTGGGCCTGGTCGTGGGCCAGGTGATCGATCGCGACGACATGCTGCGGCGACTGGTCGACATTCAATACGATCGCAACGACGTTTCGTTCGAGCGGAGCAAGATCCGCGTCCGCGGCGATTGCGTCGAAATCTGGCCGTCGTACGAGGAGTATGCCTATCGCATCGAATTCTGGGGGGATGAAGTCGAGAAACTGTCGATCATCAATCCGACCAGCGGCGAAACAATTTCGCAGCATCAGGAATTGTTCATTTATCCGGCCAAGCACTTTGTGATGTCGGAAGATCGGATCAAGGACGCCATCGATACGATCAAGAACGAACTCGACGAACGACTGCAGCAGCTGCGTGAAGCCGGCAAGTTGCTCGAAGCGCAACGGCTCAGTGCGCGGACGCGGTTCGATATCGAGATGCTGCAAGAAGTGGGACATTGCCCAGGCATCGAGAACTATAGCCGGCCGCTTTCCGGTCGGCCGCCGGGTTCGACGCCCGATACGCTGTACGATTTTTTTCCACAGGACTATCTGCTGGTCATCGACGAATCGCACGTGACCATTCCGCAGATCCGCGCGATGTTCAACGGCGATCGCGCCCGCAAGATGACGCTCGTCGAGCATGGTTTCCGTTTGCCGAGCGCGCTCGACAATCGGCCGCTGAAGTTCGAAGAGTGGGAAAACAAGATCAATCAGATCGTGTACGTCTCAGCAACGCCAAACGAATACGAACTGCAGGCGACGGGCGGCGAAGTCGTGGAGCAAATCATTCGGCCGACGGGTCTGCTCGATCCGATCGTCGAAGTGAAGCCGGCCCGCGGCCAGGTGCCGGACTTGCTGGAGCAAATTCGCGAACGAGTTGCCGTCGGCGAGCGCGTGCTGGTCACTGCACTCACCAAGCGGCTGGCGGAAGACTTGTCTGCATACTTAGTGGAACAAAAGGTCGCCTGCAAATGGCTCCATAGCGAGCTCGATGCGTTCGAGCGCGTCGAACTATTGCGTGATCTGCGACTCGGACATTTCGATTGCCTCGTCGGCGTGAACCTGCTCCGCGAAGGTCTCGACTTGCCGGAAGTTTCGCTCGTCGCGATTCTCGATGCCGACAAGGAAGGTTTTTTGCGCAGCGAAACTTCGCTGATCCAAACCATCGGCCGCGCGGCTCGTAACGTGAACGCGAAGGTCATTCTCTATGCCGACAAGATGACTGAATCGATGCGACTCGCGATTGACGAGACTCGCCGCCGCCGCAGCATTCAAGAAGCGTACAACGAAGAGCACGGCATCACGCCGGAAACGGTCAAGAAAAACATCCGCCAGGGGATCGAAGAAGCCGTTTCTGCCCATCGCCTGGCCAACGAAGCCGTCGGCCGCAAGGACGAAGCAGAGTACGTCACCGAGGAGTACATCAACGAACTGGAAGCCGAGATGTACGCAGCCGCCGAAGCGATGGAGTTCGAACGGGCCGCCGTCCTCCGCGACCGCATCACGCAGATGCAGGATCAAGTCGGCCAAAAGATGAGCGATGTGAAGATCGAATCCTACAAACCACAGGGCAAAAAACGCGGGGGCAAGGGGAAGCAGATTCCGCGTCCGAAGAAGAATGCGTGAGAATGCGTGAGTATGCGTGAGTATGCGTGAGTATGCGTGAGTATGCGTGAGAATGCGTGAGTATGCGGGAGTATGCGGGAGTGGGCGAGTGGCAGACATGGAGAAAGGCAGATCCGGAGAATAAATGCATTTTCTCCCACTCTCCTTTTCACCTCCTCTCCCCCTCCAAGCGGCGGCACATTTGTCAAAATAGTTCCAAGGCGACTTGCAAAACCGGTCGCGAACCATCCGCCCGCCTGCTCCGTAACTCATCGTATCGCTTGTGTCGATTGTTGCACCGCGCTGCACAGGGAAGCGTAGAGTCCGTCGCCACTTTCTTTGACCACAGCGAAATCGTGTCCTATATTCCATCTGGCTGAGGCTCTACTTGCGTTTTTAACACGCAGGAGCCTGGTCGCGGGATTGTCAGGGGCTCCAGCCCGTTTGCGGCGAGATAATCGCTACAACCGGGACCTTGCATCTTGTACCGGCCGGACAGCTTCCTCACAGCTGAATGCTGCGAGTACGCTGTCCGTTGAACTTCTGCCCGATGATTCGCCCGCATCCTGAAACGACGTGGTTCCGCTCCCCGGCTCCGTCCCTGCTGCTTGCGCGTTTGCGCTCGGCCGGATGGTGCAGGCGTGGGGAGCGGAAGCACGTCGGCCGAGAAGGCAGATGACATCACGCATCCCCTCCCTGTTGAACACCGTTGCCCTCGCCGCACTCTGTGCGATCGGCCCCGTTGTGGCGCACGCCCAACAGCCGATTCCGCAGCTGAACGCGCCGACCTTCAATGCCACGGCGATCAATCACTCGGATATCGCGCAAGCTCTTGAGCAGGGTTCCCAACTCGAGCAACAAAAACGCTGGGCCGAAGCCGTCTCGCATTACGAAGACGCGCTCAAGTCCAATCCCGAACGGCCCGAGCTAAAGCAGCGGCTGACGATGGTGAAGGCGCATTACGATGTGGCCCGCCGCTACGCCGATGTGAGCTACACCAAGGCGATTCATACGCTGACCGAAGTCGAAGCGATGCAGATCTATGAAGATGTGCTGCTGAAGGTTTCGGCTCATTATGTTCAACAGCCTAAGTGGCACGACCTGGTCCGGCAAGGCACGATGAATCTCGGCGCCGCGCTGACCGAGCCTGTGTTCGCTGCTTCGAATCGCTTGTCGCTGACACCGGAACAGCATAGTCAGCTGCAACGCGACATCCGCTTTTGGACCGATCGCCAACCGATCGAAGATCGCCGCCAGGTGAAAGACCTGGTCGAAGCCATTGCCCGCACCATCAAGCATCGTTATCAAATCGCCCCACAAGCCGTCATTCTGGAATATGCAAGTGGCGCTGCGGCGGCTCTTGATGAATACTCGAGTTTTCTGACCGATAGCCAGATGGAAGAGATCTTCGCGCAGATCGAAGGGAACTTCGTGGGTCTGGGCGTCGAACTGAAAACGGAACCGTCGGGCCTGCTCGTCGTGAATGTCATCACGGGCGGCCCGGCGCAACTCGGCGGCATTCGCGCGGGTGATCGGATTATTCAAGTCGACGAAAAGACTGCTGATCAAGTCACGCCCGACCAGCTGGCCGATCTGCTCCGTGGCACTGAAGGAAGCCTGGTCTCGGTCGTGCTGCGTGATCCTCGCAATGAAGTTCGCACGCTAAGACTGACTCGCCGCCGCGTCGATGTGCCGAGCGTGGAAGACGTGCGCATGGTGGATACGACGGGTGGCGTGGGCTACTTTAAGTTGACAAGCTTTCAGAAGACCACTTCCCGCGACGTTGACGCTGCGTTGTGGAAGCTGCACGAGCAAGGAATGCGCAGCCTGATCATCGATTTGCGTGGCAATCCCGGTGGCTTGCTGAAGGCCGCCGTGGAAGTCGCTGACAAGTTTGTGAAAGACGGCCTGATCGTGGCAACACGCGGCCGCAGTGCTCGGGAAAATGAATCGCACTGGGGCAAAGCCGAAAACACCTGGGGCGTGCCGCTGGTGGTGCTCATCGATCACGATTCAGCAAGTGCCAGCGAAATCCTCGCCGGTGCCATCCGCGATCATCGCCGCGGCACGGTGGTCGGCGAAAAGAGCTACGGCAAGGGTTCGGTGCAAGGCATCTTCCCACTCGCCGTGAATCACACCGGCATTCGTTTGACGACCGCTCAGTGGTACACCCCCAATGGTTCGGCCATCAGCAAGAAGGGGATCGAACCTGATGTTGCGGTGCGCTCGGCAGCAAAGCCCATCCCTGGTCAGGCAACTCCCGATGCCGAAGATGCAATCCTTCGCGCTGGTGTGACCGCCGCGCGTAACTCGACCGTGGCGAGCAAGTAAGTCGCCTTGCGTTAAAGAGCCCCGCACGCAGTAAGGGGATTGCGGTCTCCATTTCGCTTGAGATGGAACGTCGATTCCCCTTACTGCGTGCGGGGCTCTTCTTCTGAAATTGCTCCTCCTTCTGGATTCCCACTCGCCCGCCTGCTACCGTGAAGCAGCGTGGCAGTGATGTTTTTCCTGCCGCAGCCTGGAAGTTTATTCCCGGCTCCCGCCGTACATCTCCCGGAGAATTCCCATGTCGAATTGGAAGGCCCTGCTGCTGACAGGTGTCGTGGCCGCCTGCGTTAGCAACGTTTACGCCGCGGATAAGGCTCCTGCGTTGAGCTACAAAGTCAAAAACATCGCCGGCAAAGAGGTCGACCTGGCGCAATACAAAGGCAAAGTGTTGCTGGTAGTGAATGTCGCCAGCCGCTGCGGCTTGACTGGTCAATACGAAGAACTCGAAGCCCTGCACGAAAAGTACGGCGGCAAGGGTCTGGCCGTGCTCGGTTTCCCCTGCAATCAATTCGGCAAGCAGGAACCGGGCAGCGAAGCCGAAATCGCTGATTTCTGCAGCAAGACCTACGGCGTGAAGTTCGACATGTTTTCGAAGGTGAACGTGAACACCATCGAAAAGGACGGCAAGGTTGTGGAAGAAGCCGATCCGTTCTACAAGCACCTGACCTCGGCCGCGACCGAACCGGTGAAGAGCGGCAAGATCAGTTGGAACTTTGAGAAGTTCATCATCGGCAAGAACGGCGAAGTGGTCGCCCGCTTTGCCCCTCGCACTGCGCCCGATGACGCCGCAGTTGTAAAGGTGATCGAAGCAGAACTCGCAAAGTAAGCGCAGGAAGTATACAGTCGTGACGTAGCGGGCCTTGTTCCGTTTGAGTGCGAGGCCCATTTTATTTCTTGACCGCTGGAGCCAACTTCAGCTATCGCAACGCTCCCGCGACCAAATCCCAGCCGATTAAAAAAATTACCGCATCGGCCAACGCATGCGCGAGCCAGGCGGCGTACAGCGATCTGCTTTGCAGATACAAAAAACCAAACAGCGCACCACCAACCGCGACAAACAACGTCAGAAAATAAGTCCACGGCGACGCCCAACCAAAGTAGCCCGCCAACACGAGCACATGATGCGCCGCAAACGCCAGGCTCGAAATCAGCAGGGCTTGCGCATGATTTGACTTTTTTGAGTCGGACGTCACCGTAAGTTCACGGAGTACAAACCAGCGCCAGTAAAACTCCTCAAGCCACGAATGCACGAGCGAGTATCCAACCGCGAGCGCGACATATCCCGCGCGCGAATCGAGTCCAAATCCACGCAGTTTCAGCAGCATCTCTTGCAGCGGTCCGGCGAAGACGCCTGCCTGTTTCAGCCAAGCAAAATAGAGTGTGTACCCCGCGGCGATTTCAAAAATGCCGAGCGCGCACGCCCACGCTAAACCGCGTGTCGACGGACGTTCAAGAGAGAATTGGCGCCGTTCGATCACGAACACCCATAACGCGGGAAAGGCGAACTGAATGAGTTTGCCGATGCCAAACGCTGCTTGCTGCCATGCGCCGGGCGAATCCTTTAGCGCGGTGAAATAGATCCACGTGAGCAACGTGGGATAGGTCATCGCCAACAGGAGTGCGCAGCGGCGACCGATGGCTGGTGGCGATTGATTTTCCAGGGCAGGAGTCATCGACCGATTATCACGTCTATCGGGCCGCGAATCGAGTATGATGATGCGCAAATCCGGAGCTACCGATATGAAAGTGATCCTCTCTCGGCGTTCTTTGCTTGCCACCGGCGCTGCGTCGCTCGTAATCAATCCTGCTTCGCTGTTTGCCGCGGCGGAAATAAAATTTCCCGCCGGCGACTATGTCGATATGCACACGCATCTCGGCCAAACGTGGAACACGACAGTTCCGCTGACGGCTGAAGAGTTGCTGCGCTGGATGGATACGCATCGCATTGCCCAGGCGGTGGTGCTGCCTTTGGTTTCGCCCGAATCTTCGAGCTATCTGCTCACCAGTGATTTCGTTCTCGCCCAGACTCAACCTTTTCGGGACCGGCTGATTCCCTTTTGCTGCATCGACCCGCGCACCAGTTACACCGGCGGCCCGAAGGGTTTGCTGAAGATGCTCGAAAAATATCGCGACGCCGGCGCGAAGGGGTTTGGGGAACACAAGCCAGGTGTCGCCATCGACGATCCGCGAAACATGGCCTTATATGCTGCTTGCCATGAATTGAAATGGCCGCTGCTGTTTCATATCGACAATCAACGCAATCTCGACAAACCTGGCTTGCCCGGTTTGACGAAGGCTGTCGGCGATCATCCGAATTGTCGGTTCATCGGTCACGGACCAGGCTGGTGGGCTTCGATTTCAGGCGATGCGACCCAGGTCGATATCGGCGGCTATCCGAAAGGCAAAGTCGCGCCCGGCGGAGCCATCGATGCGCTGATGGAAAAATATCCGAACATCTACGGAGATCTCTCGGCTGGCAGCGGCGCGGGCTCGATCAGCCGCGATCTCGAGTTTGGCCGCGAGTTTCTCACGCGTCGTCAAGACCGCATCATGTTCGGCACCGACTTTCTTGCGCCCGCGCAAGCCGTGCCGCAATTTGAGCTGTTCGAAGAAAAACTGAGGCTGCCGGAAGAGATTGCTGCGAAGATTTTTCGCGACAATGCCCGCAAGCTGCTAGGAATTGCATGACCGAACTTTGGCAACAGATTTGGCCCGTGCTGCAATGGATCCTGCTCGTGCACTCGGTCCTCGCGGCATTGATGTCCTTCCTGGTTGCGCTGGTCCTGGCGTATTCCGATCGTGCGATCAAGCGTCTGACAGACATTCCCTTACCAACGGCAGAACAGCTGCCACGGATTTCGTTGATTGCTGCGGCTAAGGATGAAGAGCGGAACATCGAAGAAGCCGTTCGCTCGCTCGTGGCGATCGATTATCCCGATCTGCAGATCACGCTCGTCAACGATCGGTCGCGCGATCAGACGGGCGCGATCCTCGCGCGGCTCGCTGCCGAGTTCCCGCAGCTGTATGTGGTGCACGTGACCGAACTGCCCGCCGGTTGGCTCGGCAAGAATCACGCGCTGCAACTTGGCGCCGAGCACTCCAACGGCGAATGGCTGCTGTTCACCGATGCTGACATCATCTTCGAGCGCACGGCGCTGCGCCGCGCGATGAACTATGCTCTCGAACAGCAACTCGATCATCTCGCCGCGACGCCCGATGTGCAGATGAAATCCTGGTTGCTGCACGCGTTTGTCGTCACGTTTTCGATCTACTTCACGCTGTTCGTCAAACCGTGGCGCGTCCGCGATCCGCGGCGGCCGGAGCATGTGGGCATTGGCGCGTTCAATCTGATTCGCGCCGAAGTATATCGCAGCATCGGCCGCCATGAACCAATTCGGATGCGGCCCGATGACGATCTCAAGTTGGGCAAACTCGTGAAGAAGAACAACTTCCGCCAAGATCTGGTGCATGGCGTTGGGTTGATCGCAGTCGAATGGTATTCGTCAGTAAACGAAATCATCGTCGGTCTAGAGAAGAACGCGTTCTCTGGCGTCGATTATCGGATTGGTTTGACGGTTTTCTCGTCGCTCTTTTCGCTGGCGTTCAACGTTTGGCCGTACCTTGCAGTGTGGATTGTGCCAGGGCCGGCGCGGTGGCTCTATCTAGCGGCTGTCGTGTGGCAGCTTCTCACCGCCATTGGTTTCGCGCGCACCATGAAATTGCCGATGAGCACCGCTTTTGCATTTCCGCTGACGGTGGCACTGTTCACATACATTCAGTGGCGCTCAATGATCCTTACGTTCTACCGCGGCGGCATCCGCTGGCGAGACACGCATTACTCGCTCGCCGAGCTACGGGCGAATCGAGTTTAGCTGCGGGTACTCCTTGTTAATCTTCGATCTTCTTGAGTAGCACCGCTTCATCACGTGAATTGAGTCCGGCCAAGCGGGGTCCTTGATTAGTCAGCGCGAACTCGAGCGCGCGACGCGAGCGACGCAGAATCGCTTGCATATCATCGCTCACCCCCGCTTCGGCCGCGCCAATGGCCACCGTGATGCGAGGCACGCCAGCTCTTTTCGGCAGCGGATAGCGGCTGACAGCCAGTTGAATGCGCTGCGCGATTTCCAGCGCGTCGGAGGCCTGAATGCCAGGGAGCAGGATCGAAAACGTGTTGTCTTCCAGCCGCGACACTTGATCGATGTCGCGCAAGTGCGCTTTGAAAATCTGGGCAGCGACGCGCACCACAATCGAACCCGCCGATTCGCCGTGCTCATTGCGAATCCGCTCGAGGCCGTCGATCTGCGTGAGCAAGATCGAGAGCCTGGTCTTTGACATGTGCTTGATCATCGCCAGGCGCTTGATCAGTCCATCGAAGAACTCCGGCTTGCTGGAGACCTGCGCGGCAGGATCACTTTCGGAAATCTCTTCCGCAGCAGCGTCGTACAACCATTCATCGCCGACCAGCAGTTTGGCGGCGGCAGCTGGCTTCGGTTGCGCCTTGGCAGAATCGAGTTTGATCAGGTGGTTGGCAAAGCCGTCGTTGTAGTGAGCACAATTGCGGCCTGCATGCTTTGATGCGTACAGCGCTTCGTCGGCGCGTTTCACCAAGGCTGCTTCGGTTTCGCCGACAGCAAGTTCAGCCATGCCGGCGCTCGAAGTCACGCGCAGTTCGCGTCCTTCGTAACGAAACCGCGCCGAAGCAACAGCCAGCCGCGCCTTCTCGGCGATTTCTTTCACGGACGCCAGCGTGGCAGCAGGAAAGACGATGGCAAACTCTTCGCCACCATAGCGAGCGACGAGGTTGGATTCCGCAAAGTTCTTGCGCAAGACACGAGCCACGCCGCGGAGTACTTCATCGCCGGCTAAGTGACCATGGGTATCGTTGAAGCGTTTGAAGTTGTCGACGTCGATGATCATTACGGTGACCGGCTTACTCAGGCGGACATATTCATCGACGCAGCGGCGGAGTTCATCTTCGAGCGCGCGGCGGTTTGACACCTGAGTCAAAGGATCGGTGCGGGCTTCGACTGCGTGAGATTCGATCTGTCGGGCTTGCGCCTGCAAGCGGTCTTCGGCCGCTTGCAACTGCTGCTTCATTTGTTCGTTGACGTTGATCAGTTTGCTGACACTGACGAGCACGTCTTCTTCGCCGGGCTGATCGATGGCAGCGAGTTCGTCGCTGATCTCTTCGACTTTATGCGTGTGTTCATCGACTTGCTGAGCGACGCGCCCCGCGAGTTCACGCAATTTGCCGAGCGTGTCGCGGGCATCGGCCTGCGGCGGCAAATCGACATCGGCGGAAAAAACACCGCGCAACCGCCAGCCGACGACCGCGATACTCGCGACGCAGGCGACAACGACAACTGCGATGACAATCCACAAGACCATCGAGCGACTGAACTTCCGCAGAAAATCAAAGAACGGGCAGGGAGGACTAATTTTGCGCAGCGGCAGCCGCGAATTTATCCACTTACAGCTACGTTTTTCAGCGTCTTAGTCAAACCATACGCGGGATTATCAGCCGGCCAATTGGCTGGATTGCGGAAAGCGGACAAGCCAACTTAACGGAGAAGCAGATCGTTGGGAAAATCCGCGGCGAATCAATTGGGCGAGCTTTGACGGTTGTTCGCGCAAAAGAATGGCCCTGTCGGCGCGGCAGGGCCATCCGTTTCATCAAGAGTAAATTGCGTTTCCGACGAGGCTGCGCTTAACCTACCTGGCCATTGTCGTCCTGCTCGAATTGAGTCCAGGTAAACGGGTCTTCGTGATCGCCCAGGTTGTGGATAATGTCGTTCCCGGTACCGCCGCGGACGGCGTACCGCCGGGCCGACAGGTTACGGACCGACAACGCGTCGTTGCCGGCCGCCATGCTAATCGTCAGATCCAGACGGACGTCGAGGCTGTCGACGATGGCGGCGTCGTTGCCCGCATCCATTTCGATGACCGCGTTTTTGCTGACCGCCACGTTGTAAAGGAGCAACTCATCGTCGCCCGTGCCGGTGCGAACATCCAGCGAGCCGCCGACCAGGAGCCCAAGCAGGCCACCTTCGATTTCCACTTGATCGTCATCAACGCCGGTATTGATCCCCAAATTGCGGCGGATGACGAGCGGGCTAAAGCCGTCTTCACCCGAATTGAGCGAAACCCAGTCTTCGCCTTCGCCGGTTTCGATCAACAAATTGACCAGCGCGGAACCGACAATTTCCACTTCGTCGTCACCGTCACCGGACAGAATTCGGAAATTGTCGGCAACCAAATCTTCGACATAAACGGCGTCGTCGCCAACTTCGGTTTGGACGCCCACGTTATCGGCAGCGTAGAGCGCTCCGATCATGACGGTGTCGTTGTCGGTAACCTGCCCTGCTGCGGGACCACCTGTGTTGACGCCGAAGTTGGTTACCTTGGTGCCCAACACCAGCACTCCGTCGTCCTCCGATTCAGTCGTGATCGCCAAATCACCGCGAATGTTCGAAAGGACCACCGCAACCATGTCTTCGCCCATCCCTGTCCCACGCGCCGGGTCGGCAGCGATGACGAGGTTATTCACGCTCGTAATCAAACTCAGGATGGTGTCGCTTCCTTTGCCACCTTCGATGCTCAGATTGTTCGTCGAGCGGAGCATCGTGATGATCGTGTCATCACCATCCCCTAGTTCAATATCCGTGAGTCCTGTAACGCGCGTCGGCAACTGGGCCAATTGCGTGGGGGTGAAATCGGGATCTTCGATGTCGAAGCCCTCGTCGTCATCATCGTCGCCGCCAAAGAACGTGAGGATCGAAATTTCCGGATCTTCTTCGGGAGTGTCTTCTTCGTCGACAACCATCAGGGGCGACGTCTCTTCCTCCTCTTCCTCCTCCTCGGTCAAGTCTTCCAATGATGCAAACAGTTCATGGACGAACTCCACGTTGTTGCCGATGCCGACCTGATCGTTGCCTGCTTCCATCTTGATGTTGACGCGGACCACGCCAGTCAAATTCACCGCAACGGCGCCGCCGTTGATCGTCGTGTTGCTGCCCGTCATCGGCGTGATGGTGATTGCGCCGCTTGTGGTGCTCGTTTGGCTGATGATGATCGAGTTAGCCTCGGCATCGCCTTTGATATTGAGCGTGCCGCGGGTGACGCTGGCTGTGACATTACCTGCCAGCATGGCCCGACCTTCGAGCGATTCCACAGCGAGTAAATGACGAAAGGCCGAACGAAAATGCTGGCGACGACGTGATGGCATGAGCGCACTTTCTTTGCAGGTACGATAAGACCGCGGACAAGGAACAGGATCAGGTCCGGGTGAATACCTGAGAAACTGCAGCGATGCAATGCAGAAAATGTGGTGCGAGTCGGGCCCTGAAGTCCCTGTGCGGGCGGAGCAATGCTCCGGCTTACAAAGAACACGAATGCGGGGTCACTTAGCCCTTGAACACACTGGCCAAGTGCAGGTCGAATTTATTCTGCGCCGATTCATTTCGCTCGTTGCGCGTGGGGCTGTAGTCGCACACCTTCACTTGCTGGCCGTTCGCGCTGAACTCCATCAATCGCAACCAGCCGTCGCCGCCGTTCGGCTTCATTTGAAAATTGACCAGCATCTGCGGCACATCGCGGCCACCGGGCGTTTTGCTCGACATACGCCCCAGGCCGTCGTTCAGCACGTGGCCGTTCAGCGTGAACTGAAAATTTTCATGCTTGCTGACGAGGTTGTTCCAGAGTTCTTCGCCGTCGCTCACGTCGTCGGCCGTGGCCTTGGCGACTGCGTAATGATGTGGATTCCAGGTCTGCTTCGTCCCGTACTTCTTCCAGTCGTAGCGGGTTTCGTCGTAATACATGTAGGCATGCGTGATCAGAATTGCCGCGCGGGTTTTGTGCTTTGCAGCGACTTCGTTCGCCCACCGAACAACATCCTTACGTGGGCCAAACTCCAGACCGATTACCACAAAATCGAGGCCTGAGGCGGAGAACAAGTGCGCGCTGTTTTCCATCCGGTCCGGCTCTTTGTCATAAACGCAATCGAGCGAACCGAGCGACTTCATCTTCTTGAGCGGAAAGTATTCATTGAGCAACGTCGTGCGATCCTGGCAAACACCCGCGGTGCTGTAATCGTGATTGCCGGGGACCATTGCGTAGGGAACTTTTTCATTCAGCACGTCCATCGCCGCAACCGCGTTCTCCCATTCTGCCGGCGTGTTGTGATTGGTGATGTCGCCCAGATGAAGCACCGCGGCAATGTTGCGCTCCTTGGCGTTTTCGACGATCCATTTGGTTTGCGCGGC
The DNA here is from genome assembly GCA_964394305.1 of uncultured Pirellulaceae bacterium. Taxonomy (GTDB): domain Bacteria; phylum Planctomycetota; class Planctomycetia; order Pirellulales; family Pirellulaceae; genus Anatilimnocola. Next base: position 142,095 of record CAYMWL010000003.1, read on the forward strand.
AAAATTCTGTGGATAATTTTCGCTGTAATGCTGGGTATCGGGGAGGACTGCAATGGTGAACGAGCCTTTGGCCGGCTTGTCGGGATCTCCCTTCACGAAGACGGCATCCGCATAGGGATCGGCCTTGGGCTTGGCGGCAGATTTCGGTGCGGCCTTGGTTGCAACTCCTTGTCCCCAGGCGATCAATGCAGGCGAAAGTGCCCAGGCAGCGCCGGCTTTCAAGACATCGCGGCGGGAGAAATCGGACATCGAACGAACTCCGCAAAGTTGGGGCAACAAAATCGGACCAAGCGAACGGACATGATAACGGCGAATTCGCGCTGCAGCATTAAGTTTTGGTGAGATTCTGCTTACAATGCCACGCTTCAGAAAAGAGCGAGCATGAAAGCGACTGACGAACGAGTCCCGAACGATGTGATTCCCGCCGGCATCTTGCCGCCGCTGCGGTGGCGCGACCTGCCGCCGCCTTTGCCGATGTGGAAAATGATCGGCCCCAGCGTGATCCTCGCGGGACTAGCGCTCGGTAGCGGTGAATATGTGCTGTGGCCGTTCATTACGTTTAAAAGCGAGTTCGTTTTTTTCTGGGCTTGCTTGATCGCGGTCGTCACGCAGTATTTTCTCAACTTGGAGATCATGCGCTGGACGCTCGCCACCGGCGAAAGCACGCTTATTGGCCTGCAGCGGATGAGTCGGCTGGTTGCGCCGGTGTTTTTAGCGCTCAACATCATTCCTTGGATGTTGCCGGCGTGGGCGCAGGGTTGCTCGCAAGTGCTCGGCTGGTTGATTCTGGGGCCGACGATGGACAGCACTGGCGCGATCATTGCCGGGCCGTATGACAACGTCATTTCGATCATCACCTTGATCATGTGCGGCGTGATTTTGACCGCGGGACCCATCGTTTATGAAACCGTCGAGAAAGTTCAGTTAATCCTCGTCGCGTTGATTCTGATGATTGTCATTGGCCTCGCACTGTGGCTCACCTGCCTGCGCCCCGACGCTTTGGTGACGCAATGGTCCGCCGTGGCCACGCTGGGCTACCCGCAGATGCTGCCAAAATTCGACGAGTCACTCACGCCGATGGCTTTGCTCGGCGCCTTAGCGTTTGCCGGCGCAGGCGGCACGATGAACCTGGCGCAGGCGAATTACATCAAGGATAAAGGGTACGCGATGGGCGTGCACATCGGCCGCCTGACAAATCCGTTCACGGGAAATGAAGAAGCGATCAGTGAAACTGGATTTCATTTTCGACACACACCCGAGAACATGACGCGCTGGCACCAGTGGTGGCGGGCGGCGTGCTGGGAACACTTCGTGTCGTTTCTACTGACCTGCATCGTATGCCTTACGCTGCTTACGCTGATCAGTTACATCGTGTTCTACGATGTAGACGGCAATAAGAAGTCCGGCTTCGATAATTACAAAGAAGGGCTCGGCTTCGTCTGGGGTGAAGCCGCCGAAATGGGCAAACTCATCGGCCCCGTAGCGAAATTCGCGTTTCTGCTGATGGGTGTGGCGATTTTGTTTACGACCGAGTTTGGAGTGCTCGATGCTTGCAGCCGCATTTCAACTGATCTCGTAAAAGTCGCCTGGCTGCGCGACAACCCGCACTGGAGCGAAGGCCGGTTGTACTTTTGGTTCTTGTGGGGCGAAATCCTGCTGGCCATCGGCATCCTGCTGCTCGAATACGCCAAGATCAAAGTCGAGCCGCTGGTGAAGTTTCAACTCACCGCCGCCCTCAACGGCGTGGTGATGTTTTTATATGCCCTGCTGCTGTTCTATATGAACTGGCAACGGCTCCCCAAGGAGATTCGGATTCCCGGCTGGCGATTAGCGATCCTGGGCTGGACGATCTTGTTTTTCGGCTTCTTCAGCGCGTGGGCGGCGTACGATGTAACGCTGAAAATCGCGGCCCGCTTTCAGCCGAAGGCACCGCCTGCCCTCGTCAAAATCGCCGCAGAAGGATAAAATCTGGGGCTTTCCTCAAAGCCATTTTCTCTCCGCTCATTTGGGAGCTGCGCGCCAGCCATGAAAGCCATCGCCGTCTATCCAGGCCAGAAAAACAGCGTCCACCTCGAAGAAATTCGCAAGCCGGAAGTCACTGATATCCCCCATGACAAGGGAATTCTGGTGAAAGTGCTCAAGGTGGGCGTCGACGCCACCGACCGCGAAATCAATGACGCTCTCTATGGCCAGGCCCCGCCCGGCGACAAGCACATGGTCATCGGCCACGAGTCGTTCGGCGTCGTGCAAGCCGTCGGCAAGGCAGTGAAACGGATCAAAGTTGGCGATTATGTCACGGCCACGGTCCGCCGGCCGGGCAAGTCGATCTATGACATGATCGGCACGTATGACATGACCAGCGAAGAGACCTACTATGAGCGGGGCATCAACCTGCTGCATGGGTATCTCACCGAATACTTCGTCGATAGCGAAGACTATATCGTCAAAGTGCCGAAAGGCTTAAAGCATCTGCATGTGCTGATGGAGCCCATGAGCTGCGCTGCGAAAGCCGTGCAACAAGCCTATGAAGTGCAACGCCGCATGCGGGTGTGGAGCCCGCAAAAGGCGTTTGTCTTCGGTGTCGGTCAGATCGGTTTGCTTTCGGCGCTTATCTTAAAATTGCGGGGCCTGGAAGTTTATTCACTGGCTCGTTCAAAAGCCGGCACGCTGAATAGCAAAATCGTGCAAGGACTCGATGCGACTTACGTCAGCACTGCCGAAACCGATATCGATACACTCGTAAAGAATGTCGGCAAACCGGACCTGATCATCGATGCCACGGGCAGCAGCCAGATGGCCTTCGACGGCATGCGTTGCCTGGGTCTTAACGGCGTGCTGATCTGGACGAGCATCACCGGCGCCGATCGACAAATCGAAGTGAAGTCGGACAAGATCAATCTCGAATGGGTGCTCGGCAACAAGCTGCTCCTGGGCAGCGTGAATGCCAACCGCGAGCACTTCGAATCGGGCATCCGCGATCTCGCGCTGGGCGAAATGATGTACCCCGGAGTGGTGCAGCAGATTTTGACCAACCCGGTTGAAGGGCTCGATCGCTACGAAGAAATGATGAAGCTCCTGACGAATGAAAAGGCAGCGCTCAAGGTCTATGTCAACGTCGCGAGTGAATGATTTGTAGGCCGGATCATGCAATCTTTCCGTGCTGCCGCGGTTCAAATGCGGGCTGCGCTCTCGAAGCCCGCTAATCTCGCCGAAGCCGAACGGCTCGTGCGGCTCGCTGCGGCGCAAGGCTCACAGCTGATCGTCCTGCCTGAGCTCTTCAATCTCTACGGCAATTTGCGGCAAGCTGCGGCGGAAGCGGAACCTCTGAATGGCCGCACCGCGACATTGCTCCAGCGATTGGCCACTGAAACCAACGCCTGGATCATCGGCGGCAGCTTTGCGGAAATCGGCACCGACGGCAAAGCCTTCAACACCAGCCTGGCGATTGATCCGCAGGGCAACATTCGCGGCATGTATCGCAAGCTGCATTTGTTCGACGTCGACCTGGGCGAAACGCTGCGGGTGACAGAATCTGACAGCCTGCACCCTGGCAAGGAGATCTCTTGCCTCGAAACCGGCTTGGCGAAAATCGGCATTTCAATCTGTTACGACTTGCGGTTTCCTGAACTTTACCGCGAGCAGTCCCGCCGCGGAGTTGAATTGATGTGCATACCAGCTGCCTTCACCCAGAAGACCGGCCGCGATCATTGGCACCTGCTGGCTCGTGCTCGAGCCGTCGAAAATCAGTGCTTCGTGATCGCGGCAAACCAGGTCGGCGAACACGCGCCGGGCAGCGCGAGTTATGGCCATTCGCTGATCATCGATCCGTGGGGAGAAGTCATCGCGGAAGCGACCGCTGATGCGAATGGCGTGATTGTCGCCGACTTGCAGGCAGAAGTGCTGACGAACATTCGTCGCAAGTTGCCAGCACTTCAGCATCGACGTTTGTAACAACAGACTGCGATGTCGCAAGTCATATGTAATTGAACTGAAATCTAACTCATTGTGTTACAGTAATAACTTTGATTTCACACAGTTATCATCTGGTCGGTATTTCATTATGAATATTCCTCTTGCGCAACCCCGCAGGTGCCCTGCTAGCGGCGAAAAAAATCTGCGGTGATCCTTGCTTGACAACGGCTCGCGACTTCGCACAATGTCGCAAGTCGGATCGATTGCCGGAACAATACGCTCGACACAATGATGAAGAGGCATCTAAGCCTGACTTGATAGTGCCCGCAAAATCGTTCGCCTGCAGTGGACCACCTGGGATTGATCACCCCGCGTCATGCCTGGCAGGCCTTTTCACAGACTTCCTGTGGCGCACTCCTTCATCACATCACGTATTGTCCGGTCGGTTACTAGCCAATGGATTAGTCGCCAGCGCTTGGCCCTCTGCAGGGCACGGAACTGCGCTCGTCGGCGATTCAGAGCCAACTTTTAACCGAAGTTCGACAACCAACATAAAGCTACTGGGGGCCGGCGACTGAGTGGAACGACAGTCGGCGCCGTGGTCGAAAGATCAAGTCGAGGAACGGAGGCCCCCCCATGGTTTTTGTTACAATTGGTTGATGGCGAAATGTCTGCTTAGTTTGGGTTCGAATCTTGGCGACCGCAGCGCGCATCTGCAAACGGCGCTGCAACAAATCTCCACCCTGCCCCACACTCATCTCATCGCGCACAGCGCGTTCCGCGATACGCAGCCCATCGGGGGACCGGCACAGGACCATTATCTCAATGCCGCGGCAACGATTGAGACCTCTCTTGAGCCGCTGATCTTGCTCCGACGGTTGCAACTCATCGAATCTAACTTGGGTCGCGTGCGCACGGAGCGTTGGGGCCCCCGGACAATCGATCTCGATCTATTGCTCTACGACCAATGGGAGCTGAATCAGTCGGAACTGACGATCCCTCATCCACGGATGTCTTTCCGGCGATTTGTCTTAGAACCGGCTGTGGAAGTCGCTGCAGAGATGGTTTATCCGATCAACAGTTGGACGGTTCAGATGCTCGCCGAACATTTGCAGCAAACTACCCGCTGCATCGTGTTGCGGTCGCAGGACGGATCGCACGAAAAACTCTTGAGTTCTTTGGCCGACGTGCCCAATGTGGAGATTTCTCGTTATCAGCGCCGAAGTCGTCGGTCTTCATTTCGAACTGCGACGGAGCATGCAAGCGAAGAAGGCAATTGCCCGTGGACACTTTTTGATCGTTTCGTCGCAGAAATCCAAGATCCTCCTGCCCTGGTTGTGGTATGGCAGCCCGCGTTGACCAACCTCGAGCCGCTCGACGCGTTCCGCCGATCGAATCGACAAGGTCCGCATTTGTGGATCCCCGGCATCCCTTTGGAACAAGCCCGGCAAGAGGTCATCGCCGCGATGGCTGCGATGGAATAAAATCAGCGAGGAAGCCCTCGGCTTACGCCTCGGGCTACCTAAATTAAGGCGGAAAATTCTCAGTGGGCGAGCAACAACTTCAGGTCGTCGAAACAGTCGCTGCGATGCGCTCCGAAGTGCGACGATTGCAGCGGAGTGGCGAGCGCGTCGGCGTCGTGCCCACGATGGGCGCGTTGCACGACGGCCACTTGAGCCTCGTGCATTTGGCGAAGCAGGGCTGTGAAAAAGTCGTCGCCACGATTTTCGTGAACCCCACGCAGTTTGCGCCGCATGAAGATTTTTCGAAGTATCCACGGACGCTCGAGCGCGATCTGCAACTGTTGCGGGAAGTCGGTTGTGATTATGTTTTCGTGCCGAGCCGCGACGAAGTTTATCCGCCGGGATTCTCGACGGAAGTTGATCCGCCCGCTGTGGCCCAGCGGTGGGAAGGAGAATGCCGGCCGGGGCACTTTCGCGGCGTGGCGACGGTCGTGCTGAAGTTGCTCAACATGATTCCCGCCGATGTCGCCGTCTTTGGGCAGAAAGATTATCAGCAGGCCGCTGTCATTCAGCAGATGGTGCGTGATCTCAACGTGGGAACCGAAATTCAGCTCGGCCCGATTATTCGCGATCCTGACGGTCTGGCGATGAGTTCGCGAAATCGCTACCTCTCGCCGACCGAGCGACAGCGGGCATTATCGCTGTCGCAAAGTTTGCGTGCAGCACGACAGGCAATTGCTGCCGGGGAAACACGGGCAGCGACGATCATGGCGATGATTGGCGAGACGCTGCAGCCGCAAGTCGATTCGATCGACTATGTGGCCGTCGCCGATGGGGTGACTTTGGAACCTGTGGAAGTCATCACGGCGAATACGGTCATTTTGCTCGCAGTGAAAATTGGCAGCACGCGACTGATTGATAACTGCGTCGTCACTCCCGGCAAACTTGTTCCTTAGGAATGGAATCCGATGCGCTCGACACTCTTTTATATTCCGCAGTTCATTCCGGGCGATCCATTTCAACTGCCGGTCTTCGGCTTCGGCTGGCTGTTGGCGATTTGGCTCATCGTCGGCGTGGCGCTGGTATACGGCTGGTCGCGGTGGTCGAAGACTGCGCTCGATTGGTATGGCTTGTTGCCGTACATCGGCCTGGTAGCGATCGGCATTGCGGTAGTGACACCGAACCTGCTCGTCGTGATGGATGAAGCTGGGCACAAAGGTCTGCCGATTCGCACTTACGGCCTGTTCATGGTGGCAGCGGTCCTCAGCGGCGTACTGCTCGCGGCGTATCGGGCACGGCGGATGGGGATCGATCCGGAAGTGATTTACAGCCTGGCGATGCTCATGACGATTGCGGGCATCATCGGCGCGCGGGCGTTTTTCGTCATTCAGTATCGCGATCAGTTTTGGGTGCCCGGCAACATTGTTGCCACGTTGCAAAAAGTGCTGAACGTGCCGCAGGGCGGGCTCGTGGTGTATGGCGCGGTGCTCGGTTCATTTCCGGTCGGCGTTTGGTATTTGTGGAGTCGCAAGCTGCCTCCGCTGGTGATTGCCGACATCGTCGCGCCGAGTTTGTTGCTCGGCCTTGCGCTCGGGCGGATGGGCTGTTTCATGAACGGTTGCTGCTACGGCGGTTTCTGTTCGACGGTGCCGCCGGCCGTTACTTTCCCGCCGGGGAGTCCGCCCTTTCAACAACATGAGTCACAAGGCTGGCGCACAGGCGTGTGGTTGAAGCAGACGCCACTTGAAAAAGACGACGATCCCCAAAAACCGGAAATTCTCGTCGCTTATGTCGCACCGCGCAGTGCAGCTGAACTAGCAGGCGTGAAGGCCGGTGATGTGATCAAAAGCATCCATGGGAAGATCGTGACTTCGCTTCCCGATGCACAAGAACAGTTGAAAAAGAGCAGCACCGCGGCCGAAATGCAATTTGCGAATGGCGACATCCGCCGCTGGACCTTGCAAGTGCCACCCGAGCGGAGTGCGCCGGTGCATCCCGCGCAAGTGTATGCTGCCGTTGACGCGGGTTTGCTGGCGCTGCTGCTGTGGGTCGCGTATCCCTTTCGTCGCCGAGATGGAGAGATCACCGCGCTCATGTTCACGCTGCATCCACCGTCGCGATTTTTGCTGGAGATTGTCCGCGTCGACGAAGGTGGCCAGTTCGGCACGGGCTTGACCATTTCCCAGTGGGTGAGCATTGGCCTGTTTGTCTTGGGATTGGCCATTTGGTGGTACGTCGAAATGCAACCCCGCGGCAGTGCCGTACCGGCGCGACGCCTCGCCGCGGCGTGAGGAACTAATTGGCTGGAGCAGTGCATGCTCCGGTCATCGTGCCGTACCAGGCTCTGCGTTGGGATTAAGTCGACACGGAACGGAGCAGTGCTCCGTTCTACGAAGTAACTATGCCGCAGTTCGTCATCCTTCATCACCGCCTGCCGTCCGCAGCGAATCGCGCGGATCATTACGATTTGATGTTCGACGATGGCGACGCGCTCCTCACGTGGGCGATCGTCAATTTGCCCAGCGATGAACCGCAGGCCGCCGACGAACTGCCGCCGCATCGGCGCGAGTATCTCACCTACGAAGGCCCAGTGTCGCACAACCGCGGCCACGTCGCGCGCGTGGTGGCGGGAGATTTTGCCTGGTTATGCCGTGATGAAGCGACGCTCGTCGCCGCGGTGGAGAGCCCGGCATTGCTAGGGCAACTTCATTGGCAACGAGTCGACGGCAAACGTTGGCAGTTGTGGTTTGAAAAGGGTGGCCAGCTTGCTGCGCCGAGATAAGCACGGAGCCGCTTGACCACCCGACGCAGTGAGTGTACAATAAAACACTATCGCTGCGCATACGAACCCTGACACGGTTCATGCGCGCCAGCTTTGGTTTATTTCGCCACCGCAGACGCTGCAGAGGTGTCGGGCGGATGGTTGCTGCTGCGCACCTGGTGGAATGAGGCGTCCTGTGGGTAGTGAACAGTGATCAACGAAACTGTTGTGATGCACGGTTCAGGGAGGGTTCAGCAAGGCAACAGTCGGGTTTATTGACTGTGCAGAGAGCAACAGAATGCAACAGAAAGCAACAGTTTTGAAATCAATAGTGTTGGGCCATTTTTCGTAAGTCGTTTGAAAGCAATTATTTGCGACAGATCGGTTCCGGGCAATTTTAAATAGGGCGGGGAGTGTTGCTGGGCCAGTCCTCTTCCCGGGGTTCCGCGGAGCACCGGAGCGAGGGAGTGAAGCAGTGGGTCCTTGTCCGTTGGGTGCTTCCTGTGAATATGAAGTAGAGCAATTTGCAATCATCGGCTACTCCCTGCAACGAACCAGGTTTTTTCATGACCATCACCAGCAGCAGTCAGCGATTCAGCGAGTACCGCCAGAAGGTCCGCGCGCGGAACCGGCAGGGTGCGGTGACCGACCACGGTGATGACGGCGACAAGCTGGGGAAGTCGCCAAGGACGCGGACCTTCGGCCAACTGCTGAAGGAGTTTTTGCAGTTGCTCGCGGGGCATCGCGGGCCGATTGTCATTGCGCTGAGCACGTTGACCATTGCGACGCTGCTGAGTCTGGTGCCGCCGCTGGCGACGAAATTGGTAATCGATAACGTGCTGACCGAGAAGCCGCTCCCCGCCTGGACTCGCGAATGGAACATGCCCAGCGATCGTTATCAGTTGCTGTATTTGGTCGGCGCGTTTGTGGTGGGCGTGTCCCTTTTCGCGACGATGGTTTCGCTGAGTGGTCGCTGGTTAGCAACGAAGACGGTGCAACGGCTGCATGCGGCAATTCGGCGGAAAGTGTTTGCTCACGCGGTGCGGCTGCCGTTGCATCGGGTTTATGCGCTGAAGTCGGGGGGCGCCACGAGTCTGTTGCGCGATGACGCGGGCGGCATTTCGGAACTCGTCTTCAGCATGATCTACAATCCGTGGCGGGCGGTGATTCAATTGATCGGGAGTTTGTTGGTGCTGACTTGGGTCGATTGGCGGATGACGTTGGGCGGGCTGGCGCTGTTGCCCGCCGTGTATCTGACGCATCGCACCTGGATCAGCAGAATTCGACCGCTGTATCGCGATATTCGCAACTTGAGGCAAGGAATCGACGGACAGACGACGGAAGCGTTCGGTGGCATCCGCATCGTGCGCACGTACGGCCGCGAGCGCAATGAAACGCAGCGATATGTGACAGGCAATCACTTGATGGCACGGCAGCAGTTGTTTGTCTGGTGGTGGACGCGGGTGATTGAATTGATCTGGGATTTGATCATTCCGCTGGCGTCGATTGCGCTGCTGATTTACGGCGGATCCCAAGTGTTGCAAGGCCGGCTGACGATCGGCGATGTGACGATGTTCCTCGTCTACCTGACGATGTTGCTGGGACCTCTGGAAGTGCTCGCGAACAGCGCCACGACTTTTCAAAACAACCTCGCGGGCCTCGATCGCGTGCTGGATTTGCTCAAGGAACCGCTAGAAACGGAACACACGCCGCCATCGCGCACGTTGAATGCGAGTGAAGTGCAAGGGCGCATTGAGTTTCGCGACGTGACGTTTCAATATCCGGCCGCACAGCAGCCTGCGGTGGAAGAAATCAATCTGGAGATCGAACCAGGCACGACGGTCGCGCTCGTTGGTCGCAGCGGCGCGGGGAAGACGACGATGTGCAATCTGGTCGCGCGTTTTTATGATCCAACGCGCGGCAGCATTCAGCTTGACGGTGTCGATCTGCGCGAATTGCCCGTCGAGGCGTATCGCAGCTTGCTGGGCATCGTCGAACAGGATGTCTTCTTGTTTGACGGCACGATTGGCGAAAACATCGGCTACGCGGCGCGCGAAGCCTCGCTCGAAGAGATTCGCGCGGCGGCGATCGCAGCGAATGCAGATGAGTTTATTCGCGAGTTAGAGCGAGGCTACGAAACACTGATCGGCGAACGGGGCGTGCGGCTCAGCGGCGGGCAACGACAGCGGCTGGCGATTGCGCGGGCATTGCTCGCGAATCCGCGGATTCTGATTCTGGACGAAGCGACGAGCAACCTGGATACCGAGAGCGAGCGATTGATTCATCAAAGTTTGGAACGGCTGATGAAAGGACGCACTTCCCTGGTGATTGCGCATCGATTAAGCACCATCGCGCGGGCTGACAAGATTGTCGTGTTGGAACAAGGACGCATCGTGGAAACAGGTACGCATCAAGAATTGCTGGCCCGCAGTGGACGGTATCAACAGATGGTGGAATCGCAAATGACGGCCGATCGTCCGGTGGCGGCGGCAAGTTGATAAAGTGTCGATGGGCGATAGAGCGAGTTGTGTTTCGGCGATAAATTGGGGGGCTTGGAATTCAGGAAGTACGGCGTGATTGAACACGCCCGATTTGCCGAGGATGAGCATGAGCCGTTACAACGAGGATCGCTTTCGAAAACCAGCCCTGCCGATTCGAGGCTCACGTATGGCTGATGCGGATCGAATGCTGCTGCTGGACGGAATGCTGCAAGATCTGAAACTGTGGGAAGAGGACCACGAAGCGGCGCACATTTTTGGCAGCACTTCGAACATCCGCATCACGGAATTCCAATTCGATCTGGAACTTGGCCAACTGAGTTGCCATGCTGGCGGCAATACCTGTCGCGTGACATTTTATTTGAACGGTGTACCGGACGGCGAAGTGATGGTTCCCACGGGAGTCGCGGACTCCGTGGGGACCTGTTTGCAGTTTCGACGGAACGGCTTGTGCATTCATACGCTGGCAGCAGTGCGTGAATTGACTCGCGTGCTGCTGTTGAACAAGAGCCCGCTACGCGAGAGGTTGTATCACTTGCAGGGTAACTCTCAGGAAGCCTGGAAGAACGCGCTGCAACTGGTTGATGACTTTTTGGCGATTCAACCATCGGCAGTCGTGCAACAGGAACCACAATCGCGCATCGCCTGGCGTGTTGATTTTCAGCCTGGCTCGAATGGCGTGTCGCCGGAGCTATCGGTAGAGCCTTACGAACAACGCGTCGGCAAAGGTGGCAATTGGACGAAGGGGCGCCGCATCGGACTGGATGAATTCTCGCGTTCCGAAGAGTCGTGGTCCCACGAAGCCGATCGCCGAGCGGCGTTTTTGTATACGAGCCTGCTCAATCAACGTCGGTACGGCTATTTCCCGCCGGCACTCAAGCCTTACGACTTGCTGGAGGCTCTGATTGGCCATCCGCAGGTGAGTTGGGCGGATGCACCCCCGCGAAACATTGAGATTGTCCGCGGCGATTTCGGATTGTGCGTGCGCGAAGCGGAGGGCCCCGCGGGAGGTTGGAGAATTGTTCCGGCCATCAATGGGGAATCGCCGATGGGCGAATTGGTTTGGGGCCGCGAAGGACAATTCCACGAGAAGCCCATGTGGATCGATCGCGCTGAAAATCGGATTGTGCTGGGCGTTGGTGATCGGCATGCGGTAACCCTGGCGGCCAAATTGGGAATGATGCCGCAGACGATTCCCGCCGAAGGTCAAGCGCCGCTGCTCGAACGGTTGGCGCTCTTGCAAAACCGGATGAACGTTACTTTGCCGGCAGGATTGGCTGGCGGCGTGGAAGCGGGCGATGAACGACTTGTGCTGCGACTCACACCGCAACAAGGTGGCGTGCTCGCCGAGTTGGTGGTAATTCCCGTGGCCGGCAGACAGGCTTATTTTCCCGGTGACGGGCCGACATCGATCACCGTGCTCAAAGAAGGAAAGCAGTTTCGTTACGAACGGAAGTTGCCCGATGAACGCCGCCGGGCAATGGAATGCGTGGAACAGTTGCGGCTGCAGATGTTTCCGGCGCTGCGGCCCTGGCAATGGCAACTGCCGCAGCATGACGACGCGCTCGATTTGCTCGCGCTGCTGGCCGATCGTCCGCAAGAGCATCTGGTCGTGCAGTGGCCCGAAGGGGCAGAGCGGAAAGTGAGTCAAACGCTGCAGCCCAATGCGCTGCGCGTGCAGATTGAATCGCAGCATGATTGGTTCGGATTGAATGGTTCGGTCGAGATCGACGGCGAGGAGATCGAACTCGCCAAGATTCTGCATGCGATGCGCAAAGGAAGTCGGTACGTCGAAGTTCGTCCTCATCAGTTTGTAAGATTCGCCCAAACCTTGCGGCAATCACTCGAAACGTTGGACGAAGTTGCGCACGAAACGAAGTCGGGCAAGTTGGAGTTCGACATTACGGCAGCACCGGTGCTGCAGAAAATGTGCGACCCGAGTGTGGAATTAAAGACATGCCTGGCGTGGGAAGAATCGCTGTCGAAATTGCGGGCGGCAGAAGACTTGCACCCCGAACCACCGGTGACTTTGGCTGCGGAATTGCGTGATTATCAGGTCGAAGGGTTTCGCTGGCTGTCGAAACTCGCGGCATGGGGAATGGGTGGCTGCCTGGCCGATGACATGGGCCTCGGCAAGACGGTGCAGACGCTGGCGCTGCTCATCACGCGGGCGGAAAATGGCCCGGCGCTGGTGATCGCGCCGACGAGCGTCGGTTTTAATTGGATTCGCGAAGCGCAGCGGTTCGCGCCGACGTTGCGGCCGATGCTGTATCGCGAAACCGACCGCGGCGAGATCTTGCAAAAGGTCGGCGCAGGTGACGTGCTCGTCGTGAGCTACGGGCTATTGCAGCGCGACATTGAAAAGATCGCCAAGGTGAAGTGGGGCACACTGGTGCTCGACGAAGCTCAGCGCGTAAAGAACGCGGTGACGAAGACCGCACAAGCGGTGCGGCAGATTGAAGCGGAATGGCGGTTGGCGCTCACCGGAACACCGGTGGAAAATCATCTTGGCGATTTGTGGAGCCTGTTTCGGGCGGTTTGTCCCGGTTTGCTCGGTAGCTGGGATCGATTTCGCGCGAAGTTTGCGGAGCCGATCGAAAAGCAAAAAGATCCGACGAGGAAGCGGGCATTGTCGCGTTTGATGCGACCATTCATTTTGCGACGGACAAAGTCGGAAGTGCTGGAAGAGTTGCCGGATCGGACCGAGATCATTCGCACGGCGGAATTGACCAAGGAAGAGCGGCAGCGGTATCATGCGGCGCGGCTGGATGCGATTGCGAGCCTCGCCGGCGCTGGAGAATCAGAAAAAGGCGGCGCGGCCGATCGGCGGTTCGAAGTGCTCGCCGCGCTCACGCGATTGCGGCAACTCGCTTGTCATCCGCGACTTGTCGATGCCGAATGGCCTGGCGGTTCGGCGAAACTCGAGTTGTTCATGGAGATTGTCGAAGAGCTGCGCGAAGGCAAGCATCGCGCGCTCGTCTTCAGCCAGTTTGTGCAGCATTTGGACTTAATTCGAGGTGCACTCGACGCGGCGGGAATTACGTACCAGTATCTCGACGGCCAAACGCCCGCGAAAGAACGTGAGAAGCGGGTTGATGCGTTTCAGCGCGGCGAAGGTGAACTGTTTTTGATCTCGCTGAAGGCGGGTGGCACCGGGCTGAATTTGACCGCGGCGGATTACGTGATTCACATGGATCCCTGGTGGAATCCGGCCGTCGAAGATCAAGCAACCGACCGGGCCCATCGCATCGGACAGACACGGCCCGTGACGGTTTATCGGCTAGTCACCAAAGACACGATCGAGGAGCAGATTCTGGCAATGCATGCCGGTAAGCGGCACTTGGTGGCCGATGTCTTGGAAGGTACCGACCAGGCGGGCAAGCTCAGCACCCGGGAATTGGTCGCGTTGATCCGGGACGAAGCGGAGGTTGCAGTAAAGTCGTAAGCTGCAACCGGGCAAGGATTTTCGGCAATGTCGGCATAATCGGATCGCAGGGCGTCCATTTGCCCGAACAGGGCGGTTGGGGAGGTGGGAAAATGTGCCCCGGCCGTCGCGCCAGAAGCGAGCAGTTTCGGCGGGTTTAATTACAATGGAGCGATGCTTGCATCCCCTTGTTTATCCTGCGATTGCAGCCGGTCGTCTGTAATTTGCAGCGCGCTAATTGTTATTTACATTCCGCAGCCTTATTCTGCGGTTGCCGCTCGCCGCCCCGCGTGTTTCCCAACGGTACGAACCGCCTTAATGAGCCCCCCAACGAGACGGTTATGCGCATTCACCTAAGTCGTTGGTGGAAAACGCTCAACCGTTGATTGCCTTTCACTTCTGATTCTTCTGCCACAGCCCGGTCGCCTCACGCATGCCAAGTCAACTTCGGACCTTGTGGAATCGCTTTGTTCGCCGCGCAGATTCGCACGCGAGTGAACCAGCCAAAGGCACTGCCAAACGTCGAGGGAGCAGTGCGCGCACACGGCGGCGATTCTTGTTCGAACCGCTCGAAGATCGCCGCGTGATGGCCGTGAACTTTATCGATCCGAATCCGGCGACCGGAAATCAGTTCGGTCACTCGGTGGTAGCGCTCACCAACGGTAATGTGGTGGTCACTTCGCCCTTCGATGATGCGGGCGGGTTCAACGCGGGCGCGGTGTATTTATTCAATGGATCGACGGGCGCGTTGATCAGCACGCTGCGAGGCTCGACCGATTTTGACCTGATTGGCCGCGAGGGTGTGATCCCGCTCAGCAATGGCAACTTTTTGGTGAGTTCGTCGAGTTGGCACAACAGCAACGGCCATCTGGTCGGCGCGGTGACATTTGGCAACGGCGCCAGCGGCGTGAGTGGCGTCGTCAGTGCCACAAACAGCCTGGTTGGTTCGATGGCTGGGGATTCGGTGGGGGCGACCGGCAGTGTGGTTGCGTTGCCGAGTGGCAATTACGTGATGCTCACGCCATCGTGGGACAATGGCGCGAGCACCGACTCCGGCGCGATCACGTGGGGCAATGGTTCAACCGGCACGCTTGGCACGATCAGTTCGACGAACAGCCTGGTCGGCATTGGCACAGGCGACCGCGTGGGCGGCAACGGCGCGAAGGTTCTGTCGAGCGGCAACTATGTGGTGATCAGTTCGAGTTGGTCGGCCAGCATGGGCGCAGTGACTTGGGCCAGCGGCACGGCTCCGATCACGGGCACCGTGTCTGCCGCGAACAGCCTGGTGGGAAGTTCGGCAGGGGACGAAGTTGGCAGCCGAGGCATTCTGCAACTCACCAACGGCAACTATGTGGTGCTGAGTCCGAATTGGGACAACGCTGGCATTCCGAATGTGGGCGCAGCGACTTGGGTCAACGGCACGGTTGGTCTCAGCGGCACGTTGAACGCGGCGAACAGCCTCGTGGGTTCGACAGCCGAGGATAACGTCGGTGGCAACCTGGGCGCGGCGCTGATCAATGGCAACTATGTCATCAGCGTGCCAAGTTGGGATAACGGCGGCAATATAAACGCCGGCGCCGCCGTGTGGGGCAGCGGCACTGCGGGGGTGAAAGGGACGATCAGCAGCGCCAATGCGTTTGTCGGCGCCCGCTCGAATGACCAG
Source organism: uncultured Pirellulaceae bacterium (assembly GCA_964394305.1). Classification (GTDB taxonomy): domain Bacteria; phylum Planctomycetota; class Planctomycetia; order Pirellulales; family Pirellulaceae; genus Anatilimnocola. Next base: position 157,816 of record CAYMWL010000003.1, read on the forward strand.
GTGAGCATCAGCGGCGTCTTTCCGTTGACCAACGGCAACTATGTCGTTAACAGTCCGGGTGTGGGCATCGGTTCGAACAGCCAGGTGGGCGCGGTGACTTGGGGCAATGGAGTTAGCGGTCTGACGGGAGTTGTATCTGCTGCGAATAGTTTGGTGGGATCGCTGACGAACGACTTGATTGGCGTGCACGGAATTGCGGCGTTGTCGAATGGCAACTACACGGTGGCCAGCGGCAATTGGGACAACGGCGTATTGATTGATGCCGGCGCGGTGACGTGGGGCAATGGCACGGGCGGAACTGTGGGCGCCGTCAGCACCAGCAACAGCATGGTCGGCGCGCGAGGCAACGACTTTGTGGGATTTGCCGGAGTCACGCCGCTGACGAATGGCAACTATATCTTCGGCTCGCCAGCTTGGAACAACGGCACTGCGGTGGTCGGAGCTGTGACCTGGCGGGACGGCAGCAGCGCGAGCTCTGGCACGGTCTCCGCGGCAAACAGTCTGGTTGGCAGCACCGCGATCGACCGTGTGGGCGACATTGGCAGCATGAAGGCGCTGTCGAACGGGAACTATGTTGCCCTTACTTCGAATTGGGACAACGGCAGTGCGGCCGATGCCGGCGCGGTGACCTGGGGCAATGGAACCACAGGGATTACCGGCCCGATCACTGCCGCGAATAGCCTGGTTGGCACTGTCGCCGGTGACACGGTGGGCAATAACGGTATCGTGCAACTTGCGAACGGCAATTTTGTCGTTGTCAGTACTTCGTGGGACAGCGCCGGTGTGGCGAATGTTGGCGCGGTGACCTGGGTGAATGGCGGCACCGGTCGTGTGGGCGCGGTCAGCGCCAGTAATAGCCTGGTGGGTAGTACTGCGGAAGATCAAGTCGGCCTGAACGGCATTACTCCGCTGAGCAATGGCAATTACGTGGTGAACTCAGCGCTTTTTAATGCGCCGGGCCAAAACGACGTAGGCGCTGTGACCTGGGCCAGCGGAAGCGCCGGCATTGCGGGGACGATTAATGCGCCGTCCGTGAATCACGCCAAGGGGTCATCTGTTAGTTCCGACTTGAAGACGATCACGCTCGATGCCGTAAACGGCAATTTCTTTGCGCGGTTTATCAACGAAGGAAGTGGCACGATTCGAATCGGCTCGCAGAGCAGCGGCTTTGACGTGCCGACCGTGGGCACGTTAACCGCAGCGTTTTCCGGGCCGAATCTGACGATCAGCGACCTCGACTCGACCGGCAAGGACAACTTCCTGACCGTCAGTCGGGTCAACGTCAGCGGCACGGACTACTTCGAGTTCACCGATCCCGTCGAAGCGTTCACCACGGTACCGATTACGATTCCGGCAAGCACGTTAACGAACAACAATCACACGTTGCGTGTGCCGGCGAGCGTGATTACCGGTTCACTGACCGTGAGCCTGGCGGGTGGCAACGATACGCTGCAGTTGGAATTGACCAGCGGCGATGTTGTGCCGAGCGGCGGAGTGTTCTTCAACGGCGGCAATCCTACTGCGGGCGCCGCCGACAAACTGATCATCTCCGGCGGCGCGCAAGGGAATGTCTCGTATAGCTACACGAATGCCAGCGATGGCAGTGTGCTGATGACGAACTTCGGGACGGTGAATTACACGGGATTGGAGCAAGCGCTGACGAACACGGGGACGTCGACTGATGTCGTCGTTAGTTTGCCAACCGCGAGCGCGAATTCGGTCACGCTCGCGGACGATGCCAACAGCGGCAATGGGCGGTCGCGCATTTCGGGCAGCACGATTCTGACCACTGAGTTCTCCAATCCTGCGGGCGGGCTGACACTGAACTATGGGAACGCGAATGACGCCGTGACGTTCAACGCGATGCCCGACTACAGCGGTTCGCTGGTGCTGGGGACGGCGGTGTTTCCCTTCAGTAGCGTGACGTTTGCCGGGCCGCTGAATTTGGCCGCAGACAAAAACGTTGCGGTGTTTGCGTCGGGGACGATCAATCTCTCGACGGCAAACAGCGATCTGAGTTTGACCGGCACTGGGACGATGCTGCTCTCGTCGGCGCGGAATATCAATCTCGCTTCCGGATCGAGTATTACGACCGCAAGCGGAAGCTTAACACTAGACGCCAATCAGCAGTCCCCGGCCACCGCCGGGAATTTCACGGGTGTGTTGCTGACCGGTGCACGACTGCAGAGCGCTAGCGGCGCGATCAATGTGCGCGGCCGGGGTGGCAGCGATGGCTCGGGGAGTCAGTACGGCGTCCGATTGCTAACGGGCGCTGAAGTGGGCAGCGGCACGACGGGCGTGGTGACCGTGCAAGGAACAGGCGGCGCGAGTACAGGCGGCAACAACTATGGCGTGCAAGTGAGTGGGTTCAACTCACAGGTTACTTCCGGCGGCGGCAATGTGTTTGTGACGGGCACGGGCGGCGGCACGGGGAGCAGCACCGGCAACGTGGGTGTGAGTATCGAAGCCAATGGTGTAGTGCGTGCTGGCAGCGCGGGAATCGTTACCGTCACAGGCAGTGGCGGCAGCACGACGGGAGCGAACGCCGGCGTCGTTGTCACTGGCACTGGCTCGCAAATTACCTCCGGCAGCGGCGCGGTTTCCGTTTCTGGTACCGCGACTGGCGGGCTGACCTTTGCGCCGGGTGTGCTCGTAAGTTCCGCTGGCTCGATCACGAGTGGCAGCACGGCCAACGTTACGGTCAACGGCACGAGCAATGCCACGGGAGGGAACAGCTTCGGCGTGAATGTGAACGGCCCTGGTTCGCAAATCACGTCGGCGGGCGGCAATGTCTCGGTGACGGGCTTGGGTGGTGGCTCGGCGACAGCAACGCAAGGGTATGGCGTTTATGTTGAAAACGTCGGCAAGATTGCAGCCGGCGGCGCTGGCACGGTGACGGTGAATGGAACGGGCAGAAATACGTCGGGCACTGGCAGCTTGAATCACGGCGTGGTGATCAGCGACTCCGGACAAGTGACTTCGTCGGGTGGCAATGTTTCGGTCGTCGGTGCGGGCGGTGGGGGCAGTACAACCACGAGCAATATTGGCGTGCTGTTGCAGAATAGTGGCTTGGTGACTGCAGTGGGCTCGGCAGCGATTGCGATCACCGGTACCGGTGGCACGGGAAGCAGTGGAACCGCGAATCACGGTGTCTCGCTCGTAGATGTAGGTACACAGATCACTGCCGGGAATGGCGGCCTGACGATTACGGGCACGCCCGGCCCGCACGTTTCGAGCATGGGGCTGGAACTCAACAACAGTGCGACGATTGCCGACAACTCGACGGGCAACATCGAATTGATTGCTGACCGGATGCGAATTCTCTCCACGGTCACGGCAGACTTAACCAAGATAATCGTACGCCCCAAGACTGCTAGTCGGCCGATTGACGTCGGCACGGCGGACTCGCTCACCGCACTTGGTTTAGATGATGCGGAACTTGATCGCTTGGCGGCGAGCGTTGTACAGATTGGTTCGGCAACCAGCGGCAATATTACTGCAACGGCGGCCATCACCAGTCCCAATAGCTTGCTGGTGCTGACCGGCGGCGAACTGTCGATTCAGAACGCGTTTACGATGGCGACGGACAAGAACTTCAACGCTACCGCCGGCAGCACGGTGCGATTGCCGAATTTGGTCTCTAACCTGAGCACAGGTGGCTCGGGTGTCGTCAACATCACAACACCGCGAAACATCCTTCTGTCGAATGGTTCACGAATCACCACCACCGAAGGCAACTTGACTTTAGCTGCCAATCAGCAAGCCGTGTCGACTGCAGCCGCGTTCATTGGGATTGAATTGAACGGCAGCATTTTGACGAGTTCGACGGGGCAAATTCAATTAATGGGCCGGGGCGGCGCAATAGATGGCAATTCGAATCTGCACGGCATCGTATTCGGCGGCACGAATGCGCAAATCAATACTGGTGCGGGCGTGATTCAATTGATTGGCACTGGTGGCGGCATTGGAACGTCTCACACCAACTACGGCGTGATGATTTCCAATGCGGCCAGGATTCAACCAGGCGTAGGCTCTGCCAATATTCAGGGGCAAGGTGGCAACACAACGGGCAGCGGCGCCAACAATCATGGCGTGGTGTTGAACAACGGGTTGCTGAGCGGTGCTACGACCATGACGGGTCGGGGCGGTGGCGGTACCAGCAGTGACAACTACGGTGTGACGAGCACTAGTCTGCAGACTGCGGCCGTAGGTAATCTCAACGCGACCGGCTTTGGCGGCGGATTGCTGGGCGGCGGCAACAACAATCACGGCATTAGCCTCAATCGGCTGGTGGGAACCGATGTGCAGTTGACCGGAACTGGCGGCGGCGCTGCGGCCAGCGCCAGTAATTATGGCATTAACTTTGTTACCGATGGCGCTGGTGGTAGTTTCAAAACCTTGGTTGCCACTGGATACGGCGGTAACTTGACGGGAACTGGCGGCGACAACCGCGGTTTTAGCATCGCGGGTGAGACTTCACTCATCACCACCAATAGCATGTCCATTACTGGCGTTGGTGGCGGCGGTGTAACCACCGGCAGCAATACTGGCGTGTCCCTTTCTCCCTTCTTCGTCCGCGCAACCGATGCTGGCTTGATCAACATCAATGGCACTGGCGGGGCCGCCGCGGCAGGCAACAGCTCAGGCGTGTTCATCGGCGTTCAGGAATTAACTGCAGCCAACGGCAGCATCAATATTTCTGCCGCGGCGGCTGCCACGCAACCCGCTGCGCTACGCGTTCTCGTGTCGTCACTCATCCGCTCGATTGGGGCAGCGGGTGGAGTCGCATTGACCGCCAATGGCATGGAGCTTGCCACCACCGCGACGATCAATGCCGGCACCAATGCGGTAACGATCAAGCCACTGACCGCCGGCACTCCGATCGATCTTGGTGGCGCTGACGTGCCGGGAACGTTAGCGGTTACCGATGCCGAATTGGATCGCATCACTGCGGGTACGATTCAGTTTGGCGACAACACGGCTGGCGCGATGACCGTTTCGCAGCCGATCACGCGCGCTGCGGCGACGGCGGTGTCGTTGAACTCCGGCGGAGCGATCAACTTCACGACAGGTTCGCTGGCCACGGCCAACGGCAATGTCACCCTCAATCCAAACTCGGCGTTCACGCCGGCGACCAGCGGCGTTGATATTAATGCCGGCTCGGGCACGATCAGTTTCGGCGCGGGCGACGACTTGGTGCTGAACATCAGCGGGTTTGCCGTCGATAATCAGCATCAGCAGTTGAATGCCGCAGGCGTGGTCAACGTATCTGGAGCCGACTTGATCACGGTGGGCAATCTCACGGCAAGTGGCGGCGAGGTCATTCGCATCCTTGACAACGACGGCACGGACCCGGTCGTCGGAACTTTTGCGGGGCTGAGCGAAGGAGCGTTGGTCGCGACGAATTTCCTCAACAGCGGACTTTCGGCAACGATTAGCTATGTCGGCGGAACTGGCAACGATGTCGTAATTGTCATGGGCAATCCTGCCGGCACGACCAGCGTGGCCGTGACGAATGGTGACTTGGTCATTACGGACATTGCTGGCGGCAATACCGACGACACGCTGACGATCTCGCGCAATGGCGTGAACATTCGCATTTCGGATCCCAACAATATTCTCACAGCCGATGCTGGCGCCATCTTCGTCGATATTCACACGATTGACGTTCCGGTTGCTTCGATCACCGGCACGCTGCTGATCGACACGCTCGATGGGAGCGATTCGGTCACCCTCAACTTTGCCGATGGTAGCGTTATCCCGGCTGGTGGCGTGCTCTACTTGGGCGGCAATGGGGCGAGTGATTCGCTCGCCGTTACTGCGGGAGCCACCTCCACTGCCGATCATGGTATCAGCGATAGCAGTGAAGGCTTCATCGCGCTGACCGGGGCAATCGCTGGCACGATTGCTTATGAAGGCGTTGAGCCGATTGTCGACAGCTTGATTGTGGCCAATCGTTCGTTCTCGCTGTTTGCTGGCGCAGAAACCATTGACGTTTCGGATGCCATTGGCGCATTCAACTTGTTGAATTCGAGCCTGGGGCATGCCGTCACCTTTGCCAATCCCACCGCGACCCTCGCGATCGACGCAGCGATCGGCAGCGACACGATTAATATCAATTCGCTGGATGTGGAAGGGCCTTTCGCCGCAGCGCTCACGATTTCCGGCGGCGACGGCGACGATGTGCTCAATCTCAATGCCGACATTACGTTCGCTGCCGATCACAGCTTGGATCTGGATCTGCAAAATGATGCAGCTTCACCGGGAATTGATACGATCAACATCGGCCCCGGGGCGAACCTGGTGCTGGCCGGGAGCGGCAGTGCGACGCTGAAAGCCAGTCGAAACATTTCGTTTGCCGCTGGCTCGAGCGTTGTAACGGCGAACGGCACAATTCTGGTTGAAGCCAATCAGCAAACAGTGGCAACTGCGGGTGATTTTGTCGGAGTTCAATTGAACGGCGGCATCGTTCAATCCACTGGCGCTGGCGTGGTAACGGTGCGCGGCCGCGGTGGTGATGGCAGTGGCGGTTTGCAGATTGGCACGTTGGTAACCGGCAGCGGAGCAATCCGCGGCGGCACCACAGGCACAACCGTGGTGCAAGGAACCGGCGGCGCGGGCACAGGCAATCAAAACTACGGCGTCCGCGTGTTCGGCGCGGGTTCCATCATTGCTTCGCTGGGCGCGAATGTGCAGGTAACTGGCGCCGGTGGCGGCACAGGAGCAACAAGCGGCGCCAACCGTGGCATTGATATTGAATCGGACGGACCAGGCACTGCTTCGATCGCCGCGGGTGGCGCGGGTAACGTGATTGTGAATGGCACTGGTTCCAACACGCGTGTCTCGCCGGGTGTGCGCGTTGCAGGGATTGGCGGCTTGATTACCTCGGCGACCGGCACGGTTCAAGTCACAGGCCAGGCAGGAAACGGGAATCTCAGCTTCGCCACTGGTGTGTGGGTGGATGCCGGCACCATTACCTCGGGCATCGGCGGCGGCAGTGTCACCGTTTCGGGCCTCGGCGCCAGTGCTCCCAACGGCGGAAACTACGGCGTGTATGTTACTTCCGTGGTTGCGAAGACCGGGCTCATCACCTCCGGCGGCGGCGCATTGCAAGTAATTGGCCAAGGCGGCAGCGGCGCTGCTGGGGCTAACCTGGGTGTCTTCGTGGCCACGGGTGGCGAAATCACCGCGCCTGCAGACAATCCACTCACCATCACCGGCACTGGTGGTCAGGGAGCCAATGGCTCGAATATGGGCGTGGTGATCGTCGGCAGACTTAATTCTGTCGACCAAAACGTAACCGTTCTTGGAACGGGCGGTGAAGGAACCGGCTCGTACGGCATCGGCATTGATCAGGCAACGGTGACCGTCGGCGATATTGCGAATTTGCGTCTTCAAGCAACTTCAACCGTTGCCGGTGTGGTTGCGTTCGTCGCCGGGCATCCGAGCACCTCGACCACGATTTCGCACACAGGCACCGGGCGCATCGAAATTGCGGCCGACACAATCCTGATTGAATCGACGGCGACGATTACAAACTCGCTGGGCATCGTCTCGTTTTCATCGACAACTCCCGGGCGCAACATCAACCTTGGTTCGAATGTCGACACTGCCGCCAACACGCTGGAAATGTCGGACGCGGAACTCGATCGCGTCACGGCAAATACGCTGCAGATCGGCGATCCTAATAGCGGCCCGATCATCCTCTCGTCGCCAATTACACGATCCGCGGCGACCATCATCAATGTCGACTCTGCGGCCGCGATTAACTTCACGGGCGGTTCCCTCAGTTCTGCTGGCGGCAACATCCGGCTGAACGCAGGCACGAATATCGTGCCGACCACCGCGGGCCTGGATGTGGGACCTGGAGCGAGCGGGATCCTGCGGTTCGGGATTGGCGATCGCTTGACGCTGAACCTCGGTGGTCCGGTCGTCGACTCGCAATACAACCAACTGAATGTTGCCGGCCAGGTCGATCTCACAGCAGTCCAATTAGTGCTAACTGGCCCGATGCCGGCGCTCGGCGATGGCTTCATTATTGTCAGCAACGATGGAAACGATCCGGTGATCGGCACGTTCGATGGACTACCCGAAGGGACCATGGTCGATGTGAACGGCATGAGCAAGCGGCTGACGTATGTCGGTGGCGACGGCAACGATGTGGTGCTGCTGGCCGGCAACTCTTCTCCCACCATCGACCCGCTCAGCGACATTCCGCTGAATGAAGATGCGCCGCAGCAAATTGTCAATTTGACGGGCATCACCGCGGGGATTGAGTCGCAGAGCATCCTAGTCACGGCCACGAGCGCGCTCCCGACGTTGATTCCCACTCCAACCATCACTTATTCGTCGCCGAACCCGACCGGCACTTTGAGCTTCACGCCGGCCGCCAATCAGTTTGGCACCACAACCATCAATGTGATTGTTCGCGATGCTGGTCAGGATGGCTTTTTCAACACGGCTGACGATGCGGTCACCACCACTTCGTTCCAAGTGACCATCGCACCGATCAACGATCCGCCGACGTTCAATACGCTCGGCAATCAAGGTGTGGTCTTCAATTCCGGCCCGCAAACCGTTGCAGGCTGGGCCAGTTCCATTCAGCCTGGTCCTAGCAACGAATCTGGGCAAAGCGTGACCTTCAGCGTCACCAACGTTTCGAATCCAGGGTTGTTCATCGCGCAGCCTGTTATTTCTGCGAATGGCACGCTCACTTATTCGCCCCAGCCGGGAATTTCCGGAAGCGCTACGATCACTTACATCGCTCAGGACAACGGTGGCACGGCGAATGGCGGCGTCGATGCGACGTCGCCGCAAACGTTTGTGATCACGATCGGCCCGGAATTGACATTGCGTGTGATCTCGGTGACACCGACTTCAACGGGCTTCGTCGCCTTATTCAACCGTCCGCTCGATCTGACGGCCATCAGCCTGTACGACACGCAAGGAGGCGGCTTTGGTCCTGCCGACATTGTGTTACAGCGCGCTGGTGCAGCACTGCCGATTCGCGGTTCCGTGGTGGCTGACTCGACAGCGACTCAGTTGACCTTTGTTGCGACCACAGGCCTCTTACCAGCTGACGACTACACGGTCACATTGCGAGCTGCTGCGAACGGCGTGGTGGATACACTGGGCACGGTGCTGGACGGCAATCTCGACAGCATCCCCGGCGGCGACTATGTGCAGACTTTCTCGATCACGCAAAATCCTGCGGCAGTCACGGTCAGCATTCCGAACTTCGCACGTGGTCCGCGGCAAGATGTCAACCTGCCCAGCGGTGCGACAACCGGCATCCCTATTTCCTTCAGCAATGGCGAGGGGCTGCTCTCGGCTTCGTTCCAGATTCACTACAACCCGGCCTTGCTGGAAATCACCGATGCGCTGGCCGTGACTTCGCTGCCGGGCACCTTTGCCACGGCCTTCATCTCGTCGCCTGGCGTTTTGGAAGTGAGCTTCACCAGCAATGATCCATTGCCGGCTGGCACCACGCACTTCATGAATTTGCTGGCCACAGTTCCGGCCGACGCCAATTATGCGGCGAAACAGGTCCTCGATATTCGTAGCATCCAGTTGAGCAACAACGTACCGGCGATCGACGACGACGGCGTCGCTGTGGTCGCATTCTTCGGCGACGTTTCTGGCAACGGCACTTACAGCGCTCAAGATGCTTCATATATTGCCCGTTTGGGTCTCGGTATCGACACCGGGCTAGCCGATTATCAATTGCTCGACCCGGTGATCGTGGGCGATATCACCGGCAACGGCGCGTTCTCGGCCACCGATACATCGCTGATGTTGCGGGCGGCAGTCGGCATTGCTGTGCCGGAAATTCCCACGCCGCTGCCCAGCGGTTCGCTCCTCTTTGGCGGACCCGATCCAAAGCTGAGCATTCCGCGCAATTTGAATGCCGTGCCCGGGCAATCGCTGAGCATTCCGATCGATATCGATAGCATCGTCAATCTCACAGGCAACGGTCTGGCGTCGGCCGATTTGGTTCTCTATTACGATCCCGCCGTGCTCGACGTCACCGAGGCCGGGCTGGGACAGTTGGTCGCGAATCGAACCGGCTGGATGATTTCGTCGCATATCGATCCGATTGCTGGACGGATCGACATCTCAGTCGCTGGTTCGCGTCCGATTGAGGGAACGTTCATCGGCGAGCTCGTTCAGTTGAAAGCGACGATTCGCACCAATGCGCCGGCGGGTGGTTCAGCAATCAATCTGGCAGCCACATCACGCAGCCGCTCGACGCAGTTGAACGAAGGCTTTTTAACGCTCATCCCCGCGCCGACGGACTCGCCCCATGATGCGATCGACGGATTGATCACGGTTACGCCCACCTCGCCCAACACGGCTGGACCAAGTGCCCGCCTGGAAAACAATCGCTTGCTGATCACGGGCACCAGCGGCAACGATTTGCTGCTGGTGACTCCGACGACCGATGGAACGCAGCTCTTTGTGCGGGCCAATAATCGCATTCTGGGCAGGTTTGACATGCCGCTGGGCATCGCCATCGATGGCTACTCCGGTCAGGATCGGGTGTATGTCGATCCAGCCGCTCCTCCCACGGTGATTGCAACCGCGGCCGCCGATTCGCTGCACGGGATTGCAGAAGACCTGATCTTTACTGGCGAGAATGCCGATCTGGTGGACTCACCGGGAATGCCGACTACTTCGGGTTCCGCCGGTGCGAGCCAACCGCTGTCGTATCATGATCTGGCGCTGTTGCAACTGCTCGATCAATACATCGCCGACCAGGCAGACGGCATGGCCAGCGGCGGTTCGGTCCGTCGTCGACGCTAATTTTGCAACGCGATGAATTAATGAGCGGCTGGTGCATTCGCAGCCACCAGCTGACCTTTTTCCAGTTGCTGCACATGTGAAGCCCGCTCCGCCGCGCGCGGATCGTGTGTCACCATGATGATGGTCTTGCTCAGCACGCTTTGCAGCACCTGCAGCAAGCTGAGGATTTCGTTGGCGCTCTTGGCATCGAGATCACCCGTCGGTTCATCGGCAACGATCAACGTCGGATCAGTGACGATAGCACGGGCGATGCCTACGCGCTGTTGTTGCCCCCCCGACAATTGGCCGGGGCGGTGATTTTTGCGGTTGGTAAGGCCGACGAGCTCGAGCGCGGTATTCACCTGCTGTCGCCGCGCAGAGCTGCTCAAGGGAAGCAGAAGCAGGGGGAGTTCAACATTCTCGTACGCGGTCAGTACGGGCAGCAGGTGATAGAACTGAAAGATGAAACCAACGTGCCGCGTCCGCCACACCGCCAGCTGACTTTCGGACAATCGCGAAATGCAATTGCCGCCGACCCACACCTCACCTTCACTGGGAGTGTCGAGGCCGGCGATTAGGTTTAGGAGGGTTGTTTTTCCCGAACCACTGGGCCCCATAAGCGCCAGAAAGTCACCAGCTGCGACACTCAAATTCAAGCCATTGAGCACATCGACGCGTTCGCTGCCGCGGGTGAAATACTTGTGCACTCCCTGCACACTGACGATCGGCGGACCAGACTTCATGAAAGCACAAGATTTCTGCGAAACAATGGACAGAACAGCCTGAGTGAAATTGTAGTCTAAGATTCGGGCAAAGCGGCCGGCGCAAGACGCTGTGCAGCCGGTGGCGGCGATTCGACGCCGGCTTCACGTTTGAGGAACGTCACCGTTACGCCCATTTCCGGCTTCAGGTAAACGCCTTCCTCTTCTGCCGGAATCGACAACTTCACGCGGACCGGCACGGCCCCCTTTGCACGATCGGCGATCGGCATCAAGCGAGATACGTAACCTTCGTAGACTCGCTCTGGATACGCCAGCGCGCGAACTTTGCATTTCTGACCTTTAAAGATGGTCGAGATGTCGCGCTCTTGCACGTTCAAGTCCACTTCCAGATCTGATAGATCGGCCATATCGCACAAACTGAACGAGCCGTTGAACGCAATCGGATTGACGATGTTTCCTTCTTCGGCGTTCTTCTTCAGAATCGTGCCGCTGATCGGCGCCCGAATGATGCAGTTGTTTAGCTTCCACTCCGCCTTTACCAGCTCGGCTTTTGCTTGTCCCAGCAGCGCCTTGGCATTGTCTTTTTGTTCCTGGCGAAAACCGATGTCCATCAATTCAGACACATATTTCAGCCGCAGCACGCGCTGCTCCATGGCCCGATACCGCGACTCGGTTTCTTCCAGTTGCTGTTGGGTCACGGCGTTGCTTTTGCGCAATTCCGTTTCTCGTTCCCATTGGCTGCGGAGTTGCGACAATTGCGCTTGCGATTCGCCCAACTCGGCTTTGGCCGCTTTCTTTTCCTCGTTGCGGTTGCCGAATTCCATCTCCGCGAGACGGGCTTCGGCAGCTTTGACCGTGGCCGCGGCGCGATCGACTTCGGCGCGATACTCGGTGTCTTCTAGCTTCGCGAGAACCGTACCTTTTTCGACGCGGCGTCCTTCTTCGATATGGAGCTCGATAATGCGGCCGCTGACTTGGGGACTGACCAGAATCTGATGTGCTGGAATGATGTAGCCCTGCGATTCGTGGGCGGTGTTGCTGGGTTTGCCAGCGAACGCTACGGGCTTGTTGGCGGTGAGAGAATCTTGGGAACCCGGTTCTTTTCCGGCACGCCCCGGTTCACCGCTGGTCGCCGCGTCAAAAGAATCGCTAGCGTCAACAGCGTCAGCACTCACCGGCGCGCGATTGCCCTGCAAAGTGGCACTCACCAGATAGTACAACAAGCCGAGAAATCCCACTCCGACAATTAATAGCACGAGTGAGCGGAACCAATCGCTTCCCTGCGGAATGGATGAAAGCCGGAGCGATCGCACGCGATCCTCCAAGTTGGTTTCATCAGCAGCGGTGCTGGCCGAGGTTTCCTCACCTCGCGTCAGCACCGCGGGATTTCCGCCGGCCATGTACTATGTCTCCAGGTCGTTGCTGGGCTTGTTTTCGAGAGGCTTGGTGTTTTCTTCGACGTTCTGGGCTTCTCGCCAGGGCTTTTTCATCTTATAGTTTTCGAGCTCTTTGCCGAGTTGCTCTTTCACTTCGCCCTCACCTAATTCTACGGCCTTCGTCGACCACTTGATGGCCGTCTCGAAATCACCCTTTTCGGCGTAGCCCGAAGCCAGCGTGCTGAGGATGTGCGGCTTTTCGTACTTTGTCAATTCGCAGGCCTTAGTGCCGAGTTCGATCGAGCGTTTGGCATCGCGAATATCTTTGTTCTCCGAAGTAGCAAGCACCCAGGCCAGGTTGTTGAGCACGCCCGTGTCTTCCGGATCAAGCTTGAGAGCTGCTTCGTAGTCGGCGATGGCTTCCGCGTGCTTGTTAATGCTCAGCAGCGCGTCGCCACGCGTCCGGAGCATGTCAGCATCGCTCGGATCATCGTCGATCAAGGTGTTGAGAATTTCGATGGCCCGTCGCGGCCGTTTGTCGGCTTGCATATACATGGCCATTTGCAGCCGGAATTCGCGATTCTTAGGATCCGATCGCAGCAACAATTGAATGTCGCTGATCGCTTCGCCGAACCGGCCAGCTTGGGCTGCCAGGCGGCTTTTCATCAGGATCGCTTGCGGCACGTCAGGACGCAGACGCAAGGCTTTTTCCACATCGGCCCGAGCTTCTTCCGGCTTGCCATCGGCAGCGAGCAAACCACTACGCATCAGCAGCGAGGCCACATCGGCGCCGTCGATCTTGAGAGCTTCGTTCAAATCGGCGATTCCCCCCTTGAGGTCATCCTTGAGAACTTTCACGCGAGCACGCAGGTTGTAGCCCAAGGTCTCCTTCGGCGAGAGCTTAATCACGTCGTCGCATAGCTTCAGCGCTTCGTCGTACTTCTTCAAGTTCGTCATCACTTCGGCGAGAGCGCCGAGTGCACGATGATTGTCTTTTTGGAGTTCGACAGCGGCCCGCAAGTCAGCGGTTGCTTTTTCGTTCTCGCCCTTTTCAATGTACAGAATCGCACGGGCCTGCAAGGCATCGAAGTTTGTGGGATCGGCCTTGGCTGCGGCGTCGAAGTCCGCGAATTTGGCATCTTCGTCGCTAGTCATCTTGGCTCGCAGAACGAGCGCTTGCGAAAGTCGCTTGTTGTCATCCTTGGCCCTGAGCAGTTTCACAGCTTCATCGATGGCTTCGCTGGCGGCTTTGTCATCGCCATCGGGCAATTCGGCTTGCAGGCGGGCGATCAGCAGGTATGTGTCCGGCAGCGACGGGTCGTGCTTGCGCGCCTTGTCAAGATCGCTGAGTGCGATTTTGCGGATGAATGCCCACCGCGGGCTGGGTGGCTGTTGTTCAAAAATCGCGTCACTCAATTGCTTGGCGTGTTGAAACAGCGTAGCGCCCAGCAGCTGCTTTGCGAAATCGGTGTTGTCTTTGTCGAGTCCCTTGGCGAGGGCGCGTTCAGCCAGTTCGGAGATTTTTTCCAATTCGGCAAGCGACTTCGCCGTCAGCCGCAGTTCGATGGCTTTATCGAGATCATCTTGCCCTTCGTTGGCGGCAAAAGAAGAAACGGACGTTGCGAGCAACGTGCCGAACAATACCGTGCCGAATAGCAACCAGGACGCAAGATTTCGCATGGCTTGAACTCCAAATTTTCGAGCGGCGGGCGACGGGATGACTGCAATAAAAACGCAGACCTGCCAGCATGTGCAAGCGACCCCGCTGACCGCTATTATGGCGCAGCCAGCGATTCGATGCTATGCGAGTCTGCCGGCTAAATCCGGTGCATTTTTCGCTTGCTGTGCCCGGTGTCAGGCCTTAAACACACGTGATTCAGCCATGTCTTCGTTCATTGCTCGCCGCTTCGACACTCTCCGCCCTGTCGAAATCACCATCAAGCAGGGTCGCATCGCCCGCATAGTTCCCGCAACGACAGCAGCCGGCGACCAACTGCCGGTCGTCGCTCCCGGTTTTGTCGATTTGCAAATCAACGGCTACCAAGGTCGCGAGTTCAATGATCCACAGTTAACCATCGAGAAAGTCCGGCACGTCGCGCTCGCCATGGATGCGGCCGGCTGCACCAGTTTTCTGGCGACTTGCACGACCGACAGCCTCGAGGTGCTGGCAAATTCGTTCGCAGTCATGTCCCGCGCGATCGAGGAATTGCCGGAAGTTGCCGCTCGCATTCCCGGATTTCATTGCGAAGGGCCGTTCATTTCGCCCCTTGATGGCCCGCGCGGCGCACATCCGAAACAGCATGTGCGAGTGCCCTCGATTGCGGACTTTAAACAGCTTCAGGACGCAGCCGGCGGTCGCATTGAGTTGCTGACGATTTCTCCAGAATACGATGAAGCCATTCCCTTGATTCGCGCAGCGGCGAACTCGGGAGTGCTGGTGGCAATTGGGCATACGAACGCCTCCAGCGATCAAATCGCTGCCGCGGTCGATGCCGGCGCGCGCATGAGCACGCATCTCGGCAACGGCGCACATCCGCAGATCAAACGACATCCCAATTACATCTGGGATCAACTGGCCGATGATCGGTTGGTGGCCAGCCTGATTGTCGATGGACATCACCTGCCTGCGGCAGTCGTGAAATCGATGATCCGTGCCAAAGGTTCAGATCGCTGTGTGCTTGTGAGCGACGTTACGTCTCTCGGCGGCATGCCGGCAGGGCGATACGCGACAGGACTCGGTGATTTGGAAGTGCTGGAAAACGGGAAACTCGTTATCGCGGGGCAGCGCGATATTCTCGCGGGCGCTTCGCTGTTGATGGATACTTGCGTGGCTCAAGTGATGCGGTTTGCAGGCGTCAAACTAGTGACGGCGATTGAGATGGCGAGCACTCAACCCGCCGAACTCATCGGCGTTCATGATCATCGCCTCGACGTCGGCTGCCCGGCGAATCTGGTGCTCTTCGAAGAGCCCACCGCAGACACCACGAAACTCGTTGTTCGACGCACGATGAACCGCGGCGAATGGACTAGCGGCGGCTAACTCAGATCTGCCATTCATGCGGATAGCGCGTGTTGGGAAATATTTCGCGCGCTTCGGCAAGCATCTGTTGCCACTCCTGTCGTTCGTAGCGGTCAGAAAGATGAAACAGCACGAGTTCGCCAATCTGCGCACGAGCAGCCAGTGTCGCACTTAGCACTGTGGTCATGTGAAAGTTCTTACGAGCCAGTTCGATATCGGTGTGACGGTACTGACCGTCGCAGACGACCACACGACAACCATGCAGCCGTGCTGCGACTTTTTCTAACGCTGCGTCATCAAGTAAAAAGTCGGTCAGATAAGCGAAGGAATCGCCGGGCGATTCAGTCATCAGCAGGTTGCGCAATTCAGGGATGGATCGCTTCGCGCCAGACAGTTCCACTTCGCCGCTGGTGACAGATTCATCTTTGACTTGCTTCAGCCAGGGCCCGGGCTTTAAACCCATTTCCACCATTTTTACGGAGTCGATATTTCGCCGCGTTGGTTCGCGCACGATGTACGCGATCGAAGGCGTGCGATGATCGAGCGTTAATGCTTCGACGGAATAGAATGGCCGCTCGTAAAGTTTGCTCCCGGGAATTCGCCCTTCGTCATGAGCGCTGGCATACGCTTCGTTGAGTTCGAAGCGTTGCGTTTGAAACTCATGCGGAAAAATGTCCGTCACGCGCATCGTGCCGGACATTTCTTCGTACAAGTTCCATAGATACCCGCGAAAGCGATGCTGCAGAATGGTCGACGTATGTGGTGGTCCCCAAATGTGGTTCGGTTTCGTTGGGCGATCGTACACCGCACGGAAAAAGCCGTCGAAGCCGCCGATATGATCCATGTGCAAATGCGACAGGAACAGTTGATCGATCGTTTGGACTTCCGAAAACGGCAATTCCGTCAGGCAATTCTCACCGCAGTCGAAGAGCAATCTTTCTACGGACTGGCCACTGTCTACTTTCGCGAGCACTGCGTTGTCGCGGCCAGGAGTGCCGAGAACTTGAAAGGTGATGGCCATGTTTCAATCGCAGATCGGCGATCACTACTGCTCCCACTGCCGGACATCAACCCATTGCATTCCTGCGCGACGAGCAGCTTCGATTCCTAGATCCGCATCTTCATAAACGCGACACTCCGCCGGCGGCACATTGAGCCGACGAGCTGCTTCGAGAAACACATCCGGATCGGGTTTATGCCGCCTGGTATCTTCGGCAGTGACAATCGTATCGAACCAATCGGCGCAGCCGACGTGTTCGAGTTGAGCCATAATGACGGGACGAACGCCGCCGCTGGCGACGGCCATTTTCAACTTGCCCCGGTTCTGGCGGGCGATATCGAGAATGTGCGCGAGCGGTTCGAGCTCATGCATCAGTTCCAAAAAGGCCGCTTCCTTCTGATCTGCCACAGCGGCTGCATCAAGCTCCAGCGATTTTTCTGCCGCGAGCATTTCAATGATCTTTTGGCTCGGCACACCGCCGAGCGCGTAGAAGCGATCTTCCGCAAAGTCGATGCCGTGTTTGAGCATCGTCGCCCGCCAACTGCGGTAATGGATCGGCATCGAATTCGTCAGTGTGCCGTCGCAATCAAAAATCAACGCTCGCACTTCGTGGACATTTACCACTGCATTCACTTCCTCACTCACTTTCCCGCCCGCCGTTTCCTCAGAATAAAGACGACATCCTGCGTCTCAGGTTCAATCTCAATAGGCCGATCGATGCGATAGCTGAAATCAAACAGCTCGGCAATTTCGAATTGCGGCACTCGCTCCAGAAGTCGCTTGATTTGTTCGTGTGTGTACGTGCGGAACACCAGTTCATCCACAATCTGCTTACGGTCTGTCGGTGTGTAAATATCGAGTTTCATGCGACAGCGCTCGGTCCGCTTGCGACGATCGAGATCCATGGTCGCCAGATGCGTGTTGATCGCCAGATTTCCGCGTCGAGCCGACCACGACTCTTCCGTCATCGGTTGACCGGCCGTTGGCGTAAGATGCAAGCCGAGAACATACAAACCACCGAGACGCAATGACTCGGCGACGCAACGCAAATGCGCTTCCGCCATTTGCTCACTCAGCAAATGCCGAAAGCTGTTGATCATGTTAAAAGCCACGTCGACTTTCTTGGGCAACTTAAAGTCGCTCATGTCGCCGCAAATCACGCTGGGCTCGTAGCCGTGCTTGACCAGCCGCTTGTTGCAAAACTCCACCGCGTTGGGATTCAGATCGAGGCCACTGACCTCGAATCCTTGATCGGCCAGGCGATAGAGAATTCGCCCGGTGCCGCAGGCGGGTTCGAAGATGCGCTCCGTTTTCGCTGGCGCGAACTCCTTGAATACTTGCAGCAGGAAATCGAACTCCGCTTTCCAGTCGGAACCGAAAACGAGATCGTAGTACGCCGGATAGTCGTACAAATTGCCGGTGACTTCTTGCATGAGGTGCGACTTCTTGTGCGTGCGTTGCTTAGCTGCGAAGAATCATTCAAAGCTGAAAATGCAGTTTAACAAAATTGCCTTTTCTCCATCAGGCCGCACGCATTGGTGCGGGCCGTAATAATTGGCGCAACCGCTACTACTCCTCACTTTCGCCTGCCAGCTTCCTCCTGCCATTTAGGGGTTTTCGCGAAAAACCATCGAATTGAAGGCTGTGCGTGGGTAGACTCGTAAGGTGGCTTGCGTGGCGACAACCTGCTGGCGTCGTATAAGTCACATCCTCGTTAAGCAGTTTGACTTACTCCGCGATGAATCGGTTCCTTCTGCCTGCGCTGTTGGTGCTCTGCTTCGGCAGTGAGCGCGGTGCTGCGCAGGTGGCTCCCAAAGTTCCGCAAGCGCCGCAGGAACAAACAGAGTACTCGCAGCAACAGCCTGCGTACTCGCTGCAACAACCCGTCGCCATCCGCCCCGATATCGACCAGCCTGCAACGCCTGCCGATGGCCAGTTGCCTCCCGAAGCACATCCGTGGGGGCGTTTTCCGGTGGGATCGTGGAAGAATGTGCGAGTGACATCGGAAACATTCGATGCCCAAGGCCGTATCGTCAGCACGAGTGTAACAGAGACGAAATCCACGCTCGTTGCGGCCAATGACCATGAATATCAATTGAAAATCGAAACCACCGTCGAGGTCGCGGGCAAACGTTTTGCTCATCCGCCGCAAGTCACTCGCCACACCTACTGGGGCGAACTGGCAACTGCAACTCCGGCTGGCTTGCGAAAGGTGAGCAGCAGTGAATTGGAACTCAACGGCAAAAAGGTCGCTTGCGAAGTTCGTCAGGCCTTGAGCGAGCGCAACGGAGAACGCCGTCAAACGGTGGTGCATTACACAACCACCCAATTTCCGTACATGCTGAAGCGCGAATCGAGCATCACTTCGGTCGATGGAACGGCACTGTCGACGACGGTGGAAGTTTTTGCTGCGAATCTCCCCTATCGAGTCGCTGGCGTCATCAAGCCCGTGGCGTATGTACGTACCAATCATCAAGGGGAAAAAAGTTCGAGCGTAACCGTCGAAATTCAATCGGCTGATGTGCCCGGCGGCGTGGTGAATCACTCCGCGCAAGAACGCGATGCGGCAGGAAAGGTCGTGACGCGTCGCACATCGCTCGAACTGGTCGACTACGGGCTGGGAAGCGAAAATCCTGAGGAAGCTTCGCCCGGCCGGCGTCGTTGGTTCCGTTCGCGGCGGCGTGGCGACGATGCCAATCCAACACGCCGCGACCGCTAACCAAGTCCGAGGGTTTGAGTCTTCGGCGCGCGATCCACAGCTTCAAAATTGCATTCTTTATGCGTGCCATCACAAAATGGCCGCCGCTGCGATTGACCGCAGCGGCAAAGTGCGATGGCCGGTTTGCCGACAGGTATTTCGAACTTGTTACCTTCGGCGTCGATTACCGTCACCGGTCCTTCGACCAGGAGGGGACCGTTATCGCGGACTCGAACCGATACTTCCGACATTGGGGAGTTCCTTGGTGGCGAACGCGACTTCGGTAGTCGCTGGCTGAGAAGTTCAGGATAACCGTTGGCCATGCCCCTTGTGCAATAGGAATCACTGTTACTTCGCTGCATCCCGATGCAACTCATGTATCAAAGTAATCGCTTCATCGCTCAACTTCGGATCTTTGGCAGCATGCCTCACTCGCGTTAGCGCAGGTTCGGCCAGGCGACCAAGTTTGCGCACTGCCTCGGGAACAGCAAAGGACAACGGCCGATCTTCTTCACGGGCCTTTTCATAGGCTGCCGCTCGCGCCGCAGCGCTATCGCGAACGAGCTGCGTGATCGACGCTTCTTGTTCAGGCGTCATCATATCGAGACGACCGACCAGCACGCGCACCGTTTCGGCGGGCTTCGGTTCGATCGTCAGCGGCAGCAATTTGTCAGTCAATGGTTGCGGCACGAAGTAGAGCAGCCGCGTCCCTTGCTCGCCGAACCATGACGACCGCCAGGTGTTCACCATCGCAACAGCTTCCTTCTCATACAAACCGGTGCTCACGAGTGCGGCAGTCAGATCGGCAGCCATCGCATCGAGCGTTGCCGGTTCTTTCGGCAGTGCGATTTCACGTTTTTGCCCCGCCAGTACACCATCGAACGAGGCGTATCGCAGCACGCCATGATCGTGGTCGAGCAACATCATCCACGCGATTGGTTCCATACCGCTGTTGTTAACCATTGCTTTTCCATTGCTTAAGGCCTGAACTTTCACGGGCAAGTTGAAATCACCGAGCCCTCGATAGAACAGAAACTTCTCGAAGTGGTCCTGATCTTTGGCCTGCCATTCCGAGCTTCCCTTGGCCTTATGCACATGCACGAGCGCGGCATCGGTTTGCCGGGCATAGGCATAGTGATTGTTGTAATCGGCATGCGGCGGCAGCGTGGCCATCGCCCGCTTCGCAATTGCCGCACCCAAGCGTGGATCGGCGACCTTTGGCGTTAAATACGCTTCCGGAATCAAATGCACGGTGCCCCAATCGAGCGCCGAGTTTTTCTTAGGCTCCGTGTGTCCTTTGTAAGAAGGCGAAATCGCAGCTGGCGGATAGAACTCCGTTAGCAGACCTTCGGGAAACCCGACGCGCACGTTCACGTTGCGCGGCTGCTTGGTGTAGAAGTAGGTGATCGGTGTTTCCATTCGCACCAGCGCTCGGTAACTGACTTTGGAAAGAAAACCAAATCCTGAACTCGTGCTGCGATCCTGCACAAAGTCGGGGAGGTCGTCGTCGAACAGCGGCCTAAATTCCAAGCGGCCGCCATCGGATCCCGAGTAACTCGTGAACGTCCCCCATTCGTGCACGATCAGCGGATCATCGGTGGAGTTCGCCGGACTCGCGTCATTCAGAACCGTGACTTTACTCGGCAGCAGCCTTTCGGCCGCACCACTGAATGACCAGACCAGAGCCCCGAGAAAAACCAGCCCCAATCCACCTAACAGCCAGCGTTTCATGATCGCACTCCTGTATTCGTCGCGAATCGCACTACGTGAAACCTTTCTGCCTGTAAGTAGATTGAGTTGGCTTCGTTACTAATGACGTTTCGCAAAAAGATTGGTTACAGACTAGTAACTCGGTCGGCCTCGTCGTCTGATAAGTAGACGCAGCCTGCGTACCCGCAGTAAAAGCACGCTTTGTCGGATTGGGACTTGCCGGGATTGGACCGCTTGCAGGACTTTGGCGACATTACCGACGGCGAACTGGTCCGCCAGACGCTTGCCGGCCGTTTGGCGTGTTACGCCGAATTGGCCCGCCGGTGGTCCGCGCGGATCCTGGCAGTTTGCCGTGCACACGCTTCGCGTGGCGATGTTGCAGAGGACTTGGCCCAAGAGTCGCTCGTCCGGGCCCTGCAGTCGCTGGGCTCATTAACCAATCAAGAAAAATTTGGTCCCTGGCTGCGAGGCATTGCGGTGCGGGCGTGCCTCGATTGGCGCAAGGCCAAGCAAACGGGACAAAAGCCGTTTTCGACGCTCGATTCCGCCGCTGGTCCGTTCGATCCAGTCGGCAACGGCGAATCGGTCGAAGCAGCGACAGAGCGCCGCGAAGAATGGGAGCGGTTGCAGGTCGCAGTGGCTGAGTTGCCGGAAGCGTATCGAGAAACACTCCTGCTGTATTACTGCGAGCGACTGACATATCAGGATCTGGCCGAGTTGCTGGGCATTTCGCGAGCGACGATTAATTTGCGTTTGACCAAGGCCCGAGCGCTGTTGCGAGAGCGGTTAAAGCCGGTTGAGAAGTGATGGTTGATGATGAATTGTCGTGAATTTCAAAAGCTGTATGAGGCCTGGATCGCGGGTACCGCCGACGATACCGCTGATCGCGCGCTCGAAGAACATGCCAACGCATGTGTCTACTGTCAGGCCTACCTGAATACAGAAGAGAGCGTGTCTGCGAAAGGTGACGAATCAATGCGCTCGGCGCTGGCCGAGCCACAAGCGGCTGCGCGCGTTGCCGAGCGCGTGATCGATCAACTGGCCAGTCCACAGTTGCTCGCCAGGTTGCCGAGCAAGCAGTCCAATTTGCTAACAGCATGGCTCATTCCACTGCTCACGATGGTTGCTGGGTTTTTGCTCGCAATGCTCGTGTTGCCTCGAATAGAGAAAAAAGCGGATCCGGTCTCGCTGCGAATCGCTCAACCGGCGCCAACGCCGCCTCCCGTGGCGCATTTTGTCGCTGCCACCGGCCCTGTCGAATTGTTCGACAATCAACAGCAGGGCTGGAAGTCGATCGAACCGAACAAAATCAAGTACATGCTCTGCCCGTCTGACACGCGTCTGCGAACCGCTGCCGATGTCCGCTGCGAATTGCAAACCGGCGATGGCTGTGTCATTCGTCTCAATGATCAAACCGAAGTCACACTCCGCGGCAGCAGTTCGATCGAACTAGCCCAAGGCCAGGTCTGGTGTCGTTCGCCTGGCGAAACCAAACTCGAGGTCCGCGTCACTTCGATCGGCGACATCATCGAAAAGCCCAAAGGAGAGCAGCCTTCGCTCTGGTGCGTTGGTCCTTCTTGTGTCATGACTGGCATCCAGCCCGCTGGGCGCGTGCAGGTGATGAACTCCGAAGGGGAGATCAATTTGCGAACTGCCCATGGCGAGCAGCGTTTGGATCCAGGTCAGGTGGCGGAGATTTCCAATGGCGAGATCCTCAAGCCAACGAATCGAGTTGATCCGCTGCTTTCGACTCGTTGGATGCAACCGCTGCTCGTGCAACGTGGGCCCGATGACGCCGAACTCAAACAACGGGTCGATACGCTGCTCGCGCAGATCGGCCATTCGAAAATTGCCTCGCTCTATGAACAAGAAATTCGTTCGCTGGGTGAACATGCGGTGCTGCCACTCGTGCGATTCATCCAATCGCCTATGGCGGAAACTGACCCGGCACGACGCAGTGCCGCGATGACATTGACGGCGGATCTTGCGCCAGTCTGGCTCATTCCCGATTTGATCGATCTGCTGGAGCACACCGATCCGTATGTTCGTCGCCAAGCGGCCGCGACGTTGCATCGCTTGACCGCACTCGAAATGAATCTTTCGCCCGACAAGTGGCGGCAAGAGCCCGACGAAGCACAAGCTGCGGCACTTCTCGAGTGGCGCAATTGGTGGGCCGCTCATCGCGAGCAATATCCCACGCCGCAGTTGCAGATCACGCGCGAATAACGCGGAAACCAAAGACGCCGAGCCACAACAACCGCTGTCAGTCTGCCCCTTCCAATCAATTGGGTGGCTGCGGCGTGCTTGGTTTCCAAACAATGCTATCACCTGCTTTGCTGCTTGGGCGCGTCAGCCAACAGGATGCGGTAAGCCGATCGTTGCGGTGGTCCGTACGGTCCGTACCGCCCACCCGGAGGATTCCGCGCGAGCAACTCTCCACCGTTGAAGCCTTTTGACGGTGTCGAACAGCACCCTTGATTTAAAACACTCCTTCGAATCTGCGCAAAGCATTACGATTCCGCCGACTTTGTCAGTTGTAGCAATTTCCCGGCCGATATCTCCTTTTTACCTGTGAAGTTTTCGCGTTGTTCCAATCCGCTCCCGCGTGCTGTCATGAAGTGCTTGCAGAAACTCGCCTGGCTCACCCTGTTCCTCTTTGGTGGCGTTGCGCCCTTGGCAACGGCTCAGAATTTTCCGTCGAATATGGCATCGCCGAGCGTCGGGCCATCTCAACAGCCGGCCCATCTGCAGCAGCCGGTTGCAGGGAGCTTTGCCAATCAACAACCACCTGCCGCCCCTAATCAACAGCAACTCGCTCCGTTCTCTCCATTTCATGGTGCAGAACTTGAGCGGTTGCCTTCGCACTATGCGCAACCAGTCGTGCCGGTTGTGGCTACGGAAATGCTGGCAGCCGACGCCTATGCTACGAACTCGGAAATGATGGCGCCGGCCGACCCGACGGCCGCGCGAATTGCCGCCCTCGAAAACGAAGTCGCCGCAATGAAGGCAGCATCGAAGAAGCTGCCGAACGTCATCGTTACGGGTGTCGCCCAAGTCGACGCCGTGCTTTTCAGCCAGGATGACGCCAGCCGCGCCACGTTCGATCCGATCCAAGGCGGGCCGATTCAAAACGGCGCCGACATTCGCCGCGCACGGCTTGGCGCCAAAGGCGCCATTGCCGACAACATGAACTATTTTTTTCAGATGGACTTCGGCTTTTTCGGCCGGCCGACGTTCACCGATGTGTGGGTCGAGTGGACTCAGTTGCCGCTGCTCGGCAACGTGCGCGTCGGTCAATGGAAGCATCCGTTCAGCTTGGAAGTGGTCAGCAGCTTCCGCTACACCACGTTCATGGAACGCTCTTCGATGTTTCAAGCCTTCACGCCGTTCCGTCACGTGGGAATCGGCTTTTATGATCACAGCGAAGACTTGAATTGGACATGGGCTGCGTCGCTGATTCGCACCGGTCAGGATCAATTCGGCAATTCGCTCAGCACCGATGGCGGCAATGGTGTGGTCGGGCGCCTAACGCACTTGCTCTGGTACGACGAACCTGCCGAAGGTCGCTACTACAGCCACATTGGCGGAGGCTACTACTACAACGCACCACCGCGCGACACGGTTCGTTTTCGTTCGATTCCCGAATTGTTCGTGGGTGAACAAGGAGCCGGAGCCGTCGGCACCTCGGGCCAGGCAATTCCCGGCCCGCTTAACGGCACACCGTTCTTCGTCGATACGTTGCCCCTACTTGCCGATAGCGTCAACACCTTCGGCGTCGAGAACCTCACCGTGCACGGCGCATTCTCTTTTCAAGCGGAAGCGATGGCCGCCGTCGTCGATCAGCAAGTGGGGGGGAGTGCGACACTCGCGGGTGCTTACATGCAAGTCGGCTACTTTCTCACCGGCGAACATCGACCGTACGATCGCATCGCCGGCGCCATCGATCGCGTCAAGCCCTTCGAAGACTTCTTCATGCTTCGAACCGATGGCGCCCACTGCTATGGCAGTGGTGCTTGGGAAGTTGTTGCCCGCTGGTCCTACATCGACCTGACTGATGGGACGATCAACGGCGGCGACATGAGCAACATGACGTTGGGTGTCAATTGGTACTGCAATCCCTACTGCAAAGTGGTCTTCAACTGCGTTCACAGCTGGCTTGATGGCCGCAATGGTTTGCAAAGTGAAACGACCGGTTACGGATTGCGGGCACAGTATGATTTTTAATAGCGGTCGAGTAATACGGAGAACGGTCAACGCATCAACAGCCCTGGTTCGTGGTTCGCCATGCACCCAACGTCACGAATTCATTCCGCAACCATCCAGTCGCCACGGGCATTCGGCGGGCGGAGTTCGTAGCGTTTGATCTTCCGGTCGAGCGTACTTCGTTCGACTCCCAGGATCGACGCGGTACGGCTTTTGTTCCAATTCGTCGCGTTCAGCGTCGCGTGGATGTGTTTCTTTTCCATATCGTCAAGCGACATCGGTTCGAAGGTCGCTTTGACGATCGGCATCTCGTTCGAATCTGTCGACGTCGCACCGAGGCTCGAGAGATTGAGATCCTCCACGTCGATTGAGTCAGTGCGAGCGAGCACCACGGCGCGCTCGATGACGTTCTTCAATTCGCGAACGTTCCCCGGCCAGCGGTAGTTTTGCATTTGCTCGGTCGCTTCGGGTGTGAAGCCTTGCAACTTGCGGCCAGTCTCCGCATTAAAGCGATCGAGGAAGTAGTGTGCGAGTTCGAGGATATCTTCGGGCCGTTTGCGGAGTGGCGGGACATAGATTTCGACGACGCGCAACCGGAAGTAAAGGTCGCGGCGGAACGTGCTGTCGGCAACGGCTCGCTCGAGATCGCGATTCGTCGCTGCGATCACGCGGACGTCGACCTTGATCGGCTGGCTGCCGCCGACGCGTTCGAAGGGATGGCCTTCGAGCACGCGGAGGAACTTCGCTTGAATCTGCGGACTCATTTCGCCAATTTCGTCGAGCATGATCGTGCCGCCGTGAGCAGCTTCGAACTTGCCGACCTTGCGCTCGGTGGCACCGGTAAACGCGCCCCGCTCATGGCCGAAGAGTTCACTTTCGAGCAACGTTTCGGATAGCGCAGCGCAGTTCAAGCAGACAAACGGGCCTTTCTTGCGCGGACTCGCATAATGCATGGCGCGGGCGACGAGTTCCTTGCCCACACCGCTTTCGCCGCGGATCAGCACCGTAGCGCGACTCGGTGCTGCGCGAGCAATTTGTTGCTGCACACTGTTCAACACCAGGCTGCTGCCGACGAGTTCGCTTTCGGCGCCCAGTTGTTTGCGGAGTTGCAGGATTTCGTTGCGTGTTTGATTGAGGTTCTCGGCGAGTTCTTGCTGACGTTGCAAGTTGCGCAGCGCGAGCGCGAGATTTTCAGCCACCGCGAGCGTGAACTCAAGATCATCCGGATCCGGCACGCGGGCATCTTCGGTGGAATAAAGATGAATCAGCCCGATGACGCGTTTGTCTTGGCGGATCGGCGCGCACATCACGCTCGTCGCGTGGAATTCACCTTTGCTGTCACGCAGACCGAGTTGGCTATCGCCTTCGATGTTGCGAGCAAGGACGGCTTCGCCGTCGCGAATCACGGTCGAGGCGAGAAAGCTCGAGGGGCGGTGATAAACGGGCTCGCGGTCCGTGCGCGAGGCCACGATCTGCAAATCGGTTGGATTGCCAGGACCTTCATAACCGCGGGGCAGCAGCAACACCGCGCCAGCGTCGACATGAGTTCCTTCGAATAAGCCGTTGAGTGCAAGATGTGCGACGCTCGGAATGTCTGGTTGGCTCGCGAGTTCGAATGCAAGGCGGCAGAGTTTTGCGGCAGCTTGGCCGACGCGCGGAATCGGCAAGTCACTCGCAGGGCTGGGACGCAGGTAACGCGTCTGGCCGCGGCGATGCGTGATATGCGTTGGTTCGTTGGCTTCGTGAATGCTGGAGTCGCCCGAGTCGAGCACTTCGCCGGTATCAGCAATGAGCGCGCCGAGGATCGTTTCTTCTCCCGTCGACGGCTGCATTGAGGAGAGGACGCTGTTGTTGTCGGCATCGGGAAAGGCATGGGCCAGATCGTGGACGTAGCCGAGCTGGCAATTCGCAATCCGAATGATGTCGCCCGGCTTGAGGACATTGTCGCCGCGGACCTGTTTGCCATTGATGAACGTGCCGTTGCGGCTGTCGAGATCACGCAGGGTCCATTCGCCGCGGTTCAGAAAGACTTCGATGTGGTTGCGGCTGCAGCGTTCGTCCTTGATGACAATTTGATTGGTGCCGGCTCGGCCCACAGTGACGGTTCGGCCCGGCACCAGACGGAAAACGTCGGTCCACTTGGAACCTTCGCGGATCACAAGGTATGCAAGCATGCCGGTAACTGGGGAGAGGAGAACTGCGGACAGATAAGTAGTGCGAATAGCAGTTCCATTCACGTTACCTTGGTCCGAGGTGCAGAAGCAAGTAGCAAAGTGTTGCAAATTGCGACAGCCGCGTGGCCAGTGATCGATTTTGCCGCAGGCTGAGAAGCCTGGAAATGTTACAAATTTCGTCATGCGGTTTTCCGCATTTGCGACACTCGCCTGGGTACATCGGTGTTTGACTGTGAGTGGCGAGCAAAGGTGCAAGTCAGGCTTTGCATGTCTTGGGTTTCAATTCTTTTCTGGAGTGGCGAGCAATGAAGTTCCGCATTGGGGCGACGATGGCTGCGGTGGTGGTTTTGGGTCTTGCACAATTGGCCCTCGCGCAACCGGGCGGTGGCCGCGGTGGTCCGGGTGGCTTCGGCGGAGGTGGTTTTGGAGGCGCCGGTGGGCTGCTTCGCGACGATAAGGTGAAGGCCGAACTGAACCTGGTCCCCGATCAAGAAAAGAAGATTGAAGCCCTGGGCGAATCCTTACGTGAAAAGGCTCGCGAGGCGTTCAGCAATTTCCGCGATATGTCGGAAGAAGAGCGGAACGCTAAGTTCCAAGAGTTCCGCGAAAGCAGCCAAAAGGAATACGACGCCATTCTGTTGCCCCAACAACGGGAACGCCTGAAGCAATTGATGCTGCAACAATCGCAGCAATTCAGCCGCTCGCCGGGCGGAATCAACGACACGCTGGCCAAAGAGTTAAATATCACTGACGCACAAAAGGAAGCCTTGCAAAAGAAGTCCGAAGAAGTCCGTGCTGAGGTGCAGAAGAAGATCGCAAAAATCCAGGAAGAGTCGCGAGCTGAAATCCTGAGCGTGCTGACAGCCGAACAACGGGCGAAGTTGGAAAAGGCGCTCGGCTCGAAGTTTGAATTCAGCCAACCGCAGTTCGGTCAGGGTGGTCCAGGCGGACCGGGCGGTCGTGGCGCGGGTGGCCGTGGCGGCAATGCACCGCTGCAACGACCTGCTGACGGCGACTAGTGTCACCATTTTGACGGCACATTGAAAATCAAAACTGCCATCTTGTTGTCTGGGCTCTCCCAACATCTCCCGGGAGAGCAAAAAATGAAAACTTATCGCGAGTCTCGGGGTACTTAATAGTACGTACCCTTACGAAAATCTCCCCTTCCTGCCGCGATTCAGCTTGGGCTGAACGGATCGGCGCTTTATGATGGTTGGTAGCCCGCCTGCTGCCGGTCATTTTTAATGTCCGGTCCCGCCTGCTGACATGTGACTCTCCCTCTGCTTACCCACCTGGAAAACGATGGAAGCCGGTGAAATTCTGCTCCGCCGCGGATTGATCGATCAGCGGCAGCTCGCCCAGTCGCGCTCGCAGGCCAATGGTCACGGCGACGGCATTCGGCTGATCGAAACGGCGGTGCAGATGGGGTTTGTCACCGAAGAGGCAGCGCTCCGGGCGGTCGGCGACGAAGTGGGGATCGATTTCATTGATCTAACTGACGCCGAAGTTGACCTCGCGCTGCTGAAAACGTTCCCGCAGCGGCTCATTCACCGGCAGACCCTCTTTCCCATTCGCCGCGACAGCGGGCAATTGCTGGTCGCGACGAGCAACCCGTTTGATCTTTATCCACTCGACGAAGTTTCAGCCGCCACCGGTTTTTCGGTGATGCCGGTGCTCGCCTCGCGGCTGGAAATTTCGAAGCTGATCAAGCGACATCTGGGGGTCGGCAGCGATACGGTCGACGGACTTGTCGCTCAAGCCGTAAAAGATGAAGAAGACGGCATCGAGCTCCTCAGCGAGATCGAGACCGACGGCAGCGAACTTTCCGAGATGGCTCAAGAGGCCTCGGTCGTTCGCCTGGTAAACGAAATTCTGCTGGAAGCGATCGAGTCGCGCGCGAGCGACGTGCACATTGAGTCGCAGCCCTCGGGCGTCGTAATTCGCTACCGCATCGACGGCCTTCTGCAAACACAACCCGTGCCACCGGAGATCAATCGTTTTCAAATGGCCATTATCAGCCGCTTGAAAATCATGGCGCGGCTGAACATCGCGGAAAAGCGATTGCCACAAGATGGTCGCATGAAACTGAAGGTTTCCGGCCGCGAAATCGACATCCGCGTGTCGATCATCCCCATGATCCACGGCGAAGGCCTGGTCATGCGCGTGCTCGATAAGGGCTCGATGAAATTCGATCTACAGCAGATCGGCATGGAGAAGGACACGTACACGTCGTTCCGCAAGATGCTTGATCTGCCACACGGGATTATTCTCGTGACAGGGCCGACTGGGTCCGGCAAAACGACGACGCTCTATAGCGCGCTGCTGGAAATCAACACGCCAGACGTAAAGATCATCACGACCGAAGACCCGGTCGAATATCAGCTGGAAGGGATCAACCAGATTCAAGTGCATGCGAAGATCGGCCTGACCTTCGGGCAATCGCTGCGCTCGATTTTGCGCCACGACCCCGACATTGTGCTCGTCGGCGAAATTCGCGATCTCGAAACGGCAGAGAATGCGATTCAAGCATCGCTCACCGGCCACTTGGTGTTCAGCACACTACACACCAATGATGCTGCCAGCGCTTACACGCGTCTGGTGGATATGGGCGTGGAGCCGTTCCTCGTGGCGAGCACCGTCGAAGCAGTGATGGCTCAGCGGCTCTTGCGGCGGCTGTGTCCGTCTTGCAAAAAGCCCGTCGTGCTCGGTCCCGACGATGCCCCAGAGGATTTTCCGTTCGATCAACTACCCGGCAAAACAACTTACGGTCCGACTGGCTGCCGCGAGTGCCGCAACACGGGTTACCGAGGTCGGCTTGGCATTTATGAACTGCTGATCACCACCAACGACATCCGGCAATTGGCCCACGACCGCGTGAGCAGCTGGAAGATTGTCGAAGCCGCCGCCGAGCAAGGGATGATCACGCTGCGTCAAGATGGTTGGCGGAAAGTGCTCAACGGCGTGTCGACGGTGGAAGAAGTCGTTCGTAATGCTAAAGCGGATTTTAGCATGCTGCTGAAAAAATAAGGGGGCAGGATTCAGGGGTCAGGGGCCAAGGAACTGGTTGCTGGCTCAATTACGATGGATCTGTTACCCCCGTCCCCAAACTCTAGCCTCCAGTCCCTTCCCTCATGCCTGACTTCGCTTATACCGCACGCACCATGACCGGTGAAAAAGTCACCGGCATGATTGCTGCGCAGTCGGAACGCGAAGCGATTTCCCTGCTCGCGGGAAAAACACTCTTTCCCCTGACGGTTTCGATCCCCAAGGGCTATTTGGCCCCCGGAGCGAAACTCAAGGTCCGCGGCAATATCATGGCTGGTGTCTACAACCAGCTCGCCGCGCTGTTGCGAAGTGGTGTGCCGTTGTTGCGCTCGCTGGCGGTGTTACGCGACCAAACGTCGAACAAGAATTTGAAGGCCATTCTCACCGAAGTGCATCACAAGGTGGAAGATGGCAACTCAATGGCCGACATCATGCAACGCTTCCCCAAAGCGTTCAGCGAGATGGCCATCAACATGGTTCGCGCCGGCCAAGAAGGCGGCTTTCTCGAAGACGCGTTGGAACGTGTGGCTTCGTTTACCGAATTGCAGGAAGAACTCAAGGGTCGCACAATGAGTGCGATTGCCTATCCGATCATTCTCGGCACCGTCGGCACCGCGGTGGTTACTGGCCTGATTGTGTTCTTTGTGCCGAAGTTTGCCGTGATGTTTGACCGGCTGCGCGAAAGGGGTGAATTGCCTTGGATGACCGACGCGCTCCTCAACATCAGCAACTTTTTGCGATCGTGGGGTTGGCTGGCGCTGATCGTGGCTGGCGTCGCCTATTTGTTTGTTTACCTGCGATTGCAAACCGAGGAAGGCCGGCTGTTGAGCGATCGGCTCAAGCTCAACATGCCCGTCGCGGGGAGCATTTTTCAGGCCTTTGCGGTGGCTCGGTTTTGCCGCGTGCTGGGAACGTTGCTGCACAACGGCGTACCGATTTTGAAGGCACTCGATATCAGTCGCGATGCGTCCGGCAACAAAGTCATTTCGAAAGCAGTGGCCGCTGCGGCCGAAAACATTTCGTCCGGTCAAACGCTGGCTCAGCCGTTGGCCGCGAGCGGTCATTTTCCCAAAATGGTGGTGGAAATGATCGCGGTTGCGGAAGAGTCGAACACGCTTGACAAAGTGCTGGTCGACATGGCCGACGGTCTCGAACGGCGTACGACGCGGCAACTCGATCTGTTGGTCAAATTGCTCGAACCGTTGATGCTCGTGATCCTGGCAGCGGTGATCTTGATGGTGGTGATCGCCCTACTCGTCCCGATCATCAAGATGGCCGGCGCTTTGGGGTAACTTGGCCGAAAATCGTTTCGGTCACGAAGAAAAAATTGCGGATTCCCGGCGAGACTGACAGCGTTCGCAGGGGTTCAATGGATAGGTTGTCAGGCTTTATTAGAAGGAAGTTGGATATGCGTTCCTCTCGCACCCGTTTTTATCCCACTCGTCGGCGGAACAAGCGCCGCGGTTTTACACTGATCGAAATCCTGCTCGTGCTCGGCATTCTCGTTGTTTTGGGCTCGATTGTGGGTGTTTCGGTGCTGCAAATGCAAGTTACCGCCTATCAGCGAACGGCCAAGGCCCAGCTGAACTCCTTCAATAGTGCAATCACCGCTTATCAGCTGGATGTGGGGCGCCCGCCGGCCACGCTCGATGCCTTGGTCAACCCGCCCGATGATTTAGCCGACCCCACCAAGTGGAAAGGCCCCTATCTGCCGAAGGCTGTGCCTCTTGATCCTTGGGATCGGCAGTACAACTACGAAGCCGACGACAACAACTTCACGATTTCGTGCAGCGGCAAGGATGGCGTCTCTGGCACGCCAGATGACATCAATCTCTAAGTAGCAAGCGGTGAGCGATGCAGTCCGGCAGCAACCATGCCGCCTTTTGTTTGCGGCCCGTTGGGGTACGCCGGGCTCGGGGTGCAGTTTCGCTGATCGAAATCATGCTGGTGATGGTCATTATCGTGATCGCTGGTGCGGTCGCGATGCCAGCGGTGCAAAACACGCTTCGTCGGCAACGTCTGAAGAGCGCGGCCGAAACGATGCGGATCGAATGGTCGCGGGCCCACGTCAAATCGATGAAGACCGGCAGGATTCTCGTCTTCCGCTACGAAGTCGACGGCAATCAATTCTCGCTGCAGCCGTGGGTGGCCGGCGATGAAGCCACCGAAGGCGAATCCGAATCCGTCCCGGGGTTTGGCGTGCCAGCCGACACACTGGCGGCCGAGGCGGTAACAAAAAAGCTGGAAGATGGGATCAAGTTCGCGGCTGGTGAAGCGAAGTCGGAATCTCGTTCCTTCGAAATCGAAAATCTGCTGCAGAATCAAGGGAGTGGCGACGGGGCAAATTGGTCTCGGCCGATTTTGTTTTATCCCGATGGCTCATCTACCGACGCCTTTGTGATCGTTGCAGACGAGCAGCAAGACGCTTATCGCGTGCAACTGCGCGGCTTGACTGGCGCCAGCCAAGTCAGTGAAGAGCAGAAGCTTGACGATCTGCTCGCGGCGATACAACCCGGCGAGGTGACACCATGATCACCACACGCCGTCGCGGCTTGTCATTGCTGGAAGTGATGTTGGCCTTGGCCATTCTTGGCGGGGCACTCTCTGTCATTGGCATGCACATTCGCACCGGCGCTCGTTCTGCTGCGATCGCACGCGACACTACGACGGCTCAGTTGCTCGCTGAAAGCAAGATGGCCGAAATCGCCAGCGGCATCGTGCTGCCTGAATCGGTTTTTCAAGAGCCTGCCGATGAAACAGGCGAATGGCTATGCTCGGTCGAAGCACTCCCCATCGACCAAGAAGGACTGCTGGCCATTCAGGTGCTGGTGGAACAGGATCCGGCCTTCAATTCGGATCCGATTAGCTTCACGCTTACCCGTTGGATTGTGGATCCGCAGGTCGAAACAGAGATGAAGTTGGCCGCGGCAGAAATTCGTAAATCGATCGGGGCCAATGCCAATCAAGGGCAGGGCTCGGCGGGTGGTTTGTCGGATGCTGCTCAGATCGGCGCAGCTGGCGGCGGAGTTGGCGCCGGTGGAACAGGGGGAGGCGGTTTCGGACAAGGTGGCGGTGGACGTCCGAATGGCCCCGGCAATCCAAATGGTCCTGGAAATCCCATGGGGCCCAACAACGGCGGTCAAGATGACAATCCAGGAGCAACCCGTGGACGCTAACGTTCAATTCCAACGTAGTTCACCACTGGCATCGCGCAGCAGGGTGCGGCGTGGCGTGAGTCTGCTGGAGTTGCTGCTCGCGCTGGGCCTCAGCGTCGTCGTAATGGCCTTGATCGCGATGTCGATCAATTTGAACTTCCGCATGTACGACACCAAGCGGACGAGTATCGAGGAGGTGAAACTCGCGCGCTCCGTGCTCCGTCACATTGCCGACGACATTCGTGCTGCAGTGCAACACATGCCGCCTGATTTGAGCGGCTTGGAAACGGTGATCGGCAATTCGACCAATGCGGAATCAGCGCTCAGTGGCGCTGGTCTGGGCGCGCTAGCTGGTGCGGCCGGGCAAGGCGGCAATGCTGCCGCGGGTAGCAGCGGTCAAACCGGTACGCAAGGAGCCAATGGAGTTCAGTCTGGCCAACAAGGCAGTGGTCAAAACGGAACTAGTGGCGGCGGTCAGAATGCCGGCGGTCAAAACATCACCGGCGGCAACGGTCTGCCGGTCACGACGAGTAGCACAACCAGCGGCGTGCAAGCGCAAACCGGTGAAGCCGGCTCGATCTATGGCGAAGAGCAAGCGGGAGGCATCATTGGTTTGTACGGCAGCAGCACCGAATTGCAGATCGATATCAGTCGTTTGCCGCGTGTCGATCAGTTTCAAGCAATGACTGATCCCGACAATCTGGCGGGCGTAGTCGACATTCCTAGCGATATGAAGACCGTCTCTTACTTTCTGCGACCGGAAGAGGGGCAGATCGCCGTGGCCCCGGAAGGTCGCGGCCGCGGTTTGATGCGGCGGGTGCTTGATCGCTCGGTATCAAACTACGATCAGCAAAATGGCGGCACCGGTTCGCTCGGTCAACTCGACCTGATGGCCGAAGAAGTTGTCGGTTTGCAGTTCATGTATTTCGACGGCAGCAGTTGGACCAGCGATTGGGATTCGGCGTCGATGGAGGGCCTGCCGGTCGCCATCGAGATCACGGTCATTTTGAAAAGCATGGAGGATCAGAAAGCCGAAATCGCTGGCTCGATAGCAACAACCGAAGAAGACAACGAACGTCTTTACACGCTCACGGTGAATTTGCCGACTGCAATCACTTACGAAGACAAACAAATTGCCGCGGAAGAAAAGGCTGCAGCGGAGGCAGACAAGACGGCCTTAGCCCAGACCGGCGCGATCGATACATCGGGTGACGCTGCCGCGGCTAGTGGGGGCGGCGGACTTGGTGGTATGGGTGGAATTGGCGGCGGACAAGGTGGCGGTGGTCGTCCTGGCAGAGGTCCCGGGCGCGACGGCGATAATGGCGGCGGTCCTGGTCGTCCTGGTTCAGGTGACAACGGTCCAGCTGGACCCGGTGATGGTCCCGGCGATGATGGTTCCCAAGGCCCCGGACAAGGTCCAGGCCGCGGCCCCGGTCGAAGCGGCTCCGCTGGTCAAGGTCCTGGTGGCGGCAGCCCTTTTGGCGGTGGAACTCGTGGCGGTGGCGGCATGCGTGGTGGAAGCAACGGCGGCGGACGAGGAGGGAGACGTGGCCGCTGATTTTCTCTTCACACATCGCGCACATCGTTCACGCCGCGGCATGATGCTCATCATCGTGCTTGTGGTGATCATGTTCCTCGCGCTCGGTGCGTACTCGTTCACCGACTTGATGCTCACGCATCACGAATCGGCGCTCCTCACCGGGCAGCAATCGCAAACGCGTCAGCTTGTCGATTCGGGGCGCGAAGTCACGCGTTTCTTTCTTTCCAAGCCGCAGTCCGCGCGACTCGAAGCTGGCGGGGTGTTCAACAATCCAACGCAGTTCAAGGGCATCACGATCATTGCGGACGACGATCCGCGTCGACGCGCTAGTGTTTGCATTCTCTCTCCGAACTTGAGCGATGACGGCAATCTTGCCGGGCTCCGATATGGTTTGGAAGATGAATCGACGCGACTCAATCTCAATACATTGCTGGTGCTCGAAGCACAGCAAGAGGGTTCCGCCGTGCAGTTGCTGATGAGCTTGCCAGGCATGACCGAGGAGATCGCCGATGCGATTCTCGACTGGATCGATCCGGACGACGAACCGCGGCCGCTTGGTGCTGAGATCGATTACTACTCAGGCCTCAATCCGCCGTATCGTCCCAAGAATGGCCCACTCGACTCCGTCGAAGAACTGCTGCTCGTTCGCGGCATCACGCCCGAGTTGCTCATTGGTTCCGATGTCAATCGCAACGGCACACTCGACCCCCAAGAAGGTGGCGGCAGTGGCGCGGCAACGAGCGCCGGCGATCGTGGCTGGAGCGCTTACTTCACGCTCCATAGTTTGGAGACGAACTTGCAAGAGAACGGTCAGCCGCGGGTATATCTCAACAGCAACGACATGCAGCTGCTCAACGACAGTTTGCTCAATGCTGGTTTTCCGCAAGACTGGGTCAACTTTATCATCACCTATCGGCAGACGGGGCCGAATGCCGCCGCCGGTCAGGCCAGCAGTCCCGCGAGCAACTTGCCCGCGCCTGATCTGACCAAGCCTGGCAAAGTACCACTCGTGCAGTTGCTCGATCTGTGCGATGCACGTGTGCGATCGACGGTCAATGGTCAGTCGATGGTCATCGCCTCGCCATTCACTAGCGGTCTCGGCGGCGGCATGCCGTTGTGGCTGCCAAAGTTGATGGACACTTGCACGATCAACCCTGCGATTACCATTCCCGGGCGCATCAATATCAATCAAGCGCCAGCGCACATCTTGCGCGGCATTCCTGGCATGAACGACGACATCATCACCGAAATCCTCTCTCGCCGCGAATATGAACCCGGCGCCGACAACGCCAACAAGCGGCACGAAACCTGGATTATGGCCGAAGGAATCGTGACGCTTGAAGAAATGCGGACGCTCATGCCGTTCGTTTGTGCGGGCGGCGATGTTTATCGGGCGCAAATCGTCGGTTATTACCAAAGTGGCGAGGCCTCCTCGCGCGTCGAAGCGATTTTCGATGCTTCCGCGGCCCCAGCACGCGTATTATTCTGTAGAGACCTGAGTCATTATGGCCGCGGTTATGCGGTCGAAACGCTAGGCGTCGATTTCACCGAGTCTGCAGGCACGACGCCAGTAACGCCGGGTGGTTTTTAGCAGTTGTTTCTAGCCCGATGCGTACGCGAGGGCGACCCGGTTACCAAGTTCCCCTCGCTGACGCGGCGGGCTAGTAAATTTGAGATCGTGATTCCTCATGCAGCGTCTGGTCGCCATCGAATGGGATAGCAACGAATTGCGGGTGGCCCTTGCGCATCAAAAGGGAAAATCCGCCGTCGTTGACGAGGCCTTCGGCATTCCCTTTCACGAAAAGGGAACTCCAGTCACCGCTGCTGAAATCGGCTCATTGCTCGGCAAGGAATTACAACAGCGGGGCATTCCCAAAGGTGAAGCGCTGATCGCGGTCGG
This sequence comes from uncultured Pirellulaceae bacterium, assembly GCA_964394305.1. Classification (GTDB taxonomy): domain Bacteria; phylum Planctomycetota; class Planctomycetia; order Pirellulales; family Pirellulaceae; genus Anatilimnocola. The sequence goes on from CAYMWL010000003.1 coordinate 195,140, forward strand.
CCGCGCCAATTTGGAACTCCGCTTCCTCACGACGCCGCCCGCTCCGCCCGAAGAATTGCCGGACCTTGTTCGCTTTCAGGCGATGCGGCAGTTCACCACGCTCGGCGATGATTGGCCGCTCGACTTTTCGCCCCTCGGCAATACTGCCGACGGCAGCACCAACGTCCTCGCCACGACCATCTCGCCGGAGATCGTGGGGCAGATCCGCGCGGTCTGCGCGGCAGCGGGGCTCACGCCTTCGCACCTCGTCTTGCGGCCGTTCGCCGCGGCTTCGCTGTTGCGCAAGTCGCACCAGGATGATCGCTGTCGCATGACCGTCGAACTGCTGGGAGAAGATGCCGACCTGGCAGTGAGCATCGGGCCCGATGTTGTTTATCCACGTACAGTCCGGCTCCCCAGCAACGAAGCGCCGCCTGAAGTTCGCAACCGAGCGCTCATCGGCGAAATCAAGCGCACGATCGTTGCCGCGCAAAATCAACTCGGCGGCCGGCGTGTCGAGCAGCTGATCATTTTCGGTGACTCGCGCAAACAGGTAGAGTTGCAAACCGCGTGGAAACACGACCTGCAAATCGATCTGCAAGTCCTCGATCCATTTACGCTCGTGGAGCTAGGCGGCTCGCTCCAACGCACGCCGCCGTCGACGCCCGGCGCCTTCGCGCCGCTGCTGGGCTTGCTCACGGATGAGGCCGCTGGCCGCGCACACACAATCGATTTTCTCCATCCGCGCAAGCGTCCGCCGCCGGTCAATCACAATCGCACGTATGCGGTTGTTGGTGGATCTCTTGCCGCGGCTGTGCTGCTGTTGATCATGATGGCCTGGTGGCATGTTCGCTCGCTTGATGCAGAAATCCTTGATCAAGCCACCGTCGTTGCCAAAACCAAAGAGCAGGCCAACAAAGGCAAAGCTGCGATCAAAAAGGCACAAGAGCTCGACAAGTTCACCGCCGCCGATGTGAATTGGCTCGACGAACTCGAGCGGCTGTCGCAAAAATTCCCGCCAGCCGAAGCTGCTCGCGCTGAGGATGTGCTGGCCACGATCAAGCAAAACACCGGCGGTGGCAGCCTGGTCGTGCAAGGTTTGGCGGCAGATACCGACACCATCAACGAAATGGAATCAGCGCTCCGCGATAAAGATCGCACCGTGATCGGTAGCGGCAGCAAGGAAGACCCGAAGGCCAAAGGGCTGACCTGGCGTTATCGGGAAGAAGTGATTGTGCATGGTCCGGGCGGCGCACCTGGTGGAGGTAAGGGAGCTGCGAAGCCGGCTTCGACGCTGACAAAACCAGCCGCGGCAGCGAAAGGAGGCGTGAAATGAAACTTTCCGAACGCCTCCTAATTATCGGTGTTGTCGCGGCAGCAGTGTGCCTCGTTTTCTTTTTAGGGTTCCGCTACTACAGTTCGGCGGTGAATACCCGGATAAATTTGTTAGCCACACAAGACCTCGAATTACAGAAGCAGCAAACCCAAGTCAAAGCCGCTCTGCTCGCCAGTCAGAAACTGAGAGAGTACGAAGCTCGCTCGTTGCCACCGCAGCCCGCTCTCGCGCGCTCGCTGTATCAGCATTGGCTGGCCACCAAGGGGCAGGAAGCTGGACTACGCGATCAGGTCGTCACGCCTGGTGCTCAGCGCGCAGTGCAAGACATCTATGTCATGCAAACGTTCTCCGTCACCGGCAAAGCCCGCTACGAGCAAATCGTCAAGTTTCTCGACGATATCTATCGCGTGGATTTGCTCCATCGCGTTTCGAAATTGAGTTTGCGGCCGGTGAAAGACTCCAAGGAACTTGAAGTCGCACTGACACTGGACGCAGTCTCCGTGAAATCAGCGCCCGAAGCGCAAACGCTGCACAATCGTCCCTCGAAGCGATTGAAGCTCGATTCGCCGGAAAAGTATCAACTAGCCATCGTCGGCCGCAATATCTTTGCGCCGGCCAATCGCGCGCCGCGGATCAGCGGGCTCGGCAAGCAACGAGCAACAACGAATCGCGCGGTTGACATTGCAGCCAAAGTCAGCGACCCCGATTTATTTGACAATGTAAAACTCGAACTGACGAAATCGTCAACGCGAGATGCCCGTCTCGATGGCTCTGGCAAACTCAGCTGGACTCCGCGGAAGGCCGGCGAATATGAATTCGAAATCACCGCCCGTGACGATAGCTTTCCGCCGAATGTATTGACGGAAAAGTTGGTGGTTACGGTCACTGATCCGCCTCCTCCCGAACCGATTCGCGATCCCGGCCCGCCGCCGGAACCCAAACTGGCATTCGATCAGGCGAAGCACACGGTATTCACGGCCATCATCGAAGTGGGTGGTGAAAGCGAAGTCTGGCTGTTCATTCGGCCCACGGCCACACTGCTGAAACTGCACGAAGGCGAGCCGTTCGAAATTGGTTCCATCCAAGGGACCATTCGCGACATCGGCGGCAACGAATTCGTCTTCGAGTCTTCCGCGAAGAAAACCAAAGGGCAACGGCTGTTGCTATCGCGCGGTGAGCTTCTCGATCAGGCTGTGTTGATGCCGGTCGAAACTTCGACCGCAGTGCCGAGCGACAAGAGTACTGAGGAAAGCGAGCCTGAAAACAAATCGGCTGCGCCCGACAGCGGCAACAGCAAGTCGCCGGCAGCGCCAGCTGATGGCGACAAGGCGGGCGGAACTTCCGACAAATCAGTTGAAGCTGAGTAAACTGGGCAAAACAGTTGCCATCTTGGATGGACTCGCGCGAGCCGTTTCGGGTGCGAAGTTTCATTGCAATTGTTTCGCTAACGTATTGCCTGCCAACGATTTGAAACATGCGGCGAAGATTCTCGATTTCGGCAACATAGGTTCACGCCGCTGATAAGATTTGCCGATTATTCCGAGTACGCAGATTGTTCCGGCAATCTGTGCAGGCGCTTGTCTGCCGCAAGCATTGGCTTTGGATTGCCAAACCACGGAACGTTCCCCCCATGTTCGCAACTCAATCTCATTCTTCTATCCACTGCGGCCGTTGGCGCGGCTGGTGTTCGCGGGGCCGGGCGATTGCCTGGCTGACGGCAGCGACATGGTGCATGGCCCTGTCATCCGTGTCGCCATGCGCGTGGGGACAAGCCAGGCCCGCGGCCACGATCAAAGCCTATTCAATTCCGGCAGCGGAAATCCAAGGAGTGGCCGACGAACTGAAACGATCGCTGGCTGGCCACGGAGTCCGGATTTCGGTCGATGCGCGGACCAGTCAATTGCTGGTCGTAGGTCCGGCCGAAGTTCATCAGACGATCGCCGACCAACTGGCCGCCGGCACGTTGGGCAAATCAACTGAAATCGCGGATCCAAACCTGCATGTGCTGCGCAATGTTTCGTGGAAAGAATTCGAAGGGCAACTGCGGCGCGTCGGTTTCGTTTCAGAAAGCGGCAGCGGCAATGTCGATCCTGCGCGCTATCAATTGAAAACTCCGGCCGGTGGTGAAGCCCACGTGGCCGTTGCTCGCAGCGAAGGCAAAGTGAAAGTTGCAGCTACCTCGCAACTTGCTCCAGCGATGCGCAAGTTGGCCGAGTCGCTCGATCGACCGGCGACTCGTCCCGGCGAATCTTCTCAATTGGTCACGCTCGATCGCGCTGATCCAGCGACGGTCAATCGCTTGCTCACTTACTTGCAATCCGCCTCGCGGCCAACCAATCCGGCCTCTGGCAAACATCAGCACATCGGCGAATATGTTTCGATGCTCTTCCAGCCCGGCGAAGCCCCCGCTGCGGCGGCGCCGCCCGCTGCTGCCCCAGTCGAAGGAGCGCCCGCTGGCGACCCTGCCGCCGATCCGGAAGCGTTCGGCAGTATCGGCAATGTGCGGATCGAATACATCGAAGGCCTCGACACGCTGATCATCACCGGCCGCAAAACTGATGTCGACCGCGTGATGAAGCTGATCGAACAGATCGAACAGCAAAGCCAATCGACACGTCCGGAAGTCGAGGTCTTTCATCTGCGGCACGTCGACGGCCGCGCCCTGAATGATTTGCTCACGCAGATCTATGATCAGGTTTTCACCGCCCGCCAAGGCCGCGTGACGATCACCTCGCTCATCAAGCCGAACGCACTGCTGCTGATCGGCCGTAAGGAAAACCTGCCGGCCGTGAAAGAGTTGATCGAAAAGCTCGATCGTCCGATCACGGGCGATAGCGAACTGAAGATCTTTCCTCTGAAACGCATTCTGGCAACGGATGCCGAAGCCAAACTCGAAGCCCTGTTCACGCCGACTCCGGCCACCGGTAATGGTGCGGTGACGGGACAAGGGACCGGACTAAGTACACGCGTAAACATCATTTCGGATGAACGGACCAACTCGCTCATCGTGCAGGCTTCGCCGCGCGACCTGGTCGAAGTGGGCAAGTTACTGGAAACGCTCGACAGTTCGGTCTCGGAAAAAACCGGCCAGATCCGCGTCATCAAACTGCGCAACTCACTCGCCGATGAACTCGTGCCAGTGATTCAAGAGGCGCTGCAGGGCGAAGGCGGCAGCGGTAGAGCGAATCAACCGGTGCAAGGCCCCGGCGCCATCACCGGACCAGGCGCAGGCGCTGGCGCGAATGCCGGCGCCGCAGCTCAAGGCCGCAGCTTGCAACTGCTGAGCGTCGGCGGCCAAAGGTTGGAAAGCGGCATTCTCTCCGACATGCAGATCACTTCCGATCCACGGGGCAATTCGATCATCGTGACCGGTCCGCCCGAAAACATGGACTTGATCGAAGCCCTGATTCGTCAGCTCGACGAATTGCCGGCGACGGAGGCCCAGATCAAAGTATTCACCATCGTCAACGGCGACGCCACGCAACTCGCCGACCTGCTTCGTCAACTCTTCGGCCAGGCAACCGGCACACAAGGTGGCGGCAATCAAGGCCTGCAAGCTTTGTTGCAAACCGCGACCGGCGGCGGCGACAGCGCGCTCGTGCCGCTGCGTTTCTCGGTCGACGTGCGAACCAATAGCATCGTTGCTTCGGGTTCGACCGGCGACTTGAATGTGGTCTACAAAGTGCTGGTGCGTCTCGACGAAGGCAACATCCGTGAGCGGATCACCACCGTCTATCGCTTGCGAAATGCTCCGGCGCTCGAAGTGGCCAACTCGCTCACGCAACTTCGTCAGCAACAGCAGCAGTTGAATCAAATTGCGCCGACGCTCAACAGCGCGCCGCAAACGTTGGAAAAAGAAGTCATCGTCGTGCCGGAGCAGGTCAGCAATAGTCTGATCGTGTCGGCGACGCCGCGGTACTTCGACGAAGTCCGCCGCGTTGTCGAAGAGCTCGATCGCCGGCCGAACATGGTGGTCATTCAAGTGCTGCTTGCCGAAGTGAGCCTCAACGACCTGAACGAATTTGGCGTCGAGCTCGGCCTGCAGGATTCGTTGCTGTTCGATCGCGGCGTCGCGGGATTCGGCGCGACCAATATCGGTCGCATCGGCTTTCCCTTCAACCAGGCTGGCATCGGCAACGACAACACAGCGGCTTCGCTCGCCACGCGTGAAAACGTCGCGCCGCAAGTGCTTTCGAATCTCGGCGTCGGTCGTACCAACGCTCAGGCTGGTTTTGGCGGGCTGGTTCTGTCCGCCGGAAATGAGTCGGTCAACGTGCTCGTGCGAGCCTTGCAGCAATCGCAGCGAATGCAAATCCTCAGTCGCCCGCAGGTGCAAACGCTCGACAATCAACCAGCCTATGTACAAGTCGGTCAGCAAGTCCCCTACATCACCAGTTCAAACCAAACGCAGTTCGGCATTCAAAATCAAACGACGTTTCAGGACGTCGGTGTGATCCTCGGTGTCACGCCGCGCACGAGCCCCGATGGCATGATCGTGATGGAGATTGACGCGGTGAAATCGGACCTCGGCCCGGAGGCGGAAGGCATCGCGATCTCGGTTGCAACCGATGGTACGGTGATTCGTCAGCCAATTATCAACGTCACGCGCGCTCAAACAACCGTCAGCGCTCGCAGTGGCCAAACCGTGATTCTCGGCGGTCTGATCACTCGCGATCAAACTGAAACAACGCGCCGCGTGCCGTACCTCGGCGATATTCCGGTCCTCGGCCGGTTGTTCCGCTTCGACTCGGTCGACATCGAACGGACCGAACTACTGATCATCATGACGCCTTATGTCATGCGGACCGACGAACACGTCGCCTGGCTCAACATGCGGGAATCGGAACGGATGCACTGGTGCCTTGCCGATGTCGCGAACGTGCATGGTCAGGCCCAGAACTTCACGTCGTCGGCGGATCCAGGCCTGAGCACGCCGGTCATCTATCCGGATGAAACGCCAGCCCCAGAAGGTCTCATCTCGCCGGAATCGGCTCCCTCGCTGCCGCCGAATCAGTGGCCCAATTTGCCACCGAACATGCAGCCCGACGCACCGCAGAACGGGCCGTTCCCGGGCGATCCGAATTACAATCCTGCTCCCTTCCAAAATCCCAATAACTTGCCGCAGCCGCGACCGATCCCGACGGCTGCTCCCAGCAACGTGGTCCCTGTTCCGCCGGCGACGCCCGATCAATCAAACCGGGTTGCACCGTCCAATCAATTGCGGACTGGCGCTACGCTCCGCCCGATGGGTCCGCTGCAAGCGTTGCCGCCCGTGCCGCAAGGCGCGCCGGGCTTCCAACCACCGTATGGTCCCGCGCTGCAGCAAGTGCAATCCGGTCCGCAAACGCAGCCCATGCAGCCAGGACTGCAACCAGCCAATTATCAACAGCAACCGCCACAAGGTCAGGTCGCTCCCGCACACTATGCTCCGCAAGGACCAAATCCGCAGTACACACCGGTGATGCGGTAGTATTGGAATGTAGTGAGTAGACTTGAGAATGCACGGTCAGATCTCACGGATGAGAATCATGAAAACATCGCTTCGCATTTTGTTGCTCGCCGTGATCTTCGGATTTTCGTGCAGCGCGCCACTCGCGCCGGCGGCGGAAAGCTGGTCCTTCGCGAGCAGCTGGAAGAAGCTGTGGAATCCTGATCCCAAGGATAAGAAAGCGAACTATCAAACGCCGACGCGGGTCGTTGCGCTATGGGCGCCGGCGATGTACAACATGCCTGGCAAGCCAGCCGCCCGTGGCTTCGGTGGCAGGCTCTATTTCTATAACAATAAAGACCAAGCCGTGCCTGTCGAAGGCCAGCTCACCGTCTACGGCTTTAATGATTCCGCGCAGCGGACCGATGGCCGTAAGCCGGATCGAAAGTTTGTCTTCACCGCCCAGCAGCTCGCTTCGCATTTCAGCCCAGCCGAACTCGGTGCTTCGTATAGCATCTGGATTCCCTGGGATGCAGTGGGCGGAGCACAACTCGAGATCAGCTTGCTGCCAGTCTTCACGGCCAACAACGGCCAGGTCGTGATGGGCGAACAGTCGCGCAACTTGTTGCCGGGCACCACGACGCCGCCGACAAATTCACAGCAACAACAAAACGTGGTGCAGCCATTCATCATCGATCATCGCGTAGCGCCGGCGAGTTACGCCGCGCCGAATGATCTTGGCGTGAACCGTGCAGCCGCGCAAGGGATGGCTGCGGAGCAAAGTTTCTACACGCATGCCACGCAGCCGCAGCCGCGCGAAGATATCCGTACGACATCCATTCAACTGACACCGGGAATGGCCGAACGGCTGATTCAAGAACGTTTGCAGCAACAACAGCAGGGTCAGCAACCGAGCTTGCAGCAGCAATACGCGCCGCAGAACTTTCAACCGCAGAACAATCCGCCGACGACCACCTATCCCTTGCCGGCAGGAAGCATGCCGCCGAACACGACGTTTAATCCCGGCGCGGGAAATGTAACGCCGCACCTGGCGGCACCGAATGCCACCCGCTCGTTTAACGCTCCAACGGGCGACTCACGCGCCTGGGGGCCAACGGTTCAGCGGATGCAGGGAAGCTCACAGGTACAGCAGGGGCAGACGCAGGTCGGACAATCCCCAACTCGTTACGCACCTGGCTCACTCCCGGTTCCAGCGACAGCAGGTCCTCGGCCAGCTGCCGGTCCGCCTCAGACTCTACCTGGCCCCGCAGCACCAGGATATCTCCCTCCAGGACCAGCTCGATCGATGACTTCCCCTTGAGTGCCGGCAGATTCGAATAACGAGTCTGCATCCGGGAAGTAAACGTGGTGGTCAGTTGCGGCTGAGCCATGTAGTCGACACGGAAGGGCACCCGTACCGCCAATTTGTTTTGTTGCTGTTTGCCGGCTTGATTCTGGCCCTGCTGACTTTGGCGAAAAGCCTGCATCATCATCTGATTGCCCATCATGCCGCCAAGGCCCCCCATGCCATTCATGCCGCCGGCACCCCCTGCCATGCCGCTGTAAGAATTCGCCGCGCCATCACCGGTATCAGCGCCAACGAATGCGCCGTTGCGATTACCGCGCATGAATCGTTCACCCGTCGGTGCGCCGGCACCCATGGCTGCGCTGGATTGCGCCCCCTGGCCACCTTGGCCGGATAAACCATTCAACGAACCGCTGTTCGACGCACCGGTCGAGCGGCCGGTCCGGTTGCTGCTCGTACTGCCGCCCAGCGTCCGGGAACCAAACGCACTCGTCCCCGTGTTACCGCTCATGCTGAACTGGGCATTGGCAGAATCAGCAAACAGCAGGAAAGTTCCGGCCAGGCCTGACAGAGTTAGGACGGTCCAGCGAGTTTGCGAACGCATCACAAGGATCCTTAAGGAACAAATTGCAGGCCGCTCAACTCAAGCCGACAGCCCAGGTTGAACATCGGCAAAATGGAATTGACGTACGGGCTACAAGAGCACGCCGAATGCCAAAGTGAGGCACTTCGGTGTATTCTCCTGCTTATTGCGCCGTTTAGCAAGACTTTGTGGGGCACCAAGGGGCACCAACCTGCTGCGCTAACGAAGGAATCAGCCCGGTTCCTACGTTGATGCTTTAGGGTGGTAGCGACCTGAAACCTTTCGCCTGCAAACAAGGTATATCCCGCAAGCTCAAACGTTCTCGGTTCGAACCGCCGTTTTCCTTCCTCGCAGGAATGTCTCCCGATGCTGATTCAACTCCGCTGGCTAGCTGTAGTTTTGCTCGTGACAGCATTTTCTTGGGTTTCCCCGGCAGCGGTCTGGGCAGAACGTCCTGTCGCCCCCAAACTGCTCCCCGAACAGACTCTCGCCTACTTCCGCGTCATGGATACGCCGCAGCTGATCGCTCGTTTCCGCGAAACGAGCATTGGACGAATGGGAGCCGACGAACAAATCAAACCGTTGGTGTCGGAGTTTTACGCCGCGCTGCAGGAACTCTGGGGCAACATCGAAGATCGGGTCGGGTTGCCTCTGGATCAGATTCTCTCGATCCCGCAGGGCGAAATCTGCATCGCCTTTGTATCGGTGCCCGAAGGACCAACCGGTGTGGTCGTGATTTTGGATGTGAAAGATCGCCTGATCGCCGCGCAGAAGTTGCTCGAAAAGGGCGATGCCTTTGCGGCCGAAAATCGCGTGAGCAAAACGACCGAGAAGCTCAATGGCCGAGACATCCACCTCTACGCCGGCCCGAACGGCAACACGCAAGCGGTGCAAATGGAGCGCGATGGCGCCATCCTCATTACCAACAACAGACCCTTGATGGAACTTGTCAGCGATGCCTGGGATGGCAAGGGGGGCAAGTCGCTCGCCGAAAACGATCGCTTCAACACCATCATGAGCCGCTGCCAAGGCTCGGCTGATGATCCGCCGCAGATCACCTACTACGTCGATCCCATCCAGCTCGTGAAAATCGCCGCGCGGGGCAACGTCGCGGCGCAGACCGGTCTCGCGCTGTTGCCGGTCCTCGGCGTCGACGGCATTCAAGGTCTCGGCGGCAGCCTGATTTTCTCCAGTGGCGACTTCGATGATGTCAGCCATTTTCATCTGCTGCTCGAGAGTCCGCGCAGCGGCGTGGTCGAGATGCTCTCGATGGGCGCCGGCGATACCGCACCGGAAGTTTGGGTGCCGTCCGATGCGATGAGCTACATCACGCTGCACTGGAACGTCGAAGAAACCTATCGCAAAGGGGCGAAGCTCTACAACAGCCTGATGAGCGAAGGGGCCGCCGAAGGCGAAATCAAACGCCGTGTGCAAGATGCGCTCGGCCTCGATTTTGAAACAGAAGTCCTCGCTCACTTGACCGGCCGGGTCACGCTGGTCGCTTGGGTGCAAAAGCCGATCAAGCTCAACAGCCAGGCCAATATCCTTGGCTTTAAGCTTAAAGATGCGAAGGATTTTCAACCCGTTTTTGAAAAACTCCACGACCGTTTTAAAGACAATCTGGAGAAAAAGAGCTTCGCCAGCACGTCGTACTATGCAATCAAAACTCCGCCGCCGCCGGAAGATCGGCCGCTGAATCTCCGCCGTCCTGATCCGTGCCTGTGTGTGCTAGGGGACTATTTGATTTTGACCGACAGCTCGCAGGCGCTCGAAGCGGCGATCACCACCGCGGGCACGCCAGGCAAGTCGCTGGCCGCGGAGCTCGACTACAAACTGATCGCCAGCAAAATCCGCCGGCAAGTCGGCGGCGAGTCGCCCGGCATGTTCCATTTCACCCGGCCCGAAGTCGGCATGAAATTGCTTTACGACATGGCTCAGACGGACGATACGAAGAGCCTGCTCGCCCGACAGGCCGAAAACAACCAATTCTTCGGCCGCCTCGAAAAAGCGATGAACAACAACCCGCTGCCTCCGTTCAGCGTCATCGCCAAATACTTCGCCCCCGGTGGCGCGATGATGGTGAACGACGAGACGGGCTTTCACTACACGGGGTTCACGCTGAAGCGGAAATAGCGCCGTGGACTGCTTGGACGAGACTCCTGCCGAGTCGAGGACGGAGCGCCAGCGAGGTGTTCACTCCCTCGCCCAAGTTGTGCAACTCGATCGCCGACAGTCGCCCGCGAAACCCATTGGGTGCTGATCAGGTAATCATTCGCCGCGGCGGCTCGGCAGGAACCCTCGCCCTCCCAACAGCTAGAAACCTTCTTTGACCAAAGTTGTCATTCTATCGAGTTCTACTCCATCACGGATCATTGACAAAATGGCTGTTAGTTACTGCTTAAATACTGCATACAGAATCGACGTAAGTTCACATTCATGTGAAAAACTGCGTGTTGAATAACTTAACAGTGTTCAGTGAGCCGTTTGCCTGTTTGGCGCTGGTTTCGCCCCTGAAAAGGCCAGGTTTTTTCAACAAACACGATGGTTTTGAAGCCGTGCGCAGCGCCGACTTAGGTCGATTTTAGCAGGGAGCGGGCTTGTATCCCGACCGTTAGCGCTAAGGTAGACTTCTAGCTCGCCGATGCAGGATTCAGTGAATCGACTGCCAGGAATTTCTGAACGACAACGAAATTGATATCCGTGACGTCTGGCGAACTGGAGCCCATATGCTGAAGTCACAGCTTTTCAAGGGAGACCCCAAGCTCGCAGCGGCCGCCACTTCCCATCCCGCGCACATCGTGCCGGGCGCGCGGGGCGATCATGTGCGCAAGATCCAACTCGCAATCAACCAGCTTGATAACGCGGGCCTTGATCCGGATGGCATTTATGGGCAAAAAACGGCCGATGCCGTGCTCGCCTTCAAACAAAAACGCGGCATCATCAACCGCAGCTATCAGAACGAGGCCGACAATATTGTCGGCCTCATGACCATGGCTGCGCTCGACGACGAGCTGGCGGCGAGTGAGGGAGCGGAAGCTGAAGTACCCGCGGTAGGCATGTCGCGCAATGGAACTTGCGAAGTTGAGGAGGCCGGCAAGAAGAAAGAGATCGCCCCGCTCAAGCAACAAGAACCGAGCGCCAAGGTTTCGATTGCGATCCCGCAGCTCGTCCCGCGATTGCGGATCGCAATTGCGGCAGCCAGATTCAAGCTGAATTCGGCCTCTCCGTTTGTTCGCAGCAATCAGAAGCTCGAGTTACCGACCGGCCCGTTTCTGGCTAATGCGCGCAGTGGCGTCAAGTTGCTCATCGATGTGTTCAGCCTGGACAAACACAAGGATCCGCGCCCAGGCTTCGATAACATCCTACGTGTCTTCACTAATATGGAGGCCGCCCTCAATCGGGCCTTTGAAACGGATCCGCTGGTCGCCACAACGTTGTTCGTACCGAACGTGCTCGTGGTCCAAGAGGCCAAGGCCTTCGCCTACACATCGGCAGGCGGGGCATTTCTGAAATCATCGAAGATCAAACTCGCAGGACTCGGCGTCCCCGCTGATCGCATTCATGTTTGTAACGGCCTGATGGAAGAAGACCAGCTGTTTCAAATCTCGACGCTAATTCACGAACTCGCCCACTACGTCAGTGGTCAGCCGCTGCTCATATCTCACGAACGGGGGGTTCCCAAGCAAGGGTTGATGCTCAAAGGGGACAAGCCGAAGCTCGACAAGCTCACGCCAGAAGCCAAGCTACGCAGTCCCGAGCATTACGCCTTCTTTGCAATGGTCTCGGGGTTTAGCAGGCTTAAGACAGATTGAGGCAAGGTCGGTAACTATTGACTCGATCGCATTTCATTGGTGGACGCAGAACTCGCTTAACCAGCGAATAAGAGTGCGGGGAGCGGGCATTCATGCGGCTGGTGACCGAGCCACCGTTGCACTATCTCTTATCAACAAAAAGATTAGCGGCTGTCGCAACGCCAGCCCGAGCCAGGCCAACACGCCGATAATGATCGGAAAGTACCACGGATCAACAATACGCAGGTGACTAAAGATAGCGCCGCCGAGATATCCCGTCATCAAGATCGCTCCCAAAAATGAGGTGCGCGGGATGAGATAGATAACCGTCGCCGCGATTTCAAGGACCGCGAGCGCTGGCAGCAGCGACAACGGAATTCCCATTTTGGCCATCATCTCGTTTTTGCCGGGAAAATCGAGGAACTTGGGTACCCCGCTGGCTTCAATCATGAACAAGCCGACGAGCCCCGTCAGAATCCAGCCGGTGATGTGCCGTGCTTTCGATGGCATGAAGTCTCTTTCTAGTGTGAGTGAGATTGGCGTTCGATTGCTTGCTTGTGGTTATATCTAGTCGAATGTCGGGGGTGCGAATCGACAACCTGCCCTCAATTTTTCGATAATCCCAGCTCGGCAAGATGTCGATCGGGGCCCACGCCGTTCGACCATGGTCAGGCTTAGAAATCTGACGAAGATGCGAAAACTGCTGAGCACAAAAGGGAGCAGGTTATGTCCACGAAATCGGATAACAAGAAACTCTCGCCGGAGGCCCAACTGCGGGCTTTTGTCGGCAAGTACGATCCGAAGAATCAGAAGCTCTTTCGCTCGGTCCGGGCGGCGATGCGCAAGCGAATACCCACCGCTAACGAACTGGCGTACGACTATAGTCACGCACTCGTCATCTCGTACGCGCCAGCGGAGCACGGCATTGATGCGGTGGTGGCGATCTCCGTACGTACCGATGGCGTCTTTTTGCACTTTAATCAGGGACCGAAGTTGCCCGACCCGCAACAGCTACTGCGAGGGGCAGGAAAGCTGACTCGCTTCATCCAGTTGCGGGCAGCCAGCGAGTTGGCAAATTTGGACTTGGAGGCGTTGATTGCAGCGGCCATCAGTCACGCGAGCGTTCCGCTGCCATCGGAGGGGAAGGGCTGCTTGATCATTAAATCGAAGGGCGCGAAAAAGCCGTCGCGTCGCAGGTCGGCATGAGCGGCACAGAATCGCCCCTATTCCCCGGCGCTTAGCGTGATGGCGACGTCGAGTTTGCGATCGCCGCGGACAATCGTTAAGGTTGCCTGTTCGCCGGGGAGATGGCGTTCGATGCGGCCGAGGAACTCGTCGGCGGTGACAACTTTTTCGCCGTCGACGGCGACGATCATGTCGGCCTGAGTTCGGTCGATCGATCGCTCTTCGTAAGTGAAGGGGCCGCGGCGTTTTTGTTCGCGGACAATCCGGAAGCCTTTAAGGCCGGCCCGTTCGGCAGGGCCACCCGGTTGCATCGTGGCAATCACCAGGCCTTGATCGGTTTGATAGACACGGGTAATGCCGGTGTCCGGACGGACCACCTTGCCGCTGGTGATCAGTTGCGTGACGACGCGGCCGATGGTGTCGGAGGGAATTGCGAAGCCGACGCCGGTGTTTTCGCCGGTGGTGCTGGCAATGGCCGTGTTCATGCCGATGAGGCGGCCGCGACTATCGAGCAGTGGGCCGCCGGAGTTGCCGCGGTTGAGGGCGGCGTCGATCTGAATGATCGATTTCATTGTCCGACCACTTTTCGACGGCAGCGAACGATTGAGGCTGGAGATGATGCCGGTGGTCATCGTTCGTTCGAGACCAAAGGGATTGCCGATCGCGTAGATCTTCTGACCCACTTTCAGTTTCGATGAGTCGCCGAAATCGACCGGGATCAGCAAGTCTGGCGGGGCGGTGATTTTCAGCACGGCGATGTCGTTCGGCGCGTCATGTCCGATGAGCTGAGCGGGATAGGTCTCGCCATCAAAGAGCGTGACTTTGATTTCGTTGGCTCCTTCGACGACATGATAGTTGGTGAGGACGTGACCGCTTTTGTCTAGGATGGAACCGCTGCCCGTACCTTCGGTCGGCACTTCCAGAAAAATGAGTTCGGCGCGTGCGCTCTTGGTGGTGATGTGAACGACGTGCCGATTGCATTTTTCGTAGACGGCGATGTTGACGCGTTCCTCAGGGGTGAGGTCGGCGAGCGGATCATCAGCGACGACGACACGCTGGGATGGAGGCAACCCTGGCTGGAGTGGCGGTTGATTGGCTGGCGGGGCGAGGGCAGGCACTCGCGGCAAAGGCGGCTGCCTGAGGCCGGGGGGCGGTGGCAAACCGGGGAGTCCTTCCTGAGCGACAACCGTGGTTCGCACCCCGGCTTGCTGCCACATGGTTGCGACAGCTACTCCGAAGAGCATGGCGACGACGGCAATGGCCCAGGTTTGACGAGACGCAGGATGGCTCATAGGGACGACTCCGGTGGTGGGGAACCGGTTTGTTTTATCCGGCCGAGAATTGTCGCGGCAAGGCGGGTTTTGGTAGGGAAATTTTGAGTTTTGGGCTCCGAGTTCCGAGCAAGAGCAAACGCAACTAAGCTGCAAGTGCGATATCCAAGTGCAACACAATTGCACCTTCGATATCCTGTCTCGGGGCCCAAAACTGCGAACCCAAAACTTCTTTCAGCGTCTATTTGTTTGTCGGCTTTACTGTTAGGGTAGAGCGTGGTCTTGATAGCAGGCCGGACGGTCGCCGATTGCGCGAGCAATAGGAGGAAAGTCCGGGCTCCAGAGGGCAGGATGGTCGATAACGTCGACCGGCCGCAAGGCTCGGGAAAGTGCAACAGAAAGCAAACCGCCGCGGCGGGGCTTTCTACGCCAGGCCGAAACGCTTCGGCGTAGGTACGAGCCCCCGTCAAACTGCCGCGGTAAGGGTGAAACGGTGCGGTAAGAGCGCACCAGCTGCGAGGCGACTCGCCAGCTCGGCAAACCCCATCCGGAGCAAGGCCAAACAGAACGTACGCGCGGACGCAAGTCGCAGCGCGCGGGCCCGCCTGGCCCGTCCAACGTTCGGGTAGGCTGCTGGAGGCGGCGAGCAATCGCCGTCCTAGATAAATGACCGCCGGCGGCGTGCAGCCAACTGGAACACGCCACTACAGAACCCGGCTTACAGGCCTGCTATCAAGATCATTTTCTGCCGCTAGCAAATCACGACGACACTTTGCGCGATGCAATGCATGCACGCGCGTGCCGTCGATAAATTGCTAGCGTCACCAGTGCGGTCATTCACTGACGACGAGCTGCTCGTCGATGACCTGCAGCAGCTTCGAGATGCACAACTGGTTCATGCTGGTCTTGCGATCGTGGGCCTCGGCCCGCAGCGATTCGTGCAAGCTCTTCGGCAGCCGCACGGTGATCACGCGAGTCGGCTCGCGACCCTCGGCAGCAGCACCCGACTTCTCGCGAAGCTTGGCGACCATCGCCTGAATTTCGGCATACTGGGCAGTCTTCTCGAACTCAGCCAGTTCTTCCGGCGTGGTGAACAGCTTGCGAACGAGACCGTCAACGCCCAGCACTTCACGAAAGAACGTGATCCAGTCAGGCTGCTGCTGGAACATTGTGTCTGCAATCCGCGTAGCGGTTTGCAGGCGCTCTTCGGGGCTCGAGGGAGTAGTGGTGAGTGGGGGCGTTACAGCGGTCAATTCCATTGCCGGCTCCTTCCAAACAAACAAGTAAACAGTGGCTTTCCAAAAACAGTGCAGTACCGCAGGCAGGCGGCACGACCGCGGCGTCGCGGCTCTTGACCCAAACATACGACAAGCGTCAAGGTCAGCACCAATGTCATTGCAATGCTTGCACTTACGCAAATCGCAGACAACTGCCTAAAATCTGTCACAGCTGTACGGACCACAGGCAGTCCGGCTATTGCACAGAAATCGGGCAATCGCTTTTTTCTCAATTCCCTAAGTGTCCACTTCAGATGGCGGGAAAACACCTTAAGTTTCACTTTAGGCAAGACGATATTGTTTAATTGGCCCTGCCCCGGTGATGCGGGGATAGCTACCAAATGCCAGCCAGTGGTTCCAGAGCAATTTCCTGAGTGAAAGCGAACCGATGCCACCCAGGTTGCTAGCGTTCTTTGTTGATGAGCGGGAACAACTACGACGAGAGGTGACAATTGTTGACGCTGCAGTCCTTACCGCCAAAGACCGCCCGTCTAGAATTGCTCACTTAGGACGCGAGTGAGGGCGTCTTTCTATCTGAGCGGGTGTTTCATGCTGGTAATGTCACGTCATCGCGACGAAAGCATCGTGATCGGAGACAACATCGTGATTACGATCGTTGACATCCGTGGCGACAAAGTGCGGATCGGCATCCAGGCCCCCGCCGACGTGGCCGTGCACCGCCAAGAGGTTTATGAAGCAATCGTGCGCAGCACCCGACCCGACCCGACAACCCCGGCCCCCGAAACCGACAACACTTAGCTGCCCACTCCATCAGTCGCTCGACCGGATTGACATCAAACCACTGGCCGTTTCACATAAGCTGACTGTCGCGAAACTGGCGTACCGCGGGACCAGGCAACTGCGGCCCCATATTCGTCTCGCTCTTGGGGGAGTTCGTTATGCAAGTTGTTGGAAGTGTGGTTCGTTCTTGGAGCGTTTTTGGATGCTGGCTGGCTCTTTGTTGTTCGCTGCTTGCGGCCGAAAAGCCGAACATTCTGCTTCTGTACGCCGATGACCTCGGCTGGGGTGAACTTGGCTGCCAGGGGAGTAAAGACATCCCCACGCCGCATATCGATTCGATTGCAAAAAATGGCTTGCGTTTCACTCAAGGTTATGTCGCCGCAACGTATTGCAGTCCGTCTCGGGCCGGCTTGCTGACTGGCCGTTATCCGACACGCTTCGGACATGAGTTCAACAGCACTCACAATGCGGTTGGTCTTTCGGCCAAGGAAACAACGATGGCTGATCGGCTGAAGGCCCAGGGCTACGCCACGGCCGCCGTGGGCAAATGGCATCTGGGCCATCAGCCCTCGAATTTGCCGACGAAACGCGGGTTTGACGAGTTCTTTGGCACGCTGGCCAACACACCTTTCTTTCATCCGACGAACTTTGTTGATACTCGCGCTTCGAACGAAGTGCAAAAGGTCGCAGACGACAAGTTCTATACGACCGACGCTTACGCGGAGCGGGCTGTGGATTGGCTAGAGAAAAACAAGGCCAAGCCCTGGTTTCTGTATCTGCCTTTCAACGCCCAGCATGCACCGCTGCAAGCGCCGCAAATGTATCTCGATCGTTTTCCGAGCATTACCGATGAGAAGCGAAAGATTTTTGCAGCAATGATGGCCGCCATGGATGACGCCGTCGGCCGGGTGCTGGAAAAGGTTCGCGAGTTGAAGCAGGAAGAAAACACGCTGGTGTTCTTCATCGCTGACAACGGCGGTCCCACTCAGAGCACTACCTCGAGCAACGGCCCGTTGCGCGGCTTCAAGTCGACGACCTATGAAGGTGGCCCGCGCGTGCCGTTTCTGGCGCAGTGGAAAGGGAAACTCCCCGCTGGCAAGACGTACGACTTGCCGGTGCTCAATCTCGATGTGCTGCCGACTGCACTCGCTGCGGGTGGTACACCGGTCGAACCGGCAGCAAAACTCGATGGTGTGAATTTGTTGCCTTACCTGAGCGGCGAGAACAAATCCCGTCCGCACCAAACGATGTATTGGCGGTTTGGCCCGCAATGGGCGGTGCGACACGGCGACTTCAAATTGGTCGTTGCCCGCGGCGGTAGCGGTCAGCCTGAACTCTACAACCTGGCTGCCGACATCGGTGAAGCGAAAGACCTCGCCAAGGACCAGCCTGAGAAAGTGCGAGAGTTGCAAGTGCTCTACGACGCTTGGAATAAGGAGCAAGCTGAACCCTCGGCGCCAGACGCTCCCGCCAAGAAGAATAAGAAGAAAAACAAGAGCAAGAATTAAGTTCGTTCGTTCGAGTTGTACAAGCTGTTCGGGTTTTGCGGTTGCCGTTCATCGGCGACCGCTGGTCGTCGTGGAATATTGGTTGCAAAAATCAACCTGAAATTGCAAATGGCCTGGAATGGCCAATCTTTTGGGCGTACCCATTCGGCTTCATGTTCAACCTGCCCAGCCATGAACCAACTTGAACTTTCCGCCTCGCCACCTGCTGCTCCGCTCGTGCGAAAACGCGAATCTACCGGCACTTCCGTACCGTTGCCGCCCGTTCGCGAACTGAGTCGATTGATCGCGGATATTCGTCGCGCTCGCGCCGCCTTGGATGCAGCGGGTACGCCGAACGAACCGGTGCGACTCGAGCATGTGGTTGGCAACGATCCGCGCGACTAGCGCGAGTTGCCTCTCAATTTATCGCATTAATGACCGATCCCCAGAATTCAAATCGACGTGGCAGCGATCGTTTTGCTGCCCATCTGGTCGTTGCGGTTCAGCCCGTCGATAAGTGCAAAATGCCCCTGGGCCCTTCGATCGATGCCGTAGCACTCGACATCTCGCAAGGCGGCGTCTGCTTTGTCAGCGATCATCCGCTGCTGGCCAGCTTGGCCGTAGTGGAACTGTTGGCTGCCGGATCGGAAGAGAAAATCACGTTACTCGCCGAACGGATTCGCTGCCGGCGAGTAGGAGCCATGTTTGAGATTGCAGTTCGATTTGTCGAGAAACTCGTAAGTTCAGTTTAATTCAACCGTTGCCAGTCGGCGATCTTATCGCTGGTTTTTGCCAACTCATCGAGCTTGGCTTTGATCTCTTCGTTGCCCTTGGCAAACCAAAAGGTGCACTCATGTTTCGCTGGATCGGTAGCAATGTGTGAAACACCCTCCACCTTGGCCAGCGTGTCTTTCACCTCCATCGCGCAGCCGCCACAAACCATGCCCGGCAGTTTTAATTTCACGAGTTGGACGCCGGCGGGCGGTGGCGGGGTGGTTTCCACTGCCTCCGAAGTTGGAGCAGCAGAGTGACTGCAACCAATAGCGGCAAATGAGAGCAAGCTTAGGCACAAACCGGCGATCAACGTTTTCATGAAAGCAATCTCCCGCGTGGGATTGATGCGTGCGCGTGAACAGTAGCTCCCCAAAATTATAGCCCAGCCGCAAAATTTGTGTACTTCGGGTGACTACTCCGCTCCGGCGGCATTTTCCGCAAATCGCTCCAGGGCGAGAGCCTTCATTCCCTTTAAATCGAGCTTCCCCGTTCCCAAAATCGGCAACTCGGCAATTTCCAAAAAGCTGTCGGCGCCGGGAATGAATAGATTCGGAAGCCCTGCTGCGGTGAGCCCTTTGCGAAGTTCATCGACGCTCTTGTCGAGCTTGGTGTGCAGCACGATGAGCCGTTCACCTTTACGTGAATCCGGGACCGCCGTCACGGATAGCGGCTGCTTGTCATGTTCGCCGCCAACCAACTTGAGGAGTTCCTCTTCGATCTTGATATGGGGCACCATTTCACCCCCGATCTTGCTGAACCGACTCTCGCGGCCTGTGATAAAGATAAATCCCTCGTCGTCGATGTAAGCAATGTCGCCCGTCTGATACCAACCATCTTTGATCACCGCAGCAGTCAGTTCTGGTTGATGCAAATAACCTTTCATCACATTGGGCCCTGTGATCCACAACATGCCAGACTTGCCCGCCGTCAGCACTTCGCCGGTTTCAGCATCGGTGATCTTGGCAGAAACACCAGGAACAGTGCGACCAACCGAACCCTCTTTGCGGTCGACTTGGAAGTTATCGAGGGAGCGAGTTGGTGGCACATTGACCGAAACGAGCGGCGAAAGTTCGGTCGTGCCGTAACCTTCCACCGGTCGCACCCCAAAGCGTTCTTCAAAGGCCTGAATCAAATCGGCTGGCAACTTTTCCGCGCCCGCGACAACTACGTCGAGTGTTTTGAAATCTTCCGGTTCGATGCGTCGCAAGTAGCTGCGTAAAAAAGTGGGCGTACTGAGAAGTAGCGTGCCTGCATTCCGTTTTACCAACTTGCCGACAAGCTTGGCTTCCAGCGGGCTGAAATGGTAAGCGCCCTTGATATCGAGTACCGCGGGCCCCCACATCGTCACGGTGTAACCAAACGAATGGAAAAACGGCAAGATGCCGATCAAGCAATCGCTCGACTTGAGGTGCACGACCTGATCGATGGCTTCGACGTTCGTCCCTACATTGCCATAAGTCAGCATCACGCCCTTGGGCGTGCCAGTCGAACCCGACGTGAAAATGATCGTGACAATGTCGTCACTCTTCACCTTGCCCAGGCCCAGCCACATGTCGACGACACTTGCCGGCAGCACGTACGTCTGCAGCGCGGCAATGCCCTTGTCGAATGCAGTGGGTTTGTCTTTCAAGCTCTCCAGTTCGACGATTTCGGCATCGAGTTTGAACTCCATCTTTTCCATGAACCGCTTGCTGGTCAGTACGTGCTTGATGCCCGCCTGCTTGATGCAGGCGTTCATCACGTCGGGCGAAACGGTGTAATTCAGATTGACTGCAATTCGCTTATCCAGCGCGAGGGCCATGTTGGCGAGAAAACCAGGCGCCGATGGTGGCAGCAACACACCGATGTATTGTTCATCCGGTTTGATCACATGGCGGCGAAGCAGTCGACGTAAGATCAGCGCGCGAATCAGCAGATCGCCGCCAGTCATGTCGGCTCCCATCGAATCGGCGACTTTTGATTTCTTCAGCCTCTGTTTGCACCGGCGAATGAACTGGCGAGCAAGGGTCAACATCGAAGAGGTACTCTGCTTCACGGCGACGGCCCCCAGATCAAGCACGGCCTGACGAATCTTGTGGATGTCGCGCGGCTCGGCGATCGCGGGGCCAAAATGAATGGATAAAGGATAAGGAATTCGCTTGGGCCATTTCCAGAAGAACTTGTTCCCCTCGAAACTGAAAATGCTTCCCCACAAACCTTGCAAATAGATGGGAACCACCGGCACGTTGGTCCCTTCGAGGATTTTCATCATGCCGGGACGGAAGGCTTGTACCTGGCCGGAACGCGTCAGCCCGCCTTCTGCAAAGATGCAGACCAGTTCCCCTTCGTTGAGTGCCTCCCTGGCCTGCTTAAAGGCAGTGACCACCATTTTGGGCTTGGCCGGATTAATCGGAATGACACCGAACATGTCCGACAACCGCTTGAGCCAAGGATTTTCCAAGTTGGTCGAAAGTGCGACCATGCGGATCGGCCGCGATGTCGACAAAAGGAGCAAGATTCCGTCGACCCAGGTGATGTGGTTCGACACCAACAGCGCACCACCTTCGCGCGGCAAATGTTCATGGCCGAAGACGCGGATGCGGTAAATCGTCATGCTCAGCAGCCAGACCGAAAATCGAATCGTGGCCTGCGGAATTAGCCAGACGATGTAGACAAAAACCGGAATGGTCAACACACCGGCCAGCAGAAAAATCTGCTGAGAAGTGAAGAGCGGTCGCAAGTCGGTAACGCTGGCATCGCTGTTCTTCCAGAACGGCAAGCGGAGGGCAGCAAACAGGACCGATGACAGCAAGATCCCCGAAAACGTCAGCAAATTGTTCGCCGCGAGGATCGAGCCACGCTTGTCGCGCGGGCTGCGGTGTTGCAAGTAGGCTTCGAGCGGCACATCGAACAAACCGGCGCTAACGCCCAGAAAACCGAGCAGCGCGCAGGCCCAAACCAGGCCGCCGCTGAATTGCTTGCCCGGTTCAAACAACTCGCCGGGAACCGTGAACAGCAGCATCGAGCAGATCGCCATCCCCAATGCACCGAGCGGCAGCAAACCTAGTTCGACGTGATCGCCAGACCAGATACCGGCGAGCACACTTCCTACGCAAACGCCAGCGATCAAGGCGATGAGCAGCGGAATCTTTGCCGTTTCGGTCGTGCCGCCACCTTCCGCAGCCATCTGATCGATATTCAACTGCGCGATTGCGCCGATTGAATAGAAAAAGAAGATTCCGAGCGCGACGCGAAACAAGGCCGCATGGCTCCAGAGCAACTTCAAATCAGCAAAGGTCTGTGCAGGAAACGACCAGGGGAACTTCAGCTTCTCATCAGCGGCCTTCATTCCTGGAATCAGCAATGAAGTCACCGTGCCGAGCACCGCGCAGCCAATCAGCACCATGGCAGTCCAGTGCCAGTTGGTCAGCCCTTTAGGTCCGGTCCACTCTGACAGTAAACTGCCCACCACCATGCCGATGACGGTGGCCATGACGGTCGTCAGGCTGAACATCCCGTTGGCGACCGAAAGCCACTTGGGATGCAATGTCTCCGGCAGCGCGCCGGCTCGGGCAGGAGAAAATAGCGCGCTTTGACCGCCTAGCAAGGTGAGTACGGTAAACAGCATTCCCAGCGTCGTGGTCGTCGAACCGCCCTTGCCGGTGAGTATCGCTGCAACCGCCAAGATCATGAGCACGATCTCAGCAATCTTGCAGCCGATGATCACCGTCCGCTTGCTAAAACGGTCGGCCAGGTAACCCGCCGGCGCGGTCAACAGCAAATAAGGGAGCACCAGGCAGGCGGTCCCCGCCATCAAGATATTGCCGACTTGCGATCCGTCGACATAATCTTTGCCAATGCCGATCACCAGCCAGCGAAAGATATTATCGTTGGCCGCCGTCAGAAACTGAGTGGCCAGCAAGCCGCCGAACCCGAGCGACCAGACCGATGCTTCGCCCGGTTGAGTCGCATTGTGTGATTCGGCCGTGTGAACCATGATGGAAAATGTCGCAGCAGCAGGTTATTGAGAGAAGTCGAATTCTGGCGAATTTGTAAACATTGCGGAAGCCCATTGTCGGTCGCACGAATGAAATCCTCCCTGGCCGACAAATTGTTGCTCGTGGTTTCGCTGGCGGTTGTCGGTGCACTCCTCGTCTACATTCCGCCGAAAATCCTCGATCAATACGACAAGATCAAAGGGTTGGGGCCGCCGTGGACCTATCTCTATTTCGGCCTGGTCGGCACCGGCGCTGCGATTTTGATCGGATTATCGGGAACGGCCGTCTATCGGATTTGGAAAAATACTCGCGAGAAAAAGCAGAAGACCGAACGCCGCGAGAAAAATCCTAGCGAACTTTCGGCGGGCGAAAAGCAGCAAGAACTCACCGATAATCTCGCGGCAGTGGAGCAACTTCGCGGAGACGCGCAAGTAAAAACCGAGATCAAACAAGAGTTGGCCGGTCTGCAAGACAAGCTGCAAGAGAAACAAGCGGCTCAGCGACTCGAGATTGTTGCCTTTGGGACGATTTCCAGCGGCAAGAGTTCGCTGATGAACGCGCTCGCTGGGCAGGATGTTTTTCAAACCGATCCCCGCGGCGGAACGACGTTGCAACGGCAGCAAATTCCTTGGCCTGGCAACGATCAAGTGTTGCTCGTTGATACGCCGGGGCTGGGCGAAATCGATGGCCACGAGCGTCTGGCGGTCGCCGCCGAATCGGCCCGCGATGCGGATCTCGTGCTGCTGGTTGTCGATGGACCGCTGCGCGAGAGCGAGTTCAGTCTGCTCAAAAAACTCGGTGACATGGAAAAGCGCGTCATCGTCTGCCTGAATAAAGAAGACTGGTATGCTGCCGAGGATCAACCCAAACTGATCGGCCAATTGAGCGAGCAACTTCGCGGCATTGTCGCGCCAGAACAAATCGTGGCCGTGCGGGCTTCGACATCGCAACGCGTTCGCGTGCGCGTGCTGGCCGACGGCAGCGAAAATGAATCGTTTGTCGCCGTACCGCCCGAAATCGCGCCGCTCGCCGATCAAATGATGCGCACCGTCCGCCGCGACGGACGCGATCTGCTCCTGGCCAATCTGCTACTGCAGTCCCGCGGTTTGGTTGATCATGCCAAAGCAAAAGTTCGTGCCGCGCTCGATGCGCGGGCGTGGGAAATTGTCGATACCCATACCTGGGCCGCCGGCGCAGCGGCCGCGGTGAGTCCGATGGTGCTAGACGTGCTGATCGGCAGCGGCATCACCGCGAAGATGGTGGTCGACCTGGCGAAGGTTTATCGCCAGCCCATCGATACCACGATCGCGATGAATCTGCTCTCCCAACTCGGCAAGAATCTGGTAGCGATTCTCGGCGTGAACGCTGCCGCTCCGGCGATTGCAGCGGGAATCGCCGGTTTGCTAAAAACCGTTCCCATCGCCGGCACGATCGCAGGCGGCGCGTTGCAAGGACTGACGCAAGCGTTCGTCACGCGTTGGATCGGCGGCGTCTTCATTCAATATTTTCAGACGGAAATGCACCAACCGGCCGAAGGGCTCTCGAATCTCGCCCTTGCCGAATGGCGGAAATTGACCACGCCGACTGAACTGCTGAAATTCGTGCAGGCCGCTAAAGAAAAACTTAAAGCCACAAAGTAACCCAACCCTTGTCAGAATCCGCCTACCAAGAAGCCCTCGCTTCCGTCGAACAAACACTCAGCCGCCTGCGCGGCTGCACTGAGGACGAAAAATCCCGCCTGCGCGCCGAACTTGCCGGCCTGCGCTCGATGCACGACAAGCTAACGAGCGGCCGCGTCGAGATCGTGATCTTCGGCGAGATCAGCACTGGAAAAAGTGCGCTCATTAATGCGCTCGTTGGCAGCCAGGTTTCTGCCGTCGATGTTCGCGGCGGTTGGACGAAAGAAGTCTGGCATGTCGAGTGGAGCGGCGCTGGCTATGCGATTCCCGGGCTTGGTCAGTCGCAAGTGATCCTAGTCGACACGCCTGGCATCAACGAAGTCGGTGGTGGACCACGTGGCGAAATGGCACGCGACGCTGCCCAGCGTGCGGATTTGATTCTGTTCGTTACCGATTCTGATCTAAACGAAACGGAATACTCGGCGCTGGTGGAACTCGCGACTTTTCACAAGCCGATTTTGCTGATCCTCAACAAGGTCGATCTCTATAGTCCTGCTCAGCGCGATCGATTGCTCGAAGTGCTGCGGGTCGATCGCCTCGCCGGAATTATTCCGCCGGAACAAATCGTGACGGCGGCCGCCGATCCGCGGGAAAAGGAATACATCATCCAGTCGACGGACGGAAGAGAGCGGAGTGAATGGCGTAAACCGCAGCCCGATGTCAGCGCGGTGAAGACGCTGATTCTGGAACTGCTCGATCGGGAAGGTCTGGCGCTCGTGGCTCTGAACGCAGCGCTCTATGCATCGGACCAAAGCGACAAAGTGGCTTCCATCCGCGTCAAAATGAGGAATGCCAAGGCGCAAACAGTGATCTGGTCCTGTGCATCGGCCAAGGCCGTGGCGGTTGGCCTGAATCCTTTTGCCGTGGCTGATATTCTGGGCGGCACCGCGATCGACGTGCTCCTTGTGCTGCATTTGGCCGAAGTTTATGGCATGCAACTGACTTACAAACACGCCAGTTCATTGGTGTATTCAATCCTAAAGGCGGCCGGTTGGATCAGCGCGAGCGTCATCGCCACGAACGTTGCGATCACATTCTTCAAAGCGTTAACATTCGGCAAGGGAACGATTGTGACTGCTTTGCCTCAAGGCGCCGCGGCGGGATTTGGCGCCTATATCGTCGGCCAGGCAGCGATTCACTACTTCGAGCACGGCAGCAGTTGGGGAACCGAAGGGCCGAAGGTGGTCGTTGAACGTTTGCTGCAGACCATCGACAAAGACTCGATCATTCAGCAACTGAAAGAAGAGCTCGGCAAAAAACTCCTACTAAATCGGCACGCCGCAAAGTGAAACTGTTCCATCAAGGAGCACGCGGCGCCCGCTTGCGTGTGCGGGTCGCCGTCTTTTCTTCGAGGTCGCCCGCATCCGATTCGAAATCCTCCGTCACCGCCCGGCCTTGGTCATCCACGCCGGTAAGCAATTCGATTTTCTGTTCTGCCTCGTCCAGCAGCTGGTAACACCGCTGCAGATGCTGAATGCCTTGCTCGTAAAGTTGCAGCGACGCGCCGAGGCCCTGCTGGCCGTCCTCCAAACCGCGCACGACTTTTTCGAGTGACGTAAGCGATTGCTCAAATGTCACCTCATCAACGCCACCGTGACTGGCTTGTGATTGGGTCATGTTCCACGCTCCTGATTCGGATCTGTTTTGATTTGTTCGATGCGGCTGATGATTTCGCCGTCGATGAGTCGCGTACTGATCACATCACCAACCTTTACGCTTGTCGTTTCGCGAATGAGTTCACCAGCGGCAGTCTGCGTAACACTGTAACCGCGCGATAGAACTTGCAACGGGCTGAGGGCTTCGAGTTGCGATGCGTAAGAAACCAGAGCCTCGCGACTCCGCTGTGCTTGGCGGCGGATGGCTTGCTCCATCGTCAGCGATAGTTCATCAAGCCGCCGTGCACGTTCGTGAATACGGTCGTGCGGATGAGTCAGCGAACGACGATTTGCCAGCAATTCCAAGTGCCGGCGGGCGGAGATGAGCTGCGCTTGCAGCGACATTTTCATTCGCCGCGAAACGACCGCGAGTTGCTCGCGGAGTTCAGCAGCGGAAGGGACAACTCGCTCAGCGGCTTCGGTTGGGGTCAAAGCGCGAACATCAGCTACCAGGTCGGCGAGCGTGACATCGACTTCGTGACCCACGGCAGAAACGACGGGAATTTTGGAAGCGAAGATTGCTCGCACGACGGGCTCTTCGTTAAAGCACCACAAATCTTCGATGCTGCCGCCACCGCGGCCGACGACTAACACGTCGAGTGCAGGCTGCAAACGATTCGCGAGTTGGATGCCGCGCACGACATCTGCAGCAGCGCCAGGACCTTGCACCTTGGCTGGAATGACAAACACTTGCACGCCACGAAACCGCCGGCGGACGACTTGCAAAAAGTCATGAATCGCCGCGCCGCTGGGGCTGGTCACGAAGCCGACGCGTCGTGGAAACCGCGGCAACTGTCGTTTGCGGGCGGGATGAAAAAGACCTTCTGTGGCTAATCGCATTTGCAATTGGCGAAACGCCAACTGCAGTGCCCCAATACCTTGCGGTTCGATCCGTTGCACGACGAATGAATAAGTGCCGCGCGGCGGATACACATCGAGGCTGCCGTGACAAATGACTTCCTGGCCTTCTTCCAATTCAAACTTCAATCGCTGCGCTGCTGTCCGCCACAGAATTGCCTTGATCTGTGAAGTGTCGTCTTTGAGCGTGAAATAGATGTGGCCCGAATGCGGCCGAGACACCTCGCAGATCTCGCCACTCACACCGATCGAGCCGAATTCAGTTTGCAGCGTCCCTTGGATGGCCGCGGTCAATTGGGAAACGCTCAGCACCTTTGGTTCCGCGGGCTCGATCGGAGCGGGAACCGACGGTACCTCCGGAGCGGAGAGCGGTTTTTCGACTGCCGGTGGAGATGACTTCGCTCTTTTGGGAGCGCGCGCGGTGATTTTTTCGGCGACGGGCCTTTCCTCCGCTTCGTCATCTGCAAACAGCCAACGCTCGCCCATGAACCACACCCTCCTTGAGAACCGCCAGTTCCCTTAGCCAGGCCAATCGCCCGAAAAAACCTCGACCGCCGGTCCCGTTTTGTAAACGCAGCCATCCTGTTCATTCCATTCGAGTTCCAGATCGCCGCCGAGTAAATGATTGATAATCTTGCGATCGGTGCGACCAGTAAGCACGCCGGCGACGCACACAGCGCTCGCGCCCGTTCCGCAGGCCAGTGTTTCGCCGCTGCCCCGCTCCCAAGTGCGCTGCCGAACTTCGCCGCGGCCTAGGACTTCGACGAATTCGACGTTCACCCGTTTGGGAAACATCGGCGACGTTTCGATCTGCCGACCGAAGCCGAGCACCAGTTCGTCGGTTGCTTCGGGCACGAAGACTACGCAATGTGGATTCCCCATCGACACTGCAGTGACGTCAAAAGATCGCCCGCCTGCTTCGAGCTTCACGTTGGTTGGTGGAGTGCCGACGAGTTTCGTCGGAATTTTTTCGGCTTCGAGAATCGGCTTCCCCATATTCACGCGCACGCGATTCGCGACGCCGTTTTTCACTTCGAGATCGACGGTCAAGATACCGTTACCCGTTTGCAGACGTAGTCGCTCCTCACGTTTGATGCCGTGGTCGTACACATATTTGGCCACACAACGCAGGCCGTTGCCGCACATTTCTGATTCACTGCCGTCAGCATTGAACATCCGCATCCAAGCATCAGCCCCTTGGTTGCTGGGGCAGATCAAAATCAGGCCATCGCCCCCGACACCAAAATGGCGATCGGCAATTTTCACCGCGAGGGCAGCAGGATCTTTCGGCAACGGCTCTTGGAAACAGTTGACGTAGACGTAGTCATTGCCGATGCCCTGCATTTTGGTGAACCGCATGATTGCTCTCCGTGGTGTGGTTGAGCGCTTCATTTTATCGCTTGGCAGCGGAAACGTGAGGGGGCGACGCGGGAGACAACCTGTCCCCCTCTGCGTCCGTTAAACTATTTCAATTCTTCCCCATCGCAACCAGTTGCAAAAACATGATCAACGCCGACCGCCTCCTCGCACGTTTTCTCCGCTACGTTCAAATCGATACTACTGCTGGGGAACCCGGCGGCACTTACCCCAGTTCGCCGGGTCAATTGGTGTTGGGAAAAATGCTGGCTGAAGAGTTGCAGGCAATGGGCTTACTTGATGTCGAGTTCACTGCGCAGGGTTTGGTTTATGCCACGGTGCCAAGCACGCTCGACGCTGCCGCGACAAAAGCGGCTCCGGTTGTGGCTTTTAATGCCCATGTCGATACGTCGCCGGAAACAACGGGCAAGAATGTCAAGCCGCAAGTGATTCGCAACTATGGGGGCGGCGACATTACCCTGCCGGCGGATAACCGCCGCGTCATCCGTGTTGCGCAGAATCCGGAACTCGATGGCTTGAAAGGGAAGACGCTCGTCACCACCGATGGCACGACGCTCTTGGGCGCGGATGACAAGTCGGGCATCGCGGTGATCATGGAACTTGCTCAGCATCTGATGGAACAGCCCGAACTCAAGCATGGTCCCGTGCGCGTGCTCTTCACGTGCGATGAAGAAATCGGCCACGGCATTGACCATGTCGATCTGAAGAAACTCGGCGCTACTGTTTGCTACACGCTCGATGGAAGCGCTGCCGGCGAAGTGGATGTGGAAACGTTTTCGGCAGATTTGGCGACAGTCCGCGTTCAAGGGATCAACATCCATCCATCGATTGCCATGGGAAGAATGGTCAATGCACTGCGTGCGATCGGTACTTTTCTCGACCGCCTCCCCCGCACCGGACATTCGCCGGAAACAACGGAGGGCCGCAGCGGATTTTTGCATCCGTACGATCTGCAAGGCGGAGTAGCCGAAGCGACAGTCAAAGTGCTGCTGCGTGATTTCGACACTGCGGGCTTGGGCGTGAAAGCAGAACTGCTGAAAAAGTTGGCGTTGGAAGTGGAGCAAGAGCATCCAGGCTGCAAAGTCGATGTGCAGGTGAAGAAGCAGTATCGCAACTTGGGCGATGGCTTGGCCAAAGAGCCCCGCGCTGCCGCCTATGCAGTGGAAGCGCATCGCCGCCTGGGACGGGAAGCCAAGCTGACCATCGTTCGCGGCGGCACTGATGGTTCGCAACTTACTGAAAAGGGATTGCCCACGCCGAACCTTTCCACCGGTGAACACAATCCGCATTCTCCCTTGGAATGGACCTGCCTGGAAGAAATGGCCGCTGCGACAGAAGTGTGTGCCGAGCTCGTGCAGGTTTGGGCCGCCAAATAGGCCTAACTCCAACGGCGAGCGGCACTTTTGCGTCACGCTTCACGGCGATTTCATTCGCGAATCGCGCATTTTGCGGCAATAATTGTTTGGCAGCGACGAACTACTGCCAAAGCAACTCACTGGCGCGCGGCATGGGGCCGCTGCAAACACAGTTCGCGAGGACGCTGCCATGGCCTACATGACTTATCTGTTTCTCTTTTTCGCGGTGGTCGGCGGCACGGTGCTCGTATGCCAGTTTGTACTTACTCTGGTCGGGCTCAGCGGCGGACATGATCTGCCGGACGATTTGTCTGCTGATACTGGTGGCGGTTTTCATGGCGGCGACGTGCATGACGTTGGTAGCGATCACGCGGGGGATGCGGGGCACGACCACGCAACCGAAGGACACGACCACAGTTCAAGTTGGCTCTTCGGCGTCATTTCGTTCCGCACGCTGATTGCGGCGAGCACATTCTTCGGATTGGCCGGATTGGCAGCGGAGCAAGGTGGCCTGAACCTCTTCCTGCAGCTTGCCATCGGCACGATTAGCGGCTTGGGCGCTATGTATGGGGTACACTGGATCATGCGCTTGATCGGCCGCTTGGGAGAGGATGGGACCGTTCGCATCCAACGGGCCATTGGCCAGGAAGCGACCGTCTACATTCCGATTCCGGGTAGCAAAGCAAATGCTGGCAAGATTCAACTCCGATTGCAGAATCGGCTGATGGAATATGCCGCGGTGACCAACTCCGCTGAGCGTCTGGCGACAGGCACACACGTCCGCGTGGTCGGAGTCGCTGGCGATGTGCTGGAAGTCATGCCGCTCCCCAAATCCGCCTAAGAATTGCTTAATTGTCGGTCTGGAACCGACTCTCCATAGCCACAACTCAACCGCGTGGTTCTCGCTTCGGCGGAAATGATCCGCCACTGCTGAGTCGCGCTGAAATTACGCACACAGAACGACGAATTTTAGGAGACTAGACGATGTCAGGTTCACTGCTGCTCGCCGATGCGGCTACGGTCGCCGGCATTTTGGGCGTCATCATCATTATGGTGGCGATCCTGTTCTTCGGCTTCATCATCATGCTGATCAAGCAGTTCAAACGCTGCCCCAGCAACCGTGTGCTCGTCATCTTCGGCCGCACCGGCAAAGGCGGCCAGGCCAGCAAAACGATTCACGGCGGTGCAGCCTTCGTCTGGCCGCTAGTGCAGGATTACGCGTATTTAAGTCTGGAGCCAATCCAGATCGAAGTTCCGCTCCGTGGCGCTTTGTCGTCGGAAAACATCCGCGTGAACGTTCCTAGCGTCTTCACTGTGGCGATCGATACCAAGCCCGACGTGATGCAGAACGCAGCCGTCCGTTTGCTTGGGCTGTCGACACAGGAAGTTCGCAAGCAAGCCGAAGAAATGATCTTTGGTCAATTGCGACAAGTGATTGCTTCGATGGGAATCGAAGAGATCAACCGCGATCGCGATAAGTTCCTCGAGCACGTGCAGCACTCGCTTGAGCCGGAACTGGCGAAGATTGGCCTGCAACTGATCAACGTCAATATCACTGACATCACCGACGAATCGGGCTACATCGACGCCATCGGCCAGAAGGCTGCTTCGCTCGCCATTCAACAAGCTCGCGGTGATGTTGCCGACAACGAAAAGATGGGTGAAACCCGCGTGGCGGCTGCTGAACGCGATAAGTCGATTCAAGTTTCGAACGCCCGCAAGGAACAAGCGATCGGTACGCGTGAAGCGCAGCGCGATCAGCTCGTCCGCGTGGCTGCCCTCGAAAAAGACCAGGCGGTCGGTGAGAAGCAAGCTGCGTTCGAACGCGAAGCCTCGGTGAAAGACGCCGAGCGGCACATGCGTATTCAAGTCGCCGAGGCGGATGCTTCGGCCATTGACGGGGAAAACAGCTCAGCCGCTCGCGTTGCTGCGTCGCAAGCCGAACTCGCGATTCGCAAAGCCGAAGCCTACGAAAAGGGTGAAGGCCGCCGGAAGGAAGCCGAAGCACACGTGATGGAAATCCAAAACCGCGCCATGGCCAAGGCCGCGCTCGCGGAAGCCGAACGGGTCGAAGCCGAACAGCGCGCCAAGCTCGAAGCTCCGGCCAAGGCTCAAAAGGCCAAGCAGATCGTCGATGCCGAAGCCATCGCCGAAAAGCGGCTGATCGAAGCCAAGGCCGAAGCCGATGCGATCTACTTGAAGCTCGAAGCAGAAGCTCGCGGTCAATACGAAATGCTGGCCAAGAAAGGCGAAGGTCTCAAGCAGATCGTCGCGGCCTGCGGCGGCTCGAACCAGGCCTTCCAGATGCTCATGCTCGAACACCTCGACAACCTGGCCGAAGCCTCGGCCAAGGCGATCTCGAACATCAAGTTCGACAAGGTCGTGGTGTGGGAAGGTGGCGGCAACGATGGTCGCAGCAGCACATCGAACTTCCTCAGTGGCATGGCCAAAAGCTTGCCGCCGATGATGCAAGTGATGCGCGACATCGGCGGCGTCGAGTTGCCCGAATCGCTGGTGAAACTCGGCGGCGACACACCGTCACCGGCAGATGTGACGGTGTCTCGCAATGGCGATACGCCGGCGAAGGCGAAAGCTTAGTACATGCGGCTTGGGTCAAAGTAGCTGGGGATGATACAATACATCATCTCCAACACGGGACCGAAAGAATGTCGACCTCATTTTCATCGGCAACAGTTCCCCAAGTCTGGGCGTCGCCATATACCTCCCGCTGCCAATATACGGTCGAGCAGTACCTGGAACTCGCTCGTCTCGACTTACTTGGCGAGTTTCCTTGCGAACTGCTCGAGGGATGGATCGTTCCCAAATATGAAGGCACGCTGACAACCTACGATGGCTGGGAATTTCCACAAATGGTTCGCAGTTCAGCGCATGATGGGATGATGGATTTGGTCGAGGAGTTGTTGCGAAAGATAGTCCCTGGCGGCTGGTATGTGCGGACTCAGAAAGCGTTAGTGACAGGCAAGAGCGTTCCCGAACCTGACGTTGCAATCGTACGCGGAGCACCAGCGGACTACTTCACAAAGCATCCCAGGGGAGCTGATCTAGCACTGGTAGTTGAAGTTGCGGAATCGACGCTTGCCAATGATCGGCGTAAAGCAGGAATTTACAGTGCTGCTGGAGTTCCCTGCTATTGGATCGTGAATCTACAAAATCGTTGCATTGAAGTTTTTGAGTCACCTGAATCCGATCAGAATGGCGTCCTTGTTTACGCTCCGAAGAAAGTAGTCGGGCTCGATGCCGATGCCACGCTGTCAATCGGCGGAGTTACAGTTGGCGCACTGTCCTGCCGTCAATTGTTCGAGGCTTTTCCGTCGCGTAGCGACCCCACATAACGAATTACCAACCCCGCAAAGATCAGTCCGCCCCCCGCGATCGTCCACCACGCGGGCAAATGTTCGCGCCAGCCCCAAGCCAGGCAGACCCACACCGGCACGAGCAGTGGTTCGACCAGTCCAATGCCGGATGCTTCATGGCCTGGAATTTTCTTCAGCGCCCGTGCGAAGAGAAAATACGGCAGCCCCATTTGAAAAATGCCGAAACCGGCGAGTAGCAGCCATTGGCGCCCGACGGGCCAGAGCACGGCGTTGGCGGGATCAAATAAAGGTGGAATGAAATAGTGGAGCATCGCCGTCACGATGTGGTTGAGGGCAATCAGCCAGGCGCTTTCAAAATCGCGCAGCAGTCGTAAGGAAAGGACGACACCGGCGTAGGTAATTCCCGAGCCGAGTCCAAACAGCACCGCGTCGAAAGCCGAACCTTTCGCTTCGTAATAGAGAATCAGCGCGATGCCCGCCGACGCCATCGCGGCCATCAGCCAATCCAGGCCTCTCGCTGTTTCTTTGAAAACGAACACGCCCACCAGCAGCACGATCATCGGCCCCGTGTTCTGTAGCCAAATGGCGTTGGCTGCGGTGCCGCGTTTCATTGCTTCCAGGTAAGTGAAGTTCATGACGGCAAAGATGAGGATCATGGGAATCAACTTCCACGACCACTGTGGCCGGCGCACCATTGGCACGAGAATCACGCAGGCAAACACCGCCCGCCAGAATACCAGCGAAACGCCGTTCCAGCTTTGAAAATCCGGCGCTTTGGCGAAGAAGCCGCTACTGCTCCAGAGCAACCCGGCCAGCAGCACCAACAGGCGCGCCTGCCAGCGCTCGGCGGATGTCGGCTGAGAGGAGAGCATGACGAACCTGCGGGGAGGGTGCGTGTCCTAAGTAGCGAGGAGAGGCAGCATAGCAGGCTCACTTCGCTTCCGAGAGGACAACCGAACCGAGCCATGGTTCAGCCGTTGCTTCGTCACACGCAATTTTGCTGGATTCCGCAAGCCACCACGCCAATCCGCACCGCTGCGTCCCCTCCCCGACCAGGGCCAAGCAGCCTAAAATCGCGGTTTCGTTTCTGCCGTAATTTGTTTGGGCAACCGTCTGGGAGAAGAAGTCCGATGTCGACCACTACCGCCGCTCAGCGCGTTTTCAACTTCTCCCCCGGTCCTGCCGTGCTGCCGCTGCCAGTGCTTGAACAAGCCCAGCGCGATTTGGTTTCGCTCCCCGGCTACGGCATGAGCATTTTGGAAATGAGCCATCGGGCCCAGGGCTTTCTCGATATCCTCGCTTCGACCAAGCAACTGTTGCGAGAGTTGCTCGCCATTCCAGCCAACTACCAGATCATTTTCCTGCAAGGTGGTTCGCGGTTG
This sequence comes from uncultured Pirellulaceae bacterium, assembly GCA_964394305.1. Classification (GTDB taxonomy): domain Bacteria; phylum Planctomycetota; class Planctomycetia; order Pirellulales; family Pirellulaceae; genus Anatilimnocola. The sequence continues at coordinate 229,916 of CAYMWL010000003.1, forward strand.
CAGTTTTCGATGGTGCCAATGAACCTGCTCCGCGGCCAGACTGCGGCGGCTGACTATTTGAGCACCGGTTCGTGGAGCAAGATGGCCGTCGACGAAGCCAAACGCGAAGGCCAGGTCAAAGTCGCTTGGGATGGCAAAGCCACGAACTACGACCGTCTGCCGACGCTGGCCGAAGCCGGATTGAATCCCCAGGCCGCATACACCTATCTCTGCAGCAACGAAACGATTCAAGGCGTGCAGTTCGCGACGGAACTCGACACCGGCGCCTCGCCGCTGGTGATCGACGCTTCGAGTGACTTCTTGCATCGGCCTCTCGATTTCAAGAACATCGGCCTCGTGTATGCCTGTGCTCAAAAGAATGCCGGGCCGGCTGGGGTAACTTGCGTCATCATTCGCGACGATTTGCTGGAGCGGTCACAAGACAACTTGCCCGGCTATCTCAACTACAAGAATCACGTCAAAGAAGATTCGCTCTACAACACGCCGCCGACCTTTGCCATTTACTTGATGAATCTTGTGCTCCGTTGGCTGAAGGACGACGTCGGCGGATTGGCCGCCATGCACAAGCGGAACAAAGACAAGGCCGCGCTGCTTTACAACCTGATCGACTCCAGCAATGGCTACTATAAGGGTCACGCTCAGCCAGCGAATCGCTCGCTGATGAACGTCACTTTCCGTCTGCCGACCGAAGCCCTGGAAAAGAAATTCTGCAAGGACGGCGAAGATCGCGGCCTGGATGGACTGAAGGGGCATCGTAGCGTCGGCGGCATTCGGGCTTCGATTTACAACGCGATGCCGGTTGCTGGCGTGGAAGCCCTCGCTGATTTCATGCGTGAATTCCAGAAAGTGAACGCTTAGTTCGTTTTTGATCTGCTTCTGCGGGCATCTGAAAGGATTCGCTTCACTATCGGTGACTGCTAGCTGAATATTCGCCTATTCCAGCGATGCTGTCTTTGATACGTTTCCCGGCGAATCCTTTTGGTCCTGATTGCCCGCATTTGGAGCTTCCCGATGAACCTATTCGAACGGCTGCATTTCTTGCATCGAGCTTGGCGTTATCGCTTGCGCGGCGAGAAGTTTGGCGTTTCGTTCTTGCTCAGTCGGGACCTGAAGAACAAAACGGCCGTCGATATCGGCGCCAATCGTGGCATTTACTCGTACTGGATGCATCGCCAGGTGGGACCGCAGGGCCAGGTCATCGCCTTCGAACCACAGCCCGAACTGCAGAATTATCTGAAGGATTTGCGAAGCTGTTTTGGGCTGAAACAGTTGGAGATTGTGGAGAGCGGCGTTTCATCGATGTGCGGTGAACTGACGCTGCGGCGGCCGAAGGGTCACTGGGGCGGCGCGAGCTTTGACAAATTTCAAACCGGTCGTAGCGATCTCGATCTCATTCAAACACCAATCACAACCCTCGATCACTATCTCGCCAACCACTCGGCTCGCCCTATCAGCTTTGTAAAGTGCGACGTGGAAGGGCATGAGCTCGAAGTGTTTCGCGGCGGCCGCGAAATTCTCAGCCAGGATCGCCCCGACCTGCTGTTCGAATGCGGCAACGCGAGCGATCCGAACTGCGCCGTGTTCTTATATTTGAAGAGCATTGGTTACGAAGGCTTTTGCTTCGCTCCGCAGGGCTTTGCACCGATCGGTGAGTTCAACTCCCTGCGGCCGAAGCTGCACAAAGGCGCTCTGCGAGACTTTGTTTTCATGCCCAAGGAGCGGGCCCACGGTTTGTTGCGTCGCTGTGCGTGACGCATTTTTTCATATTCCTTTCGACCCGATTGCAAGTTTGAATCATGGCCCGAATTATTGTTCTCGACGATATCGCTCAAGAAGGTCTTGATATGCTCGCTGCCGCTCCCGGCATCGAGTATGAAGTGCGCACCAAGCTCAAGGGGGAAGCACTCAAGAAAGCGCTGGCCGAATTCGACGGCGCGATCTGCCGCAGCGGCGTGACGATCATGGCAGCCGAGCTCGAAGGGAATAAGCGGCTCAAAGCCATCGCCCGCGCGGGCGTCGGCACAGACAACATCGACAAGGATGCAGCCAAGCGACTCGGCATCGTGGTGATGAATACGCCGACCGGAAACACGTTGAGCACGGCCGAGCACACCTTCACGCTGATGCTCGCGTTGTCGCGCCGTGTGGCCGAAGCCCACATGACGCTGGTCGGTGGCAAGTGGGATCGCAAAACGTACATGGGCTCGCAAATCGCCGACAAGACGCTCGGCATCATCGGCATGGGCCGGATTGGGCAAGAAGTTGCGAAACGCGCCATCGCCTTTCAGATGAAAGTGCTCGGTGTCGAGCCGTATATGTCGAAGGAGCAGGCCGAGAAGCTCGGCGTGCAGTTGTTCGACAAGGTCGAAGACATGCTGCCGCAAGTTGACTACCTCACCGTGCACACACCACTGACTCCGGAAACGACGGGCCTCATTAATTCGAAAACCATCGGGAAGCTCAAGCCCGGCTGCCGGCTGATTAACTGCGCTCGCGGTGGTATCTACGACGAAGCGGCTCTTGTCGAGGGCCTGAAAAGTGGCAAACTCGGCGGCGTGGCTCTCGATGTCTTCGTCGAAGAGCCCAATACCACCAGCCCGCTCTTCAAAATGCCGAACGTCCTCTGCACTCCGCACTTGGGCGCGAGCACCGAAGAAGCTCAGCAACAAGTGGCTCTTGAAGCAGTGCAGCTGCTGATCAATTACTTCTCGACCGGCGAGGTTCGCTTTGCCGTGAATATGGCTTCGGTCGATCCAGCCACTCTGCAAGCAATGAAGGGGTACCTCAATCTGGCCTGGCGGCTCGGCCTGCTGATGTCGGAATGGCAACCAGCCGGCGCTTCAAAGTGTCACATCACATATCGCGGCGAAGTGACGCAGAGGAACACCAAGCTGCTCACATCGGCCTTCTGTGCTGGCTTATTGGAAAAGGCGTTGGAAGAGGATGTCAATATCGTCAACGCCGATGTGCTGCTACGGGAACGCGGCATTCAGCTCACCGAGGAGAGCCGCGCAGATATGGGCGCGTTCAGCTCGTCGATGACGGTCGAAGTGACCGTCGGCGGCGAATCGCACGTGGTCTCGGGGACGCTCTTCGGCAATAACATGCCGCGGCTCATTCGACTCGATGATTGGCGGCTCGAAGCTTATATCGACGGCAACTTGCTGGTCTTCACCCACAGCGATGTGCCGGGCATCATCGGCGCAGTCGGAACCATTTTCGGTAAGCACAATGTCAACATCGGCCAAATGACCGTCGGCCGCGCTGCACCCGGTGGGACTGCCGTGGGCGTGCTCAATCTCGACGGCGTGCCGCCAAAGGAGGCGATCGACGAAGTCCTCGCTCATCCGAGCATTCAAAGTGTGCGTGTCATTCCGCTGCCGACTGCGGATAAGCTGCCGGCCTGGTTGGGATGGTAACGCTTCGTTGTCGCAAGCACGTGGCGCTGGATCAAACGCGTTTGCGAAATTGCAGCCACAACCGAAAGGCTACAATCATCAGCACCGGCGCGAGAATCGATACGCCGATCGCCAGCGGTAGCAAGTGAAACTGCTCCGCGACACGACCAAACGCTGCATAGGCAAAGGCCAGCACCAAATTGCTGAACAGCACCGGCGGCAAGAATGTCCGCCACGGCATTTGATGCAGGCCAACAAACAGCACGCTGGCCTCGGCGACCACCGGAATGCCACGCGCGACAACAAGCAGCCAAGGCCCGAGTTGCTGCGTTAGTTCACCGGCCCGCGCGAGTTCCGCCGGAGTCGTCAGCCAACTCACCAGCGGCTTGCCGATCTGCTTCGCGAGTGAAAATCCAATCACCGCGCCGAGCGACATGCCCGTCCACGCAATGAGTGTTCCTAGCGCGATGCCAAACTGCCAACCGGCAGCGGTGCACAAAACGCTTGAAGGGATCAGCAAAAAAATATCGCTTGCGAGCAGGCCGATGATGACCGCCGCGGTCCAAAGTTGCGACTCGCTCGACTGGCCCCACTCGGCCACTTGGTCTTCCCAGCCAGGATTCAGCCACGCAAAAAGCACAAACGGCACGATGGGAACGAGCAGCACCAGCACCATCGGTAGCATCGGCCGCAGAAATTCTCGCATGAAATGGCTGCGTCCTTAGCACGGCATTTGCTGCAAAGCGTCGATGCAAAACTGAACATGTTCATCGAGATCCACGCCCAAATCAGCAGCGCCGCGGTCGATGTCGTCGCGATTGACCGCCGCCGCAAAGGCCTTGTTCTTCAGTTTCTTCCGCACGCTTTTCGCTTCCATGCCGACCAGTTTTTCGGGGCGAACGGCTGCGCAGGCGACGATGAAACCGCATAGTTCATCGCAAGCGTAAAGCACTTTGTCGACGCGATTCACGCGCGGGCAATCCGTCAAATAATCGGCGTGCGACTTGATCGCATAGATCACATGCTCGGGATAACCGAGCCCACGGAGAATTTCAGCGCCTTGCAGCGGATGATCGGGCGGATTGGGCCAGCGTTCATAATCGAAATCATGCAGCAGGCCGATGATGCCCCAAGTGGTTTCGTCTTCATTCCATTTTCGTGCGTAGGCCCGCATTGCAGCTTCCACACACAGCATGTGCCGCCGCAGCGATTCGCTTTGCACGTATTCTTGCATCAGCGCAAGTGCAGCGGCGCGGTCGAGCGAACTCATGGCTGCTTCGCTCCTTTGACGGCGGCCCATAGATTGGAATGCTGAAACGTGCTGCCTCCGAGCGTTTGCGAAAACGTCGCTGTCGCAATTTCTTTGTCGTCACTTTCCTGAGCGACGATGCGAATTGGACCGGCCTTCGCCTCGGCAATCGCGGTGAGGGTTAACTTCACCGTTTTTGCCGAATCACCTTTGTTTTGCGAAGTACCAAAAATCACCGAGACACCTGCAGGCAAATCGACGGCAGTAATCTTCGCTTCACCGCTGAAACCGTTCTGCCGAGTAATCGTCACCGGAATCTCGAGCGGGTTGTCAGCTTCCAGCAAAAAGCTGCCCGCCGCGACGCTCAGCAATAACCGCGGCTGCGGCGTTTCGATCAACAGGCGGTAAACATGCCGCGGGCCGCCGCTGCGAAAGGTGTCGCGAATTTCCAGTTGATAAGTGCCGTCCGCGGGCAACGTCACACTGAGCTCGGGATCATGATTTTTGGCCTTGTCATCGGCCTCGGAAATCATTTTTCCCTCAGGGCCAACGAGTTTCACATGCGGATCCAGATCAAAGCCAATCCCGGCAGACTCCGCAGCGATCGCCAACTTCGTTCCCTTCTTGCCTTCGAACGCAAAACGATGAACTTCGCGAGGCTTGGCGATGACGCCGGAAATGCAGCAAGGCGTTGAGATCGGCTGCCCCATTTCGCTGGCTGCGTTCCCTGCCGCAATGATCAGCGGAACATCAACAGTTCGCAGCGGGATCAGTCCTGCTGTGTTCGGTGGTGTCCAATGCCAAGGCTCGGTCACCATTCCCTTGGGAGAAGCAAAGGTGACTTTTTGGTCGGAGACATTCCAGCCGTGTAGATTCAATTCCATGGCAGGCTCTCGCGAAACCGCAAGCGGCAGGGAGTAATCCGCGTAGGGTCCCGTGGTGAGGGTCAGTCGATAGATGAACAATTCGCCCCCCGCGAAGTTGATCGAACTATTCGGCGTAGCGGGCAAGGCGAAAGTGCGCACCAGATAAGTGCCGGCGACTTCGGCGCGGAAGGTTAACAACGAATCGAGACTACCGGCATCTTGATTCATCACCAGCACCTGCCCTGCTGCATTGCAGATCTGCAATGCACCGTCCGCAGGAGATCCCAGAATCTCGTGGGATTGCAACACAGCGACAATTGTTTGTCCCGCGGCCAGTTCGACGCGATAGGCATCCGAATCGCCGTTCTTGTCGAACTTGCCGTGTACCACGGCGGGGAGCGCGACTTGTTGCGCGCTCTTCGGTGTTTCGTTTGGCTCCTTCTCCAGCATGCTCGGCTGCGCGGCTACGACAAACGGGCGCGGCACGGAGGCGCCTTCTTCGTCGATCAGGCGGAGCCAGGCAATGCCGCAGGGGGCGTCGGCCGGTATGTGAATGACCAGTTTCCCCTTGCTGCTGCCGCAATCGATTTTCAGCTGCGGATTGCTGCACCAGAACTGCACGGGCCAATGGTTCAATGTACCTGTGATGGTGACTTCAGGTGTTTCACCGAGCGCACCGCCAGCGGGGAAAAGCGACGTGACATCGGGCGGCGCGGCGGACGCTCGCGAAATGCAGAGCGCCGACACGACAACCGCAATCATTACCGCTGGAAGAAAAACTCGGGCGTATTGAGCAAAGCCCATAGCAGGTCCTCTGCGGATTGGCGACGTGATGAATCAGGACGGGCAAACACTTGCACGCCGATGTCGCGTTCCGCGGCATCGGGCAAGCGGCCATATGTGAGCAAGTAAAGTTCTTCGACGATTTGTTCCGGCGAACGTTCCGACTTGGCTAGTTGGTTCGCAATGCCCTCGTCGGATGTCACTTTGCCTTGAATCGTTTTCGAGTTCATCAAGTGCAGCGCTTGCGTTACAGCACCATCGGCGAGTCGTTCGCACGGTGGATCTTGATTCGGGTCGGGGCGGCCGAAAGTATCGAGCGTGAGGGAATCGATGCGCGTGGTCCAAAGTTGGCTGGCTCGTGATTCGCCGGGCATCGCTTCATATTTTTCAGGCAAGCCCGTGATATCGCAGATCGCATCGGCCAGCACTTCGGCCCGCATGCGGGTGCGATATCGCCGTGAGAAGTTTTTGGTGTCCTGCACGTTCGAACCTTCCGGCTTCACGCTGAGTCCGTACACATGCGAATTGCAGATCACGCGGATCAGTTGCTTCAGATCGTACTTTTGCTCCCGCAAATGATTGCCGAGTGCGGCGAGCAACGCGGGATTCGACGGCGGATTGGTGGCCCGCAGATCATCGACGGGTTCGACCAGGCCGCGGCCCATCAACTCGGCCCACACGCGATTGGCAATCGTCTGCACAAAGAAATCGTTCTGATCCGAGGTGATCCAATCGGCGAGCGCTTGTCGTGGATCGTCACCTTCGGCGATCGGCGGCGCACTGCCAAACAGCGGCCGCGGTTGCATCTCTTCGCCGGTCGCGGGATGCGTCACTTTGACCGGCTTGCCGAACAAGATGAACTCTTCGCTCCCCGAAATCGGCGGCGAAAGGCCCGTTCCTTTACGCCCCACGCGCGAAAAATACGCCGCGAAACTGTAGAAGTCATCTTGGCTCCATTTTTCAAACGGATGATGGTGGCACTTCGCACAATCGAGCCGCGTGCCGAGAAACAGTTGTGAAATCATCGTCGCCAACTCGGCCGGTTCGCGGCGATCGCGAAAGACGACCGCAGCGCCGTTCTTCCACGTGCTTCCTTCGGCAGTGACGATCTCGCGAACAAACTGATCGTAAGGCTTGTTCTGGCGAAAGCTGTCGCGGATCCAGGTATCCATCGCCATCACGGTTTTGATGCCGACGCGATATGGATTCGGCCGCAACAGATCGGCCCATTTGCCGGACCAATGATCGACGTATTCCGGGCGAACGAGCAGATCGTCGATCAACCTCGCTCGCTTGTCACTGCGCGTATCGGCGAGGAACGAGCGGACTTCGTCGGGCGTGGGCAAACGGCCAATCACATCGAGATGCGCTCGGCGGAGGAAGGTCGCATCGTCGCACGGTGGCGAAGGGAGCAGCCCTTGCGATTGCAGTTTGTTCCAGACCAGATTGTCGATGAAATTCTTTCTCGGCAAGGCGGCGTACTGGGCAGGATCGACGTCGCCGGTCACCGGAATCGCGACATTGCACGTGGCGATCACCGTCATATAACGAGCCATCAGCGTGGCTTCGCCCGGCAGCGCGCCGGCGGTGATCAGGCCCGCTTTGTCGACGGCGACAATCGCGGCCTCGTTCGATTGAAACGAAGTTCTCGTGGTGACATCCCGCTGCGTGCCGTCGGAATAACTGGCTGTCACGACAAGTTGATGTTTTTCTTTCGACTGCAATGTGATTTGCGTCGGAGTGAGCGTGACGCCCAGCAGTTTGGGTTCATTTTCGAGGCGCCGCGGCGCACCAGCGGCAATCCACTGACGGAGCAACTCAAAATCGGGGCCTGCAGGATCGAGTCGTTGGCCGCCGCCGTGCGGAACCAGGCCGGCGCCTTTTTGCAGCAAGAGGCTTCGCTCAGGCGCGGCCAAAAATAAGCGTCGTCCCCGAGCATGTTGCGTCAGGGCAGCGAAATCGAAATCGGGATCGAACGACAACAGCGACAATTGAAAGCCGTTCTGTCCCCGACTTTTGCCGTGACAAGCGCCGACGCTGCAGCCATTCGCGACCAGGATTGGTTGCACGTCGAGCTCGAAACTTAGTGGCTTGGCCAGCAAGTTATCTGGTTCCGCACTCCGAGCGGACGACAGCCCGGCAACACCAAAACAAGTCAGGCCAAAAAATAGCCAGCGGCAAACGATGTGATTCAACATAACGATGTCGCCGCAGGTGGGAGGAGGGCGGAAGGGCGGGGGTTAAGCTCCCATTCTACGTACCGGAGCGAGGCCAACTCAATACAGCACGAATCGGTGGTCCCGAGGTGCACGGGAGAGGGCAACACTTTTCCGCCGACCGATCGATCGGCGTAACCTGTTGCCGCTTCACAAGTTGCCAAAAACAGCGGTGAATTTCCAGCAACATTTCTGTTCATTTCTGCACCTTTCTGCACAGGTGAAACAACACTTCTGTTGCGCTCCTAAACCCGTAAATCAACAGATCTGCCGGGTTCATCAACGGCTGCTGGCTTGCATGTGATGGTCGACCCACGCGCAGCAGCCATTAACCCCAGGCACCCTTAGAGCGCCAGCGGTCGTGAGTTTCGCTTCGGTTCGATGATGCTCGCGACCGTTGGTCGAAATGCACTATCGCCGATAAATATACAATTGTTTACTATACACAGCCCGCCCGCTGCAGACAAGTCCTGCAGGGGAATTGTGGGAATGAAATCCTTCGCGGCCCCCGGGACAAAGCCAATCTGGTCGCGCGAGATGCGCGAGCGAAAGGGAAGATTCAGCCAACATTGCAGTTACGCAAGCTTGCGCACAGCTAACCTTGACATCGCCCGTTGCGGGATGTCTAGTCAAGTCAAGCTAGGGAAGGTGTCCAGGGAGTTCAGGCTAACGTGCTTCAACGAATGTTGCCGCGACGCACCAACAGCCCCGGTTTTCAGGGGAAAGAAAGTGTGTCGTCCAATCTGCAGGCCGACCAACAAGTCGTCCTTTTTCCGACGATCGGCTATCGCGTAGCTGACGGGCGGCAGTGGCATGTGCAAGTGCACGGCGACGTCTTTTCGCAACGGCCCGTGGGCCTTGGCAAGCGGTTTTTGCTGAAGGTGCTGCAGCGCGTGATGAAGGTGCCGTCCGGTGCCTTTGAATCGGAGTTGTTCCGCCATCGCATTCAGCGGTTTCTGGCTCACGACGAAGCGGGCAAGCAGATCGCGGTGAAGCTTGGCGACGATGTGCACGTGCTGCCGAAAAAGACACGCAAGAACGGTCATTTTCTCGGCACGCTCAAAGTGCCTGACGAGCAGTTATCTTCGCTGATCACCGAGTCGTCGCCGCAGCATCGGCAAGTCTCGCTTGACGTTTGTACTGCGGCTGGTCAAGCGCTGGGCTTGCATTCGCCCGTGCATTTGGTCGAACCGCAGGGCATTTCGATCATTTCAGACATCGACGATACACTGAAACACTCGCACGTGATGTGTCGCCGCACGCTGTTGGCGAATACGTTTCTGAAAGAGTTCGAGCCGATCGCCGGCATGGCCCAACTGTTCCAAAGTTGGGAGTCGCAGGGCGCCGTGTTTCACTACGTCTCGTCTTGTCCGTGGCAACTCTATCCGCATCTGCAGGCGCTGTTCGGCGCGTCGGGCTTTCCCGCCGGCTCGTTCCACTTGCGCGCGTTTCGACTGCGCGACCATCTGCTGCGAAAGTTGTTGCTGCGAAGTTCCGCGAAGGCCGTCGTCATTCACTCGCTGCTGAAGCTTTTTCCGCAGCGGCGGTTTGTGCTGGTGGGGGACAGCGTCGAAGCAGATCCGGAAATCTATGGAGCCGCAGCGCGCCATTTTCCGGATCAGGTGCAGCAAATTTTGATTCGGAGTTTGCCGGGGCCAAAGAATGACCCCGGCCGTTATGCGGCCGCGTTTCGTGGTCTGCGGCCTGGTGTGGTGCGCATGTTTCGCGCGGCGAGTGATATTGCGCAGCAATTGCCGACGACTTGAGACGTTAGACGGAACCGTGCGCCGTCTTACTCTCCCAGCGCCAGTTCACGCAGGTGACTGAGGAAACTCCGCACACCGCGTTGAATGCCACCTTCGTGCACCGCATCGGTGCGGGAGCGCGTCGCGGGATCCTTTGCCGGCAACGGTTGGATGGGACCGATCTCCAGCGACGATTCATCGGCCTGACCGCGCATTTCTTCGATCGCGCCGCGGCGGATCATGTGAATGGCGCCAGCCTGGTTGGTTTCGTGAGCGTGTTGCTTGAGGGCTTCGCCCCAGGCGGTCAAGCGATCGAGCAGATCGGGTTTGATGCTCAGCGGTTTGCTCGGCGTGCGGGCCATGATCAGTTGTTGATCTTGGCGCATTTCCCACAACCGGCGGAGATCGTTGCTGCTGATCGCCGATTGCTCGTCTTGGACGAAGACGATTTCGCCGCGGGCTTGTTCGATGCCGGTGCGGACGGCTTGTTGCGTGCCACGAGCGACGCTGTTGCGCAAGGCCCGCACTTGCGGATACTCACGCGACAGCTCATCGGCAATGTCGAAAGTGTGATCATTCGAGCCATCGTCGACGATCAGCACTTCGAACCGCTGCGTCAATTCCGGAATGATTTCGAGCCAACGCGCCACGTGCCTGGCCAGCGTGCCTTCACAATTGCGCACGGGCATAATCAAACTGAGTGTGCTGTTCAATGTGGCCTCGCGAAGATGAGAGAGCTGCAAGCCGCCCGGCCCGGCTGAAGAACGTTCGACCCTCACGGCAGAGCAGCGGAGTCGCCTTCAGACACAGGGCGGAGCAGTGGTACTCGCAGCCGAAGCGATTGATGGCATCGGCGTGATCGCGAACCCGCGATGAGTCGCCGCTGTCGCTTTCAGTTAGCGTCGGTTGTGAGCCTGATAGCAATGGTTCACAATAGACCGGGCAGTCCGTGCGCGACGTCTGTTTGGACCGCGGCGCAGGCAGCCCGTAACGTTAGCGAGGGCGTACCCGCTCACTTCGCAACAGGCTTGAATCGTCAGCGTTGCGTGGGGCAGTCACCTTCTCTCCGGCTGAAATTTGATTGGTTAAAAGCGACACGCCCTTGCTAATGCAACGGTCTACCTGAGATGCCTGTCAGCAAAACTTTTCGCGCATGGGTGAGTGAGCAATTGCGTCCCAGCGTGCGCGGCCTGCGGGATCGGAGCATGTTTGGCGGCGTGGGAATCTATGCCGGCGAGTTGTTCTTTGCCCTGCTGGCCGAAGACCGGTTGTACATGAAGGTCGACGATTCCAATCGTGCCGACTTTACCGCGGCGGGCATGGGACCGTTCGCTCCGTTCGGCGACGGCCGCATGATCATGCAGTACTACGAAGTGCCGCTCGAAGTCATTGAAGATCCACACCGACTATCCGAGTGGGCGGCGAAGTCTATCGAAGTCGCCCACAGTGCAAAAATGAAAAAGCCGGCGCGAAACTCGGCAACCAAGAGTCCCAAGCGAACCAAAACCAGAAAGTCATCGAAGTAAACATGTCTGAATCTGTTCAACCGGTCGCTGGTCCCGATTTTTCCCGCGGCGAAGGAGGCCTGCTCCCTGCCATCGCGCAGGATGCCGAGACGGGCGAAGTGCTGATGATGGCTTGGATGAATCAGCAAGCCTTTGACGAAACCGTGCGCACCGGCCAGGCGACGTATTGGAGCCGTAGCCGCAACAAGTATTGGCGAAAGGGCGAGGAGAGCGGCCATCGGCAAACTGTGCGCGCCGTTTATATCGATTGCGACGCCGACACGATTTTGCTGAAAGTCGATCAGGTCGGCGCGGCCTGCCATGAAGGCTATCGAACTTGCTTCTTTCGGCAGGTCGATGCGGCAGGAGTGCGCGTGGTGGGTACGCGGCTGGTGGAACCGGGAGATGTGTATCAGCCGCGAAGTTCGAACTCCTAGGTTCGTACGAGTACGGCGCCCGCAACGATTTGACGCGCACGAACCTAGGGGCTTGCTATTTACTCGGCTTGGGGCGGTTCAGGAATTGGTGGCGGCACTGCTGCCGACGGTGTCACTTCGGCGAGCGGAATCGGAATCGGCACGGTTGCCGCTGGCGTACCAACCGGTTCGGGTTCGATCCGCGCGGTTCGTAGCACAGCCAGACTCCGGGCAGGAATGTTCAACTTCGGTTCGCTGGCCGCCGCTGCAACCGCTTCAGGCGGATTGGCAGACGTGTAGAGGATAATTTCCCACGGCGTGCTATTGCTGGCCCGCGGCGGCAACTGAAAGCCGACCGCTTCGCTGTGAGCATTGAAAAGCAAAAGCAGCGTATCGCCCAGAATCGGATTCCCTTGCTCGTCGGTCTCGGGAATCGCATCCCCGGCGAGACGCAATGCGAGCGTGCGGACGAAGCCGGCGTTCCAGTCTTGATCAGACATTTCGTTGCCGACGGTGTCGAAGAACGTGATGTCTTTGATCTCGGATCCCCGCAACGGACGGCCGCGGAAAAAAGTCCGCCGCCGCAGCACCGGTTGCTCCGCATGCAATCGCACGGCGTGGCGCACAAGGTCGAGAAACTTCTTCTTGTCGTCGTCGAGTTCCCAATTCAACCAGGTTAGCTCATTGTCCTGACAGTACGTGTTGTTGTTGCCGTTTTGCGTATGGCTCAATTCATCGCCAGCGAGAATCATTGGCACGCCCTGCGAGAGAAGCAGTGTGGCGATGAGATTCCGCTTCTGCTGTTCCCGCAGCGCGACGATATCGGCATTGTCGGTCTCCCCTTCCGCGCCGCAGTTCCAGCTGTTGTTATCGTTCGCGCCGTCGCGGTTGTCTTCGCCGTTGGCCATGTTGTGCTTCTCGTTGTAGCTGACGAGATCGCGCAGCGTGAAGCCATCGTGGCAGGTGACGAAGTTGATGCTCGCATACGGCTTGCGGCCACTGTGGCCATACAGGTCGGCGCTTCCGGCGAGTCGCGTTGCGAACTCGCTCATGGCGCCGCCATCCCCGCGCCAGAACCGCCGCACGCAATCGCGATACTTCCCGTTCCACTCGGTCCACAAGGCCGGAAAATTGCCGACCTGGTAACCACCTTCGCCCAAGTCCCACGGCTCCGCGATCAACTTTACCTGCGAGAGGATCGGATCCTGGTGAATGATGTCGAAGAACGCCCCCAGCTTGTCGACTTCGTGGAGTTCGCGAGCCAACGTACTGGCCAGATCGAAGCGGAAACCGTCGACGTGCATCTCCAGCACCCAATAGCGCAGGCTGTCCATGATCAACTGCAACACCCGCGGATGCCGCATGTTGAGCGTGTTGCCGCAACCGGTGTAGTCCATGTAGTAGCGCTGGTTGTCGCCGACCGTGCGATAGTAGGCCGTGTTGTCGATGCCGCGGAGCGACAACGTCGGGCCCATTTGGTTTCCTTCGGCCGTGTGGTTATAAACGACGTCGATAATCACTTCGATGTCGGCCGCGTGCAGCGCGCGCACCATCGATTTGAATTCCCGCACCGCGCCGCCGCCGCGGCTGGAAGAGTACGAAGCTTCGGTCGCAAAAAAGCCAAGCGTGTTGTAGCCCCAATAGTTCGACAGCCCCTTCTCCAGCAAATGGCGATCTTCCAAGTGATGGTGCACAGGCATTAACTCAATCGCAGTCACGCCGAGTTCTTTGAGATGCCGAATGACAGGCTCCGTCGCCAGGCCCGCATAGGTGCCCCGTAACTTCGGCGGCACGAGCGGATGCAATTTGGTCAACCCGGTAACATGCGCTTCGTAGATCACTGTGCGATGCCAGGGAGTTCGCGGCGGCGCATCGGCGCCCCAGGTGAAGGCCGGATCAACGACGACGCCGAGCGGCGCGTATTTGGCGTTGTCCCGGGCATCGAACGATAGGTCTCCATCTGGGTGACCGATTTCGTAACCGAACAACGAGTCGTGCCACTTCGTCACGCGGCCGATCGCGCGGGCGTACGGATCAAGCAGCACCTTGTTCGGATTGAAGCGATGGCCATTGTTGGGATCATAGGGGCCATGCACGCGAAAGCCATAAAGTTGCCGCGGCTGCACCTCGGGCAAATAGCCATGCCAGGCCATATCGGTTTGCTCCGGCAATGTGATGCGATGCGATTCACCTTTCCCTTTCGCGGACGAAAACAAACAGAGTTCCACCTTCGTGGCGTTTTCCGAAAAAATGGCGAAGTTCACGCCGCGGCCATCCCAAGTTGCTCCGAGAGGGTACGGTTGTCCGGGCCAAACGCGCATGGATCGATCCTTGTGGCAGGTGATGCGTTCGCTTGAACGCAGTTCGTTCGTAATGGTTTCAAAAGGTGCTAGCGATTGTAGCCGTTGCGTTGTTCCCGCCAACAAAGCCGAGTTCAAATTTGCAGCGAACCGCGGAAAAACTCGCCGTTGCCGTATACTAGGAATGCATTCTGCACTCATCGCGGCGCTTCGCGTCCCTCTGTAGCATTTTCCATGCCCGTCGATCGTTCACGTCCGCTCCCTCTTGGCCCGCCGCAGTTCGGCTTGCGCACGTTGCTGCTGGTCGTCAGTCTGGCGGCGGTGCTGCTCAGTTTGTGGCAATGGATGTCGCCGATTACATTTGCCGCGGTGCTGTTGCTGGTCTTATCGATTGTCGCCCATGTGGCAGGGCAGATAATCGGCTCTCGTTTGCGAGATGGGCGGACAGGCCATGTTTCAGAACATGAGAAACATGAGCACGCCAGCGAATTGCACGAACATCACTTTGCGCCGGTTACGAAGTTGGGCCATCGGCAGTCCCTCGGCTGGTTGCCGTTGGTCAGCGCGATCGTTGGCGGAATCGTCGGCGCTACAGCGGGGGGCGTCTGGACTGCGGTGCTGATGCAACGCTCGTTCGACTGGCTGCCGATTATCATCGCGGCAATTGCCTTCGGCGTGCTCGGCTGTCTCGGCGGATTTCTCACCGCGGGTTTTATCAAAGCATTCAATGATGCGTGGAGCGAAGCGGCAAAGAAGGAAAGATAGCCGCCGTTCGCTCCGCCACAATCGCTTTCACATGCCCTGCAAACGGCGTGATGAAAATCACCGCGGCAGCATCACCCGCCGCGAGGATTTGTCGCCGCACGAAATGCGGTTGCAAATCGACGCCCCGTTTTTTGATTTCCAATTGCCCCAACTGATGCTCGCGACAATACGACTTCAGCTTCCGCAAGTCATAGGGCAACACGTCGCGCACGCGGAATGCATCCAGCAGCGGATGCCGCGCCAAATGCTCCGCGGTCAAATATCCTCCGCCGGCGGTGATGCTTTGCAATTGAAGTTGGGCGGCCATCGCTCCTGCCAATTTCGCTGCGAGCACGGTGGCGTCGGGTTCGTAAAGGTAACTACCGACTGCGTCCGCTGGCGTTAGCGGGAATTCTGCATCCCCGGCAAACGTTGATACGTTGCCATCGTTCGCCACGACTGTCGCGACGTGTTGACCGGGCTGCTGAGCCAGCCCACCGAACCACAACACCTGCTGCCGGCATTCGCCGCGGCTGCCGAGCCACTGGCGTTCGCACGCGGGCCAGTTGACAGATTCAAACTCCGCAGCAGGAGCGATCTTCACCGCGCCGTTTGGAGTTGTGTGCAGTAATTCCCGCAAAAAGTCCGGCCCTGGTTCATAGTCGCTTAGTTCAATCGTCCGTTCACCACCAGGACGCCGATCGGGATCGATGTGCCAAGCCGCGACGTCGTTCACTGCTGATACATCAGCCCGTTGCGCGCGAACTTCACAGCCCAGCTGAGTGTGCAACTTCAGATTGCACGCTGCCAGGTGAGCAGTAACGAGATCTGCATCCCAAGCGACAAGGGGTCCGCGGGCCGCCAGAGGTATTGCATCGCCGCCAATGCCGCAGCACAGATCAGCGACTTTGCCCGCTGGAAAGCGCTGCGCTTTGTAGCGAGCTAGAACTTCATCCGTGCATTGCTCCAATCCCTTGCGGGTAAAAAACATCTCGCGCGGATCAGCAAATTTGTCGCGCGCCCGGCTGCGGAGTTCGACTTGTTCCAGCAGTAGATGTGAGCGCGTTGCTGAGTGCGATTTGCGCAATCTGGCGGCGAGCCGCACGTCGACGTGTCCCGCGGCCGCAGAAAGCTGCTGCTGAAGTTCGGCCAAAAGCGGCGCTGCCTCTGCCGAGGTAAGCCAACAATAATCTTCGCTCATGGTCGTCTTTCGCTTCGCGAAAGAACCCGTCTTTGGAATATTCGCATCGGGCGTCGGTTACGGTATCACGGTCGTGTTTTCGCAATGCGAAAAACGACTGTCATATTGTTTCGCGTTTCAATCCAAGCGATCATACGCAGCATGACATTGCCCGTCGACCTACTTGGCATGTATCTTCACTTGGCGCGAGCTGCTGCTCAGCGGCAGCGGCCACTTGTTTGCGATCGCTTGCTGCTTCTCGCTGCAGCCATCGCCAATGACCTGCAACTGCCAAACATTGCCGCTTGTTGCCGGGCTCGCATTCTCGAGCATAACGCCGGGCATTTGTTGAATCGCTGGGACACGGTGGCCGAGGCGGCCCAGAGCGAAGCCTTTTCCGCGCTCCGCAGTCAGTTGGCGAAGAGATATTCGCCCGAACGTGCCGAGCAGCTGCTGCAGCAGTTGCGGATTGAGTGGCGGTCTGAACGGGCCGCTTATTACAGCGACGAGGAATACGCCGCCGCGCTGCTCGGGCTCACGGTCGACAACCTGGTGCGGCAGTACGGATCGCAAGGCATCTAAGGGCCGCGGCCGCCGCTCAGCAAAAAGTTAGCCGCGGCGTCGATAGTAAGAAACGAAGGATTGCCGCTGCAACCTTCGCTTTCCTATCCAAGTTCCTTTAGCAGGCGCCGCGATGTTCAATCGGGGAACGTTGTTCTTGCTCGTGCTCGGCGCCGCCATCGTCGTGCCGTACGTCATGCTCGACGAGGGACTGTCGAAGACCGCGCGAACCGAATGGCAACGCTTCTTCGGCGGTAACAACTCCTCGCCGAGCAGCAATGCCGGCGGCGGGATTGGCAGCTGGTTCAGGGGCGAGCCGCAACCACTGGCTAATCTCGATGCAGGCCCTGTGTTGCCGCCGGTGAGTCTCGAAGAGGCCCTGCGACTCGATATCAGCCCAGTCTGGGTCACGTCGCATTGGTCACGCGTCAGCACGGTGGTCAGTGAAACGGAGCACATGGGTTTGCGTGTGGCCCTTGTTTCGGGAACGCAGCCGACCGATATCGCCGGTTCGCTGACCTACTATTTCGACCAGCGACATCAGCTGCAGCGTGTGACGTTCACCGGCCTGACGGGCGACGAAAGCCGCGTCATCACGTACCTGATGACCAAATACAGTTTCCGTCCGCAGCCCACGGTCGCTGCTGGCTTGTATCAGGCGCCGGCAGGAGCTGGCAAAGTCAGCCAGGCTCAAGTGAATCACTTGCCTGTCGTGCAAGCCGCGGCCACCAACGCGCGGGTGGAACTAGCCATTGAGCTGCTCCGCCCCCAACTCGTCACGCCGGTCTCGGCATCGAAAGAAACGCCTCCGGCCCGCGAGCCACGTTCGCCAAACGCGCCGAGCCCGCGGATTTGGTGAAGCTCGGTTTGCGCCGACTGCGGAAGTTCGCGTTTGCCTCAGCGAGTCGATATACTTCGCTCCGGCATTCCTGAATTTCCACCCTACCAAAGTCGGGCCTCTCCATGTTGCGCACCTGCTGTCTGACGTTCTTGTGTTTCCTCTTCTCACTTTCCGCGTTTGCGGCCGACCGCCCGCCGATCAAGGTCTTCATCCTGGCCGGCCAGTCGAACATGGAAGGAAAAGCGAAAGTCTCGCTACTCGACTATCAAGTGCAGCAACCCGCGACGCGCGAATTGTTCGCCCATTGGCAAAAGGATGGCAAATGGATTGAACGGAGCGATGTGCGGATCAAGTTCCTCGATCGCTCCGGGCCGCTGACGGTGGGCTTCGGTTCGCCGAAGTGCATCGGGCCCGAGATGCAGTTCGGCACGGTCGTCGGCGACCGCTACGAAGAACCCGTGCTACTGATCAAAACGGCTTGGGGCGGCCGCAGTTTGTATCGCGACTTCCGTTCGCCGAGCGCCGGCATGCCGAAGGAGGAAGTGCTGCAGAAAATGCTCGCCGAAATGCAAAAGAAGAAGCCAGCAGCAACGCTCGACGAGGTGAAGGCCCCGTTTGGCGCTACGTATCGCGACATGCTCAAAGAAGTGGAGCAGACGCTCGCCAATCTGAAAACGGAGTTCCCCAGCGAAGAAGATCTGAAATACGAACTGGCCGGCTTCATTTGGTTTCAGGGCTGGAACGACATGGTCAATGCCGATGCCACGGCAGAGTACACCGTCAACCTACAGCACTTCATTCGCGATGTGCGCAAGGATCTAAAGAGCCCCAAGTTGCCGTTCGTCATTGGTCAGATGGGCGTCGATGGCGAGCAGGCAACCGGCGGCGTGTTGAAGTTTAAAGAGGCCCAAGCGGCCGTCCTGAACGCGGAAGAATTTCAAGGAAACGTCGCGCTGGTGAAGACCGATGTCTTCTGGGATACCGCCGCCGCAGCCGTGTTCAAAAAGGGCTGGAAACAAAACGTCGCCGAATGGAACACCGTCGGCAGCGACTTTCCATTTCACTATCTGGGGAGCTGCCGCACGATGAAAGGGATCGGCGGTGCGTTTGCGGATGCGGTGTTGACGCTGCGTGGGGAGAAACGGTCGTAGCATTCATTCGTGAGACGGAGCACTGCTCCGTCTGAATGTGGCCCGAATTGCCAAATGGAAATGGTACCAGCTTCTTGGACGGCCGTGCTCCGTCCTACGGTGTTGCGTCGATTGAGCCGGCCAGCCCCTCGTCGGAGGATCTATCGTTCAATCACAGTCGGACGGGCATAGCGGGCGAGTTGCTCTGCACGTTTGCCTGGCTCGCCGCCGAAGACCCGTTCGTCGTAGGTGGCGAGAGCGTGCAGGCCGTGACCCATCGGGCCGATGTTCCACTTGGTGTTGCGGTGTTCGTACAACAGCTTCGTCAGGTACGACACGCTCTTGACCATTTCAGGGCTGGTCAGTTCTTCCTTCGAGAGTGAGTACGACAGCCATTCGGTGATGTGGCCGGTCGTCTCCAGGCGACGTCCTGGCGGGCCGTTGTCGGCGCGGCCGACGAACCATTCAGTGCTGAAGCTGCCATCCGGGTTTTGCAGGCGGAACGTGTAGGCGTGATATGATTCGAGGAACTTCTTCGCCCGCAGCCATTGGCCTTCGATGACTTCGCCCCGCTGCTCCCGTTTGCGAACCGCGTAGCTGAAACCCATCAAGCGATGCGTGCCACCGCAGGCAGCGCCGACGATTTTCTGATTGAGTTCTTCTTTGATCAGGCGGGGAATGTCCCACGACTGGCCATCGTTGCTGGTCCACGACTCATCCGACCGCAGATAGTGAGTCAGGGCGATGAGCTTGAACGTGAGTTCGGTGTTCGGGCGGCAGGTGAGCTTTTCGTGTTCGATCAAATCGGCGACGGTGAAATCCTCGGTGTCGACCTTGATCGGAAAGTTGGCCTTCACGCGCGATTGCGCCAGCATGGCCAGATATTGGCCTGCGTGACCTTGCACGCCGGGGCCGATGCGGGCCTGAAGTTTGCCGCCTTGCGTGTAGAACAACTGCTGGCCATTGCAGTTGCCGTTGTAGTTGAGATAGCCAATCGCGTTGACGCGTTGGTTGTTCACAATCAGATTCGAATCGACGCCATACGCAATCATCGCGTGCATGCAAGCCCAAGGGCTGCGGGCGGCGACGTTTTCCGGGCGGATGTAATAGTGTGACAAGCATTCGCGAATTTCTTCGCGGAGCTGACGCATTTCGGGTGTGAGTTCCGGTTCTTTTTCCGCGGCCTTTTTAACGGCGGGACCCTGCGGCGCGTCGCCGCTGGGCAATTCGCCTTGGTCGTTAGCTGCCTTGTCGGACTTGGTTTCTGCCGACTTGGTTGTGGCAAATTCTTCGGTCGATTCTTCCGGAGCATCTTGGAAGAAGATCTCTTCGAAGTCGACGAGTTGAATCTCGCAGCCAGGCTCCGCAACACCGATCGTCTGGAGCTTCACGGGCTGCGTCAGCAACGACAGCGGCGATTCCTCGCGGCTGGCTGAGCGAATCGCTGGGGCAACTTGCTCTTCATGATCAGGCGACTGCAGCTGATCGCTAGCAGCAGGCTGCTGCGAATTCGTGAACAGCAGATGGCACGCAAGTGCGAGCAAACCAAAGAGCGCCGTGAACGAGATCGTCGTACGAATCATGAACTGGCTTTCGCTCGACTTGAGGACAACACACATCGTCGCCGCCGCGTGAACGTCGTGGCTGAGAAAATGTTTGGGTTGCGTTGTCCCGGCTGGTTGTACGTTCTGTCCGGGGTCACGGCGAAACCGCCTGCGGCCGTGAGTAGGGGAAGTATCGGAAACCGTTTGCAGCGAGCCTCACCTTGCGGCGAAAAAATCTGCGCTCCATCGGATTGGCGTTGGTATCGTGCGGGCAATGCCGACGAGCGTCTCTGGTTAAACTGCACTACCTCGGTCAACGTTTGCGATTGGCGGCGATGAACCGCGCCCGCAAACCTGGCGTACCTCACCACGATTCTCTTACCACCACCACCAGTCTTCACGCAGCCGCTGCGCAACGGACGGAGCCGGTGGAGGAGTGGGCGTGCCGCCTTGCATGTATTCGCGCCAGGCGCTGGCACTGTAGCCGTAATCTTTACCGGTCACCGAGCGAAGCGAATCCATTGCGGTTTGCTGCAAAGCAGGATTGTTATCATCGACGAGGGTAGCAAGAGCTGTCGCAGCCTGCGGATCTTTGAACTTGCCGAGTTCGCGGGCAGCGACAATCTTTACGTCCGTGTCGGTATCGTTCGCCAGCGTTTGACTCAAAATCTGCAGCGAGTCGGCATCGGGCGTACTCGCCAAAGCGACGCAAGCCGCGCGACGCACGTAAGGATCTGCATCGGTCGCGGCGAGTTGAATCGCCGAGCGCGCTTGTTGCGTGGGAAAGGCAGACAACGTGCGCACAATTTCGGTGCGCATGACAACCGCTTTCTCGCGCTGAATTTCTACCGCGAGTTCCGTGCTCAGGCGTTGCTGTTCTTCAGGTGGCAAGGTCGGCGCTCGATTGCGCAGTTCCGCTAATTGTTTCACTTTGGTGTGATAGGTGGTCGCGTACTTTTCGTCTTCTTTCCAATCCTTCGTCACCCACGGGTTATAGGAAGCCAACGGGTGCCCCGCGCAGCCAGTGGCCAGCGCGCCGCCGAGCAGCATCAGGCAGCACAACAACCGACCAGCGGCGAAGTGAGTCGAGGACGTCAAAGATGTCTTTCCGCGCACAGTGGACACACCAATTCTCCGCTCGCATCCGTCTTGGTTTGAACTAGATGCGAACTCGTGGAGGAAACAGTTGCGGCGGCTTATACCAACCGCCGTGAAACCGGGCCAGACGAAATTCCAGTCATATCTTCGAACGTTGATAGCTTCCGATTCGCTGGCGCGTAAGTGTCCCTCCTGGCCGGGTGAAATCGAACAGCGTCGCCATGCGGCCGGTCCGATTGCCGTAGATCGCTGACAGCCAACGCTTTATGTCGATCTGCCGACGGTTGCCCTCGTTGACACTGCGCGCACTCGCTTCCTAGAATCTGGAATTACGCAGACCAGTGGCAAAACTTGCAAAACCGGCCGGTTGCTAGCCACCCGTGAAAGATTCGCCGCCGTGAGCGGTACTACTTACGGGCGCTGATTGCGCACCCGCAGGGAAATTCGAACTCAGACCTGTCATCACACGAAAAGGAAATCACCATGGGCGCCAATGTTGTTGAAATCGACGATACCAATTTCCAAAGCGAAGTTCTCTCGGGCGATCAGCCGGTCCTCGTCGACTTCTGGGCTCCCTGGTGCGGACCTTGCCGCAAGATTGCGCCGATGATCGACGAACTGGCCACCGAAAATGTCGGCAAGGCCAAGGTCGGCAAGGTGAACGTCGACGACGCACAATCGTCGGCGATGCAATACGGCATCGAAGCGATTCCGACGCTGATCATTTTCCACAAGGGCCAACCGGTGCAACGCTTTCAAGGCATCCCGAATAAAGCGCGCGTGCAAGAGGCGCTCGATGCGGCGAAGGCGTAAGGACTGCAGGTTTTTTGAACAATCGAAGTCGAGCCCGTCGAGCTATCGGCGGGCTCTTTCTATATAGCGAGCCAAGCGGCCTTCAGACGTCCAATTAAAATCTTGTTGGTATTTGCGAGGGCTGACGCAACAATCGTGATGTGACGGAGTAAAGAACCCTTCCGGAGTTTGACGCCGCATGACTTTCCGAGCCCAACCACGAATCCGGTCCATGGCGATTTTGTTGGCTTGCATGCTGGGCTGCCAACAGACAGTGACGCTGGCGAAAACCCAAACTTCTTCCTCGCCTTCAGCTGTAGCAGAGGTACCGGCGGCCGGTCAACCTGATCCCGACACACTAGTGGGACAGATCATCAAGAGTGGTGAGTTTTATGATGCCGCACGAGCAATCGAGTCGGCGGTCGAACAAGATGCGGCAACGTTCTCAGCTCATTTTGATATGGCCGCGGTTATCGTGAAGGCGTTGGAAGGCGTCGAGGTTGACGCAGATTTTTTGGAGGGATTGAAACGTGGCTTTGCCGATCAAACTTCAAACCAGGCTTTTACACGCAAGCTTTTTATCGCGGTCGATCGCGGCGGCAGCTTCAAACTTGTGCATGTCCATCGTAAGGACCGGCAATTTGCCGCATTGTTCCGCTTGACTTTCCAAAGCAATTTATCGTATCTGAACCTGATGCTGACCAAGGATGAAAAGGGGCGTATTCACTGTGACGACATTTATCTGTCAGGATTTGGCGAGTTGATGTCGACCACCACTCGGCGCACGCTGTTGCCCGCTGCGGTTCAGGCAAAACCGGGCCTGGCGATCCGATTGCTGCCAGCCGAAAGCGACTATCTGCAAAATGCCTCTAAACTGAATGACATTCGCAAGGTGCTGAAGGCTGAGGGCTTTGAAAAGGTTCGCGAACTGTTCGCGAGTCTGCCACAATCGATGCGCGAGTCGAAGATGGTGATTGTCCAGCGACTCAATTTGGCCAAGGAGAATGATCAGTGGGACGAAATGCGCGCCACGGCTGATGATTATCTTCGACTTTATCCAGGTGACCCTGCCATCGATCTTTTATGCCTCGAGTCATTCATTCGCGAGCGAAAGTTTGCTGAAGCTCGCGCGGCGGTGGACCGTATCGACAAGCTTGTTGGCGGCGATCCATATCTCAATGTGGTGCGCACAAGAATTAAAGACGAGGAGCAACGGAAGCGGGATGAGTAAGCTTGTTCCGTTAATCGCTTCCTAAAGCTCATCAAAAAATCATGGTATTCCCATTTTTTTTTTCCTGGCCTGCCAATCGCGCTCCTCAATGGCAGCTGCGCACGCGCACGCTGACATTCACTGACGCCCCCGCCTGGATGGGCATCGTTAACGTCACGCCCGATAGTTTTTCCGACGGCGGTCGTTTTTTTGATGCAGCCGCGGCCATCGCGAGGGCAGAGCAACTCCTCTCTGAAGGGGCAGACATTCTTGACATCGGCGGCGAGAGTACGCGCCCCTATGCAGAGCCCGTTGATGAAGGCGAGGAACTTCGCCGTGTGTTGCCGGTGATTGAAGCGGTACGTGCAAAGCATCCTGACGCCGTGATTTCAATCGACACTTCGAAGCCTGCCGTGGCGGCGGTCGCCGTCGAAGCTGGAGCGGAGATCATCAACGACATCAGCGGCTTTCGCGATCCACGCATGATTGAAGTTGCCCGCAAAACATCGGCAGGCATCTGCGCGATGCACATGCAAGGGACGCCGCAGACGATGCAGGACCGGCCTGCCTATGACGATGTCGTGCACGAAGTTTCGCAATTTCTCGCAGAACGCCGCGAGGCACTGTTGGCAGCGCGAATCGAGCGCGAGCGGATCTGCCTGGATCCAGGCATCGGCTTCGGTAAAACCCACGAGCACAGCATTACCTTGATGCAGAATGCCCACCGCTTCCTCGAGCTGCAATGTCCGATCTTGGTCGGCCACTCGCGTAAGGGATTCATCGGTCAGCTGCTCGGAGACAAAACCGCCGATCGTGCAGCGGGAACATTAGGAGCGTCGCTGGCATTAGCCTTGCAGGGGATTCAGATCATCCGCCTGCATGAGATTCTCGCTACACGCCAAGCGTGGCAGACCTTGCGAGCGAGTTTGCCGCAATCGCAGTAAGACGGCGCACTGCTCCGTCTCACGACGACTTATGAGCGATAGTTCTCATGGCACTCGGTGCAACTCTTGCCAATGTCGGTGGCAGCTTTCGAGGCCTTGTCAAAATTCTTCGACTTCACCGCATCGACAATTTCGAGAGCAGCGTTCTTCATTTTGTCGCAAAACGCGGTGTACTCGCTGGCGTCGGCGTCTTCCATCCCTTCTTTGGCGAGCACTGCTGCAATCGCCGCGAAAACTTCGGCGTCTTGCTGCAGCTTAGCGGCGTTGGCGGCAAACTGCCCTTTGTCGGAACAAGCCGGTTTCAGTCGCGGTTCAAAGACGTTTTCCAAGTGCTGCATTAGTGGGCTGCGATTGCAGACGTCTTTCCACGAGGCCTTCGCTTCGCCACCTTTCCCTTCGAAAGGATTGCTGCCGCCGACCAGGTCTTGCAACTCTTCTTTGCGTTTCTTGGCTTCGTTGAAGACTCCAGTCGTGCCCACCTTGGAATTGGCAGCGGTCCGGGCAAATTCGTCGCGGGCAGCCGGCGCAGTCGCCTTCCAACGAACATCGCCGTCGTATTCACCGATGATCGCGAAGGTCATGGCGAGCATGCTGAAGTCGCGCCGCGCGAGCTTGTAACCCTTGCCGGCAAAATCGCTGGGCGTCGTTACACCGGCATCGACCTGCAACTTCATTCCTTTGATCATGTCTTCGAGCGTCGGTCCGCTGATGATGCCGGCCCAGCCCGAACCGGCGACTCCACCTCCGTTGGCCGGAGCGGCCGTGTTCGCCGGCGTGTTGCCGCCGGGAGTGGTGCCGGCAATCGCGGTGCCTGCCTGACCGAGATTTCCCGGCCGTTCACCGTTCAGCCCTTCTTTGAATGCATCCGCGAAAAAGTTGGGATTAGGCCGATCGAACTTCGGCGGCGCCGCGCGGCGGACCGTTTTCGGTGCTTTGGTCTGTGCCCAGGCGAACGAGCAAACTGCAATGGTCAAAACGACGCAAACGATACGGAGGAGAGAAGTGCGCAACATGCCAGTGTCTCGACGGCAAATGAGTCGGCTACGAATGAGCCTGTGAGATTGTTCCGGTAAACCTGATTATCGATGACGGACGCCGCAGAAGCAACGGCGACCGTGGGCTTTCTCGCGCCCCGCCGTCGGCTATCATGGCGGAACAACAGTTCATGCTATTTTCAGCCGCGCTTTATCAATCGCACTTGCTGCGCACGGAGTTACCCATGATTGCCCCCGAACTTGCCCCTCCCGTGCGAGTGTTGATGGGACCTGGCCCGAGCGATACGCATCCCCGCGTGTTGCAGGCCTTGGCCAAAGGGACCGTCGGCCATCTCGATCCGTACTACCTCGAGTTGATGAACGGCTTGCAGGACATGCTGCGGCAGGTGTTTCGCACGAAGAACCAGATGACCATGGCCATCAGCGGCACAGGTTCGGCCGGCATGGAAGCAACTGTGGTCAATCTGATCGAGCCGGGCGACACGATGGTCGTCTGCGTCAACGGCGTCTTCGGCGGCCGCATGGTCGATGTCGCCGAAAGGGCCGGCGCGAAAGTGATCAGAGTCGAAAAGCCTTGGGGCCAGGTCTTCACGGTCGACGACATCGCCCCCGCGCTTGCGCAAAAGCCCAAGGTCCTCGGCATCGTCATGGCCGAAACTTCCACCGGTGCGCATCAGCCCATCGAAGAGATTTCGAAAGCGGTGCACGAAGCTGGCGCTCTGTTGCTGGTCGATGCCGTGACCGCGCTCGGTGGTGTGCCTGTCGAGGTCGACAAATGGAACATCGACGCGATCTACTCCGGCACGCAAAAGTGCCTGAGCTGCCCGCCTGGATTGTCTCCCGTGTCGTTCAGCGCGAAAGCGATGGAAGTGGTGATGTCGCGGAAGACGAAGGTGCAAAGCTGGTACCTCGATGTTTCGATGCTGGCCAACTACTGGGGCCAAAACCGCGTGTACCATCACACCGGGCCGATCAACATGACGTATGGTCTGTACGAAGCACTGCGACTGGTGCTCGAAGAAGGGCTCGACAATTGCTTCGCGCGGCATCGCAAGAATCATGAAGCATTGAAGGCCGGGCTCGCGGCGATCGGCATTCGCTACAGCACGCAGGAAGGTCACATGCTGCCGCAACTTAACGCGGTAACGGTCCCGGAAGGTGTCGACGATGCCAAACTACGGAATGCATTGCTCACGCGCTTCGGCATTGAAATCGGCGCGGGCCTCGGCGCCTTCAAAGGCAAAGTCTGGCGGATCGGGCTGATGGGCTACGGCTCGCGGCCGGCAAATGTGCTGCTGATTCTGGGCGCGCTCGAACAACTGCTCGCCGAGCAAGATTATCTGTTCACGCACGGCGCGAGCATCGCGGCGGCGAATGATACGTATGTGTAAATTAGGCCGGATCAAGCGTTACTCTGCGCCGATCCGGCATGAATTGTAGATCAACTTCGTAACGCGAATCCCGCCGGATCGGCGCGAGTACGCTTGATCCGGCCTACCTCCACGAAAGGCCTCTCCATGCTTGTCCTGTTGAACAAATTAGCGATCTGCGGAATGATGATCGCACTGGTTTTTCTCTCCCCTCTCTCCACCGGCACCGCTTGCGGCGCCGATGCACCTATGACCATCACCAAAAAAGATTACGGCAAGACTTCTGCGGGCCAGACTGTTCACGAATACACCCTGCAAAACAAAAACGGCTTGCGGGTCAAGTTGATCACCTGGGGCGCAACGCTGACCAGCGTCGAAACCCCCGACAAGAACGGCAAACTCGCGAATATCACATTAGGCTTCGACAAGCTCGCAGGTTATACGCAGCGTCATCCCTATTTCGGCAGCACCGTGGGCCGTTACGGCAACCGTATTGCCAAGGGCAGATTTACGCTCGACGGCAAGACGCACACGCTCGCCGTGAACAATGGGCCGAACCATCTGCACGGCGGTCTCGCTGGGTTTGACATGGTGCTGTGGAACGCCGAGGAAGTGAAAGCCGACGGCAGCGTCGGCGTGAAGTTCACCCGCGACAGCAAAGATGGCGAGGAAGGTTATCCGGGAAATCTGAAGACGACGGTCGTCTTCACACTTACCGATGCCAACGAACTCAAGTTCGACTACACCGCAACGACCGACAAAGCAACGGTCATTAATCTGACGAATCACGCTTATTGGAATCTCGCCGGCGCTGGCAGCGGCGATATTCTCAAGCATCAATTGATGCTCAATGCTGATCGCTGGATTCCCACCGACGAGAACTCGATTCCGACTGGTGAACTCGCACCCGT
The DNA here is from genome assembly GCA_964394305.1 of uncultured Pirellulaceae bacterium. GTDB lineage: Bacteria > Planctomycetota > Planctomycetia > Pirellulales > Pirellulaceae > Anatilimnocola. The sequence continues at coordinate 257,714 of CAYMWL010000003.1, forward strand.
GAAGGGAACCGCGATGGACTTCACCACGATGCATGCCATCGGCGATCAAATTGCCGAACTGAAGAAGCCGCCGCACACTACCAAGGGCTATGACCATTGCTACGTGCTGCGCGGTCAAAGCGGCAAACTGGAACTCGCTGCCAAGGTGAAAGAACCAACCAGCGGCCGCGTGATGGAAATCTACACCACCGAACCCGGCATCCAACTTTATTGCGGCAACTTCCTCGACGGTTCGCCCGCTGGCAACAACCACAAGCAGCACGAAGCCTTCTGCCTCGAAACCCAGCACTATCCCGATTCACCAAATCAACCGAGCTTCCCCAGCACCGTGCTGAAGCCGGGCGAGACCTACAAGTCGCAAACGGTGCACAAGTTCAGCGTGGAGTAAATGCCGATGCCGGAGTTTCAACCCGGTTTCCGTATCTCTGTGATCGACGGCATCGTGCTCATTGCTGGTGCCGTGGTCGTTGTATTCACCTATTTAGTGGTGCCACTGATTGCATTCATCGTGGGCTACGTTGTGGTCCACTTCTTTCTCTTCTGCAACCTATTTCGCGTTGCCAGGTCGCTGGAATTGATTTGGAGCGGGCTGTTCGTGGCGCTCTGTGCGGCCAGCATTCTCTTGAATCAACCGCCCTGGCCAATCACTGTGGTTCTCTCGTTGGCAACGACCTGTGTCGTGATTGCGCTGACTCTACGCAAGCCGTCGTATCATGGTGCGCTGTGGAAGATGATCAATCCCGATCTGCCTGAGTGGTGGGCGAGGCAGCATCGCAACCTAAAGTCACAGGAAGAATCGGCCTCGGGTCTTTGAACTGCCCTTATTCATCAGATTAGGCCGAGCTGCTCGAGGATTGGCAAAACAAAGATGACGACAAACGTTACAGCGACGAGTAGGAAAAAGAAGATTCCGATCGCCCAAAAGAGCTTCTTGGTGGTCTCGAGAAACAAATAGCGAATCCACTGCGGATCAAAGATCGCGATGATCAGCATGCCTAGCGAGAACAGCCAAATGGAAACGATCAGATCGTGCAGCACAAACCCAACGATCCAATCCCACCAACCGTTGCCGTCCAGAAAATTCTGGACGATGTAAAACATCCAATACGCAAGCAACGAAAACAGGCAGGCAAAAAAGCCGAATCCAACGCGAGCTTCCACCGGCAGCCGAGGAAAATCCTCGGCTGCCCGCGAGACGCTGTTTTCATATTGCGGCTGCATCACTACGGGTCTACTTCTTCCCCTTCTTTGCTTCCTCTGCGTTCTTCTTCTCGCGCTCGGTTGGGTTATGCGGAATTGATGTATTCCCCTTCACGCGGCGTTCTAGCGTCTTCATCGTTTCCTTGAGCGTGTACTCAAGATAGTAGTCCTGCTCGTGGATCAACGACTCGACGGCAGTGTCGATGGCTTGCTGCGTGTTGAAGAAGCTCAACGCGCGGATGGCTTCGAGACGGACACGCGGGTGTTCGTCGTTGACCTGTACTTGCAGCAAGGCCAGCGGATCGGCCACGCGGTCTCGCCAGTAGCAGAGAACTCGCGTCGCCGCAGCGCGAGCACGCGGTTCCGGTGAACGCAAGACTTGCTTCAGCAGCTTTTCATTGACGACATCCTGCCGCTGATGAATCCACAGCGCTTCGAGCACGTGATGTTCGTACTCGCTGTCCTTCTTGTCATGAGCTCCCAGCCATTTTTCGGTTTCCGCGATCACGTCCTTTGAGTCACGCGTAGCGAGTTCCGTGCGGACGCGATAGCGGGTTCGTTCTTCTGGTTCGCTGTTAAGCAACGCCAGCAAATGCGGGATCGACTCGCCGGCGATCTTGGCGGGCTTTACCAGCGCGTTCTTGGTGTAATGCACACGATAGATGCGGCCGTGCGCGTGATCGCGGTTTGGATCTCGCAGGTTGTGCTGCATGTGGCCCACGAGTGGGTTGAACCAATCGCAGATATAGAGCGCGCCATCGGGGCCAAATTCCAGATCAACGGGACGATAGGCTTGTTCGCTCGATTGCAGCAGCGGTTCGACTGGATCGGCGGCAAAGCCCGAACCGTCGTCCTTCATCTTGTACTGCAGCGTACCCTGAAAGCCGATGCAATTGTTGAGCAGGTAATTTCCCTGCGCTTCAGCGGGAAAGTTCCGGCTGCTCACCAGTTCGCAGCCCGCAGTCGGCCGCCATTGCTTAACCAGGAACTGCTTCATGCTGGCGTGCTTGTTGGGGTAATCGACATCGCCTGAAAACGCCGTGCCGTAGTAATTCGCTCCGCCCGAAGCATCGGCGATCAGGTTCTGACCCCAGCGATCAACGTAGTGCCCCCAGGGATTTGCAAAGCCATACGACACAAACACGCTCAAACGCTCGGTGCGTGGTTCGTAGCGGAAATAGCCCGCATCCTTGAGGCGGACCGGGCCGTAGGGCGATTCGATCTGCGAGTGATGGAAAGTACCTTCCGAGAAATAGAGTGCGCCACCCTGATCAAACACAAAGTCGCTGATCGAGTGATGCGAGTCAGCAGAATCAAAGCCATGCAGCACGATCGTCCGTTCATCGGCAACGTCGTCGCCATTGGTGTCCTTAAGGAACATCAAGTTGGGCTGCTGTGCAACGTACACTCCGCCATTAGCCACTTCCAAACCGGTCGGCACGTGCAGCTTATCGGCGAAGACGGTCTTTTTGTCGGCCTGGCCGTCGCCGTTGGTGTCTTCCAAGATCAATATCTTGCAATTCGCCGGCGTGCCGGGGAGGTATTGCGGATAGGTCGGCATGCACGCCACCCACAGCCGGCCCTTGGCATCGAAAGTGATCTGCACGGGGTTTTCGAGTTCGGGGAATTCGACTTCCGATGCAAAAAGGTTCACGGCATACCCTTCGGGCAGCGTCATCTTCTTCATCGATTCGCTCGGCGGCGTGACGTTGATCACACCCTTAAAGTTTGTTTCGATCTTGGTGAACTCGCCGGTATCGCTGTCGTCGATCTTCTCGGGAACACTCTTCCCTTGAGCCACGGCCCAAATTCGTTCGTCGCGCTTAGCGACCATTTTGCGAAGCTTGGCGAACTCAGCGGGGAAGTTGACGATGCCGAACGGCGCCTTGCGGCCGCCATAGATGTAGAAGCCATTCACCGCGCGATGGTCATACCAGAACTGCAGAGCCTTTTCGTTGACTTCGGCCTTGAGCTTCGCCAAGTCAGCCTCTTTGGCAGGACGCGCGCCGAAGAGCGAGTTGTCCATGATCTTGGCGACTTGTTCATCACCAAACTCGTTCAAATGCACGCCGTTGATCGTCAGCTTCTGCTTGCTGCTGGCCATCGCTTCCTTGGTGGGGGCGTAGAGATCGACGAACACTACGTTGGCCTTCGCCGCGGCTTCTTTCATCGCCGCGGTATAGAGTTCGATGTTCTTGTTGTTCACCTGACCATCAGGCAATTCGCGTTTGCCGAGATTTTCGTGTGCGATTGGCGAGAACAATACGAGCTGCGGAGCATTCTCGCCGTTGAACTTCGTGGTCGTCGTTTCCCTGATGAAGTTATCCAAATCCGTTTTGAACTTCGCCAGGCCCGCTTCACCGCCGAATGATTCATTGAAACCGAAGAATGCCAGGATCACGTCCGGCTTGTGATCAGTCAGCTTGTGACCGTGATCGGCAAAGCTGGCCGAGCGAGGCCGGATCGTCAATTCATCGGCTGACCAGCCGAGATTGCGCACCACGAGATTGTGCTCCGGAAACCGCGAGTGGAGCAGCGTTTCAAAATTACCAAAGTGCTGCTGCCGTTCGGCGAGCGTGTTGCCGATGAGAACGATCTTGTTCCCCTTGGCTAACTTGAGCTGCGGGGTTTGAGCGGCAGCCTGTCCCGCGAATAGGAAGCAGAGTGATAGCGTAACAAAACGGACCATGGAAGAGCCTCGGAAAGGTGGGAAAACCAACGTGGAACCAAGCATTGTGACTGCGAATCGTCCGAGATTCAACCGCAGTCGCACGCTTCCCCATACCCTTACGGCGGTTAATTAGGCTCGCGCCATTTCGCGCATCAGGCGATTGTATTCTTCGGGCGAATCGCGTTTTTCTGCCCGTTTGTTCCGTTCCAACATCCAGGTCGGTTCGAAGTATTCGCGCAGCTTCGGACCACGGATGAAATACTCGAACATGCTGTTGTCCATCGGTTGGTTTTGTAAGAAGTATCGCTGGACCATGCTTTCTTTGAGCACTTCTTGCGGCATAAAGGTACGCACGAGGTCGGCATCGTCGAGAACGTGCTCGAGTTCATGCTGCACGATCAAGCGAAAACGAGTGATGCTCGCTTTGTCGTTATCGCGCGGCTTGTATTCGTCCAGAATATGAATGCTCACGGTGGAATCGAAATAAACTTCGCCCCCCATGAACTGCCATTGCGGCGGGCCGCTCCGCGATGGGATCTGCCGCCATTGCTGATTGAGGTTGGCGTACGAAATCGAGAACTTAGCTTTGGCGACACCTTTCACGCTGGGCCGCGGTTTGCCCAGGAGAGCATCGAGCCCTTTGCGATCGACGAACTCCGGCGCTGGAGCATCCGCCGCTGCCAGGCCCGGCGGCAGTTCGATCTTGTACTTGCCGACATCCACCTTGGCGGGAGTGGCAAACTTCAAGCGGCCGACAAACTTGGCTTTGAAGAAACTGAGTAACGGAAAGTTGAATGGAAACGACATCGGAGAGCTTCCAAACTGCGGAGAGGTGGGAAAAAAACAGCGGTTCTTTCCCTAGCGTTGGAAGTGGCGTATTTGTGACAGCTTATGCTCATTCCCCAATTTGCACCAACTTCGCCGCCGGTCGCGGCGGTGGCGTTTCCTGCCGCACGTCGATCCACTTCTTGTCGTCGAAGTGTTTGCCGTACGTACCGTAGTCGTTGAAGAAAAAGTATTTCGCCAGACGATAGGCCCACGACTTCTCCGGCACTTCTGCGCCGGGGTTGTATTGGCTGGGCCGCAGATCCATCGACTGCAATTCTTTGACGGCCTCGTGTCGGGCAGTGGTATCACGGGCTCCGTGCCGTTCGGCCAGTTGCTCCAAAAGATCAGGCCGTTCGAGGACCAGGCAGCCGCGCGTGTGTTCTGCTGCGGTGTGGCGAAAGTCGCGAAGAAACTCGCTCTCTTGAAAGACCTGCTTCAACGGCCGTTCGTCGTAGATGCTTTCTTTGGCGAATTGAATGATCGGGCAAGGTTCGATATCGCCCCACGGGCTAATGTGATGCGTGAATCCCGTCGCCGCAGGGCACAGCGCGCGACCTTCGCCATCGTAGTAAGCATCGACAATGACGATCGGTTTTTTCGCTCGCATCTCGACCACGAACTTGCGACATTGCAATTGTTGTGCGGGAGTGAGCGAAAGTTGCGGCTTCGCATCGGGTCCGACGGGCCGATAGATGTGAAACCAAGTGTACATCACGCCCATTTCGATCAAGCGATCGAGCCACTTCTCGCTGAGCAGATCGAAATTCGTCTGGCACAAGCTGGTGCAAACGCCGGCCATCACTTTGTTATCGAGGCAGGCCTGCAAGCCTTGCATGGTCTTGCTGTAAACGTGATCGCGGCCGCGGCGTTCGTTGCTGACGATTTCGTTCCCTTCGACGCTAATCAGCGGCGTGACGTTGCCGCAACGACGCAGTTCCTTGGCCACTTCGTCGGTAATGAAGTGACCGTTGGTGAAGACTTGAAAATAACAGTCCGGATGGTTCTTAAAGATCTGCAGCACTTCGGGGTGCATGAACGGCTCACCGCCGAGGATGCCGAAGAACGAATTCCCCATCGCCTTGGCTTCGCGAATCAGCCGGTCCATCGCCGGGACTTCGATCTTCGATTGCTTGGCCGCGACGTCGACCCAACAGCCCTGGCAGCGGAGGTTGCAGCTGTTAATGACCGAGACATAGAGGAACGGCGGAAAGAACTCGCCGCGTTTCAGGCGGGCTTTGTGCTTTTGAACGGAACGAACCCCCTTCACGCCGAAATTCCAGGCGAGTTTCCAGAGCAGCCGTTTGTCTGTTTCGCGCAGCAACCGCCACGCCATTCGCAAGTACATGCCAACACCAATCCAACCAAATGCGTTCTCGTCGATGATGGCTGATTATACCTAACGCCGCAACGTTGCGCACGCGCTGGCGTGCGGTGAATTTTGCTCATTCCGGGCGTTTCTCAACGCCGCCCTTTTTCAGCACGCTGACCGCACCCTTTCCGGTCTCGGCGAGCAGCAGTGACTTCTTTGCCTTGAATCGCACGACTTCATCGTCGTCTCCAAACTCGCGTCCTTCGATTTGGAACTGCATGCGCACAACTCCAAACGGTGAGTCGGAATGGATCGCAATTTGGTAAGTCGCCTTGAACGTACTCCGCCCGTCCATTACTAGCGGCCCATCATAGTAGTTGATCCCCGAGAGAACTTCGCAATCCGCAAACTTGCCGGCCGGCGTTTCGATGGTTTCCTTGGGTAGCGACTTCGCATTGCTCAGTGGCCGGGGAAAGACATCGCGAAATCGATCGATTTCGTATTGGATGCGGTTGAATCCGTCATCAATGAATGACTCGACGCCCGGCGCCTTCTTTTCATCCATCGGCTTGGGATCGAAGAAGGTCAATCGGGAATGAGCGAGCGGATCCTTGCCTCGTTGCAAATGACTTTCTGGGATGAGCATTTTCAGAATTAGTTGCGGGTAAAGCGCTTCATTTTTTCCTTCAGCCTTTAACTCAAGCCAACGACAATCCTGTCGGTTGCGAGTGACTTTTCCAACCGAACTGATGCTTAAGGTGCCCGTCGCCGAGATGGCCTGCTTCAGCTTGCCATCCAAGTCCATCTCTGCATCAGTCGCCGTCGTAAAGCGCGCCCAGGTGCCATCCGCTGGAAGTTGGTAGACAAGACCGTCGGCCAAGGCCAGACTTCCTAACGAATTACCGAGCAGAACAATCACCGCCAAGACTCCGATTCGCATCGCAGTCGCTCCTTGCTTGACCGAAGAATTCAGGTTGCGTGATGCCATCCCGCACATTGTGCCAGAATCTCATGAGTTGCCTGAAGGGAAAAAAACTCGGCGGATAAAGGGCGGACGCGTTTCCCCACGCTGATTACTTCGATCTCTTCATACGTTCTTGGCTTCCGCAGGGTTGGCGCATGGGTAGCCGTGGCAACAAGAATCCGCGGGAAAAATCGTTCACAATTGAACGATTTTCGGTCTGATTGCGTAGGTCAAGAAAGTGCTGTGCAACAGGGAACCGGACACGCTGTCCCAAGTCAGTGATAGCTGCCCGCAAAATCGAAAAATCCTTCCCAATCCTCACGCTCGGGCCGAAGAATCCAAATCGTTGCAGCCGATGCACCTAGTACCTACAACGAACTGTGTCTATTTTGCTTGCTGGCGCACCGCTGATAGCGACGCCGGGGTCTCAGAAAGGTTTGTATGCGCGCAGCACGTTCACGGTCGGTTCTCCAAAGGCAGTTTAGCGTCGAGAAGCTTGAAGATCGCTCGTTGATGGCCGGCAACGTCACGGCTGCCGTGCAGGCCGGCGTGCTGGTGATCACCGGCGACGCGTCGGACAATGGCGTCACGGTCGATTACGTCCAAGCGACGAACACTTACCGAGTCATCGGCGTCACGCCTTCGGGCGGCACGGCGACCACGATCAACGGTCTTGATACCAGCGTGCCCGCCAATATTCCGACGTTCACGGGCGTGACGAAAGGAATCAACATCAACCTTAACGCCGGCAACGACACCTTGTCGTTTGGCTCCGATACTTCGAGCACATTTGTCGTCGTGGGCGATCTCAACATCGATGCAGGCGTTGGCAACGATACCGTGACAATCGGCCGCAATGGCAACAACGCCGGCGGTGCAGCTCCGATCGAAAACGAAGTAAACGTCAGCAAGAACCTAAACGTCGTGATGGGCGTGGGGAACGATACGCTGACGATCACCAACACCACGGTGGCAAAGAACATGACGCTGCGTGGCGACGCGGTCAACAGCCTGCCCGCCGCGGACGGCAATGACACCATTCAATTCTTGACGACCTTCACACCTGCGGGCGGAGTGCTGACAAACTTCCCGGTTTCCGTCGGCGGCAAGACGGGCGTGTTTACGGGCGGCGGAGCCGATACATTCAACGCCCTCAACTTCACCTCGCTCAAGGGCATGTACTTTGAAGATCCAACGGGCAATTTGACGTTCGATCTGAACGACAGCCGCGTCGGCGGCGAATTCCATATGCGGAAAAACGGTGGCACGGCGAACGACATCTCGTTCGACAACTTGAACGCCGGCACGCTGCGGCTCGACACCGGCAACGGCGTCGACACGATTGCCATTCGCGATTCGATCTTCGCCAAGCTCTATATCGATGCTGCCGGCGGACTCGATCAGATCACGATCGGCAATACGCGTGTGACGCACTCCGGCATCATCAACGGCGGCCGGGAGCGGGCGCGGGTGACGCAAGAAGCCGGCAACGCGTTGAAACGCGTCGTCCGCGTGCGGACGTTTGGTTAGGCATCTTTCGCTCTGCGAAAGAACGCGTTTGCTCAGCGCGTAGGATGTCTACACTCCTGTTATATCTGCAAATCTTCCAACGTCAGGCCAGCAACGCGACCGAATTCTTGCGTGTTGTGCGTTACCAACGTGCAACCATTGGCGATCGGGATTGCAGCAATCTGCAGATCATACGGACCTATGACATGGCCGACGCTTTCTAGTTGCTTGCGAATTGTGGCAAAGTGACGCGCTGCTGAATCATCAAACAGCAGAATCGGAAATGGTGCTAGCAGCGACTCAAGTGCAACGCGGTTTTCTGCTGGCTTGACGCTCCGTGCACATCCGTACCAAAGCTCGGCGTTCACTACAGAGCAAGACCGAATATCTGCGGAACAGGCGTTCGCCCGAAATCGCGCATCTAGCGCGGCCGAGGTCCGGCGGATTAACGCGATCCAGACGTTCGAATCGAGAAGGTAAATCATTCGAGATTTACCGCAGGCGCAGTGGTGGCTGTGGATGAACTCGCAAAGTCTCATCCTGTACTGAGCCGAGCAAATCTAAGTATCCCGCGGGCAAAACTCTCTCAGTAGCTCTCGGCCGCACGACCAATTCGACAACAAACTCGACATTGGGATCACACTGGCACTTCTAAATGCAGCTTGCAGTCCGGACCGATTTTCGAATTGAGAACAATGCTCATGAAACGAATCTCCCACTTGAATTATAGCTTGTCTCCAACTCGAAGCGACTACCAATCCCCCACGCTGCCGTCGCTCAAGAACACCCGCTGCAGCACTTCTTGTTCAAATGGATGCTTTCGCACTGCCGCTTCGTTGATTTCGATGCCCAGGCCAGGCCGCGTGTTCGGTCGTACGATTCGCCCACGTGGATCGATCGAAAATCCCTCCTGCACTACGTCTTGTCGCCAGGGTACATCGTTGTGCACCGTTTCGCAGATGATGTAGCTCGGCTGTGAGAAGCCGAACTCCAGCGACGCTGCCGTGCTGACCGGTCCTTGTGGATTATGCGGCGCTAGCGAAATGCGATGGGCTTCGGCCAGCGCGGCGATGCGCCGCGCTTCGCTCAAACCACCGCAGTGCGTGATGTCGAGCTGGCAAACTTCGCAGCCGCGGGCGGCGAATAGATCGCGGAACTGCGCGAGGTGCGTCAGCCGTTCGCCTGTTGCCACTGGCGCCACAAGTTCGCGATTGATCATCGCCAGCCCTTCGATGCTCTCCGGCCAGCAGGGCTCTTCGAAAAAGTAGAGGTGATACGGCTCGAGTGCTTTGCCAAACTGCAGACCCATCGCCGGTGAAGGTCGTGCATGGCAATCGACCATGATGTCGATCTCTTCGCCGACAGCTTCCCGCATCGCACGGACCGCGGCCTCGGCAGCGCGGATTGGCTTCATTCCCTCCAGCGGCAACGTCGAAGGAACGGCCATGCTCTTGAATGCGGTGTAGCCATCGGCCACGGCCTGTTGCGCGAGTTCCGCAAACCGCTTCGCATTGTCGACGGGCGTTTCGTAAAAGTCTTCCATCCGCCCGCCACCTAAATGGCAGTAAGTACGGACGTGATCACGCACCGGCCCACCCCAAAGTTTGCTGCACGGCAGATTCGCGACCTTACCAAGAATGTCCCACAGCGCGAGATCAATACCGGCGATAGCCGTGGAACGGACAATGCCTGTGCCATGCCAGAAGTGCTGCCGATGCATCATCTGCCACAGGTGCTCGACCCGCGTGGGGTCTTCGCCGACGATCAGCTGCGACAGATCTTCGAGCGCTCCGACAACAGCCCGCGTGTGCCACTCGAGTGTCGCCTCGCCCCAGCCCACCAGGCCAGCTTGATCGGTGTGGATCTTCACAAAGATCCAGTTGCGCATGCGGGCATGACAAACGAGCGGTTCGACCTTGGTGATTTTCATGGAAGAATTGTGGCTGCGTGGCGAGCGCAGTGCCATTGCCATCGGTACTCATCTCGCTCGGCGCGCAGAGTGAAATAGCTACATTAGGGCATCTTTACAGCTTGCAGCACGGCTGTTGTCGCTGGCGACTTATTCAGCACATAAAAGTGAACGCCGGGAATGCCGCGGTCGACAAGTTCTTGCACCTGCTGCGTGGCGAACTCGACGCCGATTTGGAACTGCCAATCGGCATCGTCTTTTTGGCCCAACTTCGCGATGAATGACTCGGGCAACTTCGCTTTGCATAGCGAAGTGATCCGTTGAATCTGCCCGAGATTCGTGACGGGTAAGATGCCGGGAATAATCGGCGCTTTGATGCCGAGCGCTTCGCAAGCTTCGCGAAAGCGGAAAAAGTCCGCGTTGTCATAAAACAACTGCGTGATGATTACATCAGCTCCCGCGGCGACTTTACGTTTCAGATTCTGCAAATCGACGTCAAAGCTCGGCGCTTCTTGATGCGTCTCTGGGTAACCGGCCACCGCAATGCCATAGCTGGGAAACTCGGCTTTGATCAGCGCGAGCAGTTCGTTGGCGTAGCGCAGGCCACCTTCGACGGCTTTGAATTCGGTTTGCCCCTTTGGCGGATCGCCACGCAGCGCGACAATATTCTCGACGCCCCGGCCGTTCGCTTCACGCAGGTATGAGCGGAGCTGATCGACGGTCGAACCGACACAGGTCAGATGCGAAGCAACGCGCACGCCGAAGCGGCGTTTTACTTCGCTGATGACTTCGAGCGTCTTTTGTTGGGTGCTGCCACCCGCGCCGTACGTGCACGTGACGACGTCGGGCTGAAAGGCCATCAAGTGTTCGACGTTGTCGTACATCGCCGCCTCAGCCGCGGCGGACTTCGGTGGGAACAGTTCGAACGAGAGCGTGAAATTTTTCGCAGGATAGAAAGTCATGGAGGTGGAATCGTGGCCGCAGCTGCCGGCCGCGGCGATGTGGGAGGTGAACTTACCGTGTGCTGAGGGATTTTATCATGCCGACAATGGCAGCGGCGGCCACTGGCAAGATTGCCGCGTTACTAGGCGAATTTTTCGATTTCGGGCTCGGGAACCTCCTTGGCCAGCCGCTGGATGATGTCGTCGTTGGTCATCCCTTCGGCCTGGGCTTGAAAATTCGTGCTGATGCGGTGGCGGAGGACCGGAATCGCGATTTTGCGAATATCGTCGATGGCGACGCTGAACCGCCCTTCCATCGCCGCAATCGCTTTGCCGCCGTTGATCAAAAACTGCCCGGCACGGGGGCCAGCGCCCCAATCGACCAGATCCTTGATGAACTTGGGGGCTGTGGCATCTTTCGGTCGAGTCGCGCGGATCAGCCTCGCGGTGTATTTGACAATGTGCGGACTGACGGCGACCGCGCTAACCAGCTTTTGCACCTGCACGATCTGGCGGGCGTTGAGAATCTTTTTCACCTCGACCTTTTCCTGCCGAGTGGTTGAGGAAAGGATTTTCTCTTCCTCGTCCAGATTCGGATAGCCAACCTTGATGTTGAACATGAACCGGTCGAGCTGCGCTTCGGGTAGCGGATAGGTTCCTTCCTGATCGATCGGGTTTTGCGTCGCGATGACGAAGAACGGTTCGGGCAATTCATATGTCGTGCGGCCGACGGTGATTTCGCGTTCTTGCATCGCCTGCAGAAGTGCGGCCTGTGTTTTTGGCGGCGTGCGGTTAATTTCGTCGGCGAGCAGAATGTTGGTGAAGACAGGCCCTTCGACAAAGCGAAAATTCCGCTTGCCCGCTTCGTCTTCTTCCAGCACGTTGGTGCCGGTGATGTCGCTCGGCATCAAGTCGGGGGTAAATTGAATCCGCTTGAAGCCGACATCGAGAATCTTCGCCAGCGTGCTCACCATTAAGGTCTTGGCTAGACCGGGAACGCCTTCCAGCAGGCAATGGCCGCGGGTGAAGATCGCTGCAAACAGCTGCTCGATCACTTCGTTCTGCCCGACGATCACCCGCTGCAATTCGGCATGCATGACTTGCTTGTGACGGGCAAAGTCCTGCAGCATGTCTCCCAGGCTTCTCGGTTTATCGCTCATGAGATTTCAATCGGTTCGCGGGCAATCCATTCACAGGGCCGCGGTGCGCGGGCAAGCAGTCGATTCTAGGGCTCGGGGTGAATTGCGACAACCGCAACCGGTTACTGCGACTGGGCTTCCTCTAAGTCTTCACTGTGCAGCAGGCACACGCGGAGCAGAGACTTGACATTCTTACAAAGAATCGCCAGACGCGAACAGCCAGGGCCGTTGTGCTAGAATATTTCCAGCGTTGGGCGCTGCGTTGGTTGTTTCAGAAGGATTCCATCGTGCTGATCTCTCCCGGGCCGATTCGCACTTTTTGGCTGTTGCTCGTTCCCTTCCTGGCTGCGGCTGTTGGATGTGGGCAGGGCAGCATGCAGTCGTTGGAAAAAAGAAATAAGCAGACCAAGGACTATAAGAATCGGAAGATTCTGGTCCCGACGAAGCCGCCCAAGCCGCCGAATCCGAATCTCAAACGGCGTGCGCCGATGAACAGCACAAGCGAGAACTCCTCGCGATTGCCAAACGCCACCCCCATTCGCAACGATGTGAACAGCGACCTGGAACGTTCGTTTCAAGCCAGTCGCGGCACGGCCTTGATGACCGGCAAGCCCGAGGAAGTGGCCATCCGCAAGATCACCGCCGCGGTGCAGGCCTCGCTCGAAGTTGCGCCGACGCTGGTTGTGTGGATCTTCGATCGCACGCCGAGTGCAAGTCGACTGGTAACCGATGGCGTTGCGGCGACAAAAACCATGTATGACAATCAGGAGATTCGTCACGCCACGCTCGCCAAAGAACAGAACTTGCTCTCTGCCGTGGTGACCTTCGACGTCGAAGTCGAGTTCCTGATTGACACGCCTGTCGGCGATTGGCAGCAAGTACGCAGCGCGCTCGACAAGGTGCAGCTGGTGGAAGGTGGCAAAGAGATGCCATTCAGTGCGGTGAAGCAGGCGCTCGATAAGTACTTGCCGCTGCGGACCCAAGAGCGGCGGGAGATTGTCATCGTGCTTTTCACGGATGAAGCCGGTAACGATGCAGACCAGGTGGATGGCATTGTCGATATCGTCAAGAAGAATTCGATTCCCGTCTATGTGGTCGGCACGCCGGCGCCGTGGGGACAGACCAACCCGTTCATCGCGGCTGGCGAAAAGTCGAAAGGGGAGAACGACGATACGTTTCCGACACATGGCCCCGAATCAGTACAGTCCGAACGCGTCGACGTGCAGATGTGGAGCGCTGGCTCTTTTATGTCGCGCGAAGATTTCACGATGATCGATTCCGGCTTCGGGCCTTACGCGCTTGAGCGGTTGTGCCGCACAAGTGGCGGCGAGTACTTTGTGACTCGTCCGGCAGCTGGGGCCGTGTATCAGTATCGCAGCACAACGATCGGCCACAAATTCTGGCCAACCGGCAGCGAGATGCGGTTCGATCCGAAAGTCGTCGGCAAGTATGCGCCCAACTACGTTTCACTCAAAGACTACCCATCGCTAGTATCGGCGAACAAAGCCTGGCAGGCGCTGGTCGATGCCGCAAAGATGCCGCCGATCAAGATCGACTCTTTTCCCGAGCAAACATTCGAAAAGCGGAACGAAGCGCAATTCACGCGGCAACTCAACACGGCGCAGCAATTCGCCGCGCGGCACTCACCACCCGTCGATCAGCTTTACAACGTGCTGAGTGCCGGCGAAGGTGATCGCGACAAGTTGAGCCCGCGGCTGCAGGCCGAATTTGACCTGGCCATCGGCCGCACACTCGCCGCCAAGGTGCGGCTCGACGGCTACAACTCGATGCTGGCGGCGCTCAAGCGGGGTAAGAACTTTACGAACGAAGGCAGCCGACGGTGGCACATCGAGCAATCGACGGCCATCGAAACCGGCAGCCAGATGCAAAAGATGGGCGAGAAGGCGATCACCGTTTTGCAACGCGTGCAAAAGGATCATCCCGGAACGCCGTGGGCTAAGTTAGCGGAACAAGAACTGAAAGTGCATCTCGGCTGGGAATGGCGCGAGAGCTAAGCCACACGATGGTGCTTATGCTTTGCGGATGAAGTGCTCGGCATAACTGCGGACCTGTTTACCATTGAGCACGTGTACCATTCGGAGTTGCTGAATGGTGGCATCGCTGAATTGCCCCAGTGGCAGATGGACGAACTTTTTGCCGTAACGCTGCGCGAGGCGTCGCCAACCCGCTCCGGGCGGCGCTGCCGAGAGCAGTGCAATCTGCGGGCAACTGCTGTGCAGGCAAGCCGCGGCGAGAAGCCTTTCTTCCAGCGTTTCGGTAAAGTCGAGTTCCGGATTGGTCCAAATGTCGGGAATGTGAATCGGCGGAAAAATCATTAGCGAGCCGCCATAAGTGGCCAGCGCGATACCAGGGCCGACAAGCTCTTTCGAAAAGTCGGTGGCAAAAAAGGCCAGCGTCGATTCTTCCTGATGTTCGGCATACCAAGTTGACCGCCAGGGATATTCGCGCGGGTCGGCCGGGGCGTCGAAGAGCATCACGCAGGTATCTAGCTTGCCTCGGCTGGGCGGCAGAACCTTGACGAAGATTTTTTCTTCGTACCAATGCCGCAGCGTATCGCGAATGTCGACGCCGTCCATGATGCTGGTGGTGAACGGCTCCGTACGAGCCAGATCGGCTCCCATCACCGCTCGCGCGCGATCGAACAAGTGAGCCCGAAAGGTCTCAATCTGTTCGTCTTCGGGGGGCCAACTGCATTGTGAAAAAGGATTCCAGCGGAGCTTCCATTGATCCTTTTCGGGCTTCTTGGGTTTGCGCGTGAGTTGCAAAGTTCGCCACGTGACGGGATGGCCAGGTAGGCGATTATCGAGCGCAACGATGTCCCCCGCCGGCAGGCGAGCTCGGTCGACGCCGAAGGTGATTTGCGGATACGGCGAGTAGCCGGTGATGTCGTAGTCGCGGGCAGTTTCGGCGACGTGCACCGCGAAAGCATCGCCACACGTTTGTTGCGAGCCGATCACCACGTCGTACAAACTGGGCGTCAGTCGGCCGCCAATCAGCGACAGATTGCGCAGATACTTCAAGCAATGCTTGAGCGTTTGCGGGGTGATGCGGCGGCTCCGTTTGCCGAAGTCGGTGCGATAGCGATCGCGAGCGACGAGCAGCATCTCTTTGACACCGTCGATAGACAGATTCTCGTCGTCCTCGAGTTCGGCCCGCGCCCGTTCATACAATTGCGTGATGAACGGAAACTCGCCCAGCAAAAAGATCAGCGTCGCTGGATCAACGGAAAAGCTTTCCGGCTCGGCGACGTTTTCGTCGTCCGCGATCGGTTCGGTTTTCGCGAGATAGGCGTCCCGCAGCCAGGGCCAATCGGTCAATGAGCAGATGGCCAGGATCCGTTTGTATTTTTTTTCGAGACGCAGCAATTGATTGGCCATGTGCACGATGCGGGCCTGATGCTGCTCACTTTGCGGCGGTGGAATGGTCGGCAGCGTGGCCGCGGCGAACTGTTCGAGCGAAACTTTTTTCAGTGCGTACGGATCAGGGAGAACAGCCGTCGGCGGTTCGAACAGATTCGTTTCTAAATCGATAAACGCCCGCGGCATTCGTTCGGGAATCGCGGACCGAATGGCCGAGATCACTGGTTGGCAGGGGTCAATCGGCACGTAGCTGCAACGTTCTTCACTTTCCGATTCCGCCGCCAAGAAATCTGCGACCGCTGGCTGTAACACCGCGGAGGGCACCGGCAACAACGCGATGGCTTCTTCCACGCGTTCTTGAAACGACGGCGGCAACGGCACGGCCAGGCAGTCGAACGTTTGTTCGAGCATCAGCCGACGCACGGCAATGGCAAAATCGCCACTGCCGTGCAGCACGGGTACCAATGTGATGCGAGAGCCAAGTTCCAGAGCAGAAGTCATAACCTTAGGCCGCCGACTTGGCGATCGCTTCCTTGGCCACCTCGAGACAAGCCTTCATTTCGCTGATTGGATCTTTCGGATTGGCTTCGTATTCAAGTGCCAGCGAACCATCAGCTGGGAATTTGACGGTGCGAAGCGCTTTAAACAAGCCCACGACATCGAGATGTCCCTTGCCGATGATGACGTTACTCGACTTGGGCGTGTTGGCTTCTTTTTCATCCTTGATATGTACGCCGAACACGCGTTCGCCCAATTCGAGCACGCACTTGACCGGATCTTCGCCACTGCGGATGAAGTGGCCACAGTCGACGCAAGCGCCAAAGTTCTTGTGCTTGCCAGCGACGGCTTTCTTCACGCTTTCCAGTTTGTCGAATAACTGGTTTGGCCCGTGGTTGTGAATGGCGATGCGAATGTCATATTCCTCGACGAGTTTGTTGAGGCTGTCATACGAGTCGGGTGTCGGATTGGCCGTGATCACGCGGACGCCGATCTTCTTCGCAAAATCGAACAGCTTGCGATTGGCTTCGTGATCCTTGCCAAAGCCGTGCACACCGTGACCGGCGAGTTTGATGCCAGCGTCTTTCAGCAGCTTCTGTGTCTCGGCGATTTTTTCATCGCTGGCCTTGGCATCGAGATGCTTGTTGAAGAACTCGGCGTAGTGCAACCCCATGCCTTGCAGGTGACGAACGGCAGCCACGACATCGAAATCTCGCAGTGAATAGCTTTGGGCACCTAGAGGAAAGCCGCCCCAGGGATCGTCCACCAGCAAATTGGCCTTGGCCAAAACCTGCGGCACATCAAACCAAGTGGCGCCGACGGCAGCGGCGGCAGAAACGGCGAGAAAACGGCGACGGGAGAGGGACATGAAAACCTCGGGTAAGTCGGGATTGTGCACGGAAGCAAATCAGTCGTTGATTTGAATGGATACCGATTCGCGGTTCAACCATGTGCAGGCGGCGACTGGCGGCACAGGGTTTGCTTTCTACCGCATCAGCTGGCAACCATGCACTTGAACCCAGGCCTTTCAGTCAGGAACGCACACATGCACGCACCACATTTAGACACTTTGAATGGTTTGCTGCGTGGCGAATTAGCGGCCACCGAGACCTATCAGCAAGCATTGCTGCAAGTCGACAACGAACATGGCGGTATGCAGCTTGCTCAGATTCGCGACGAACATAGCGAAGCTGTCTCGCTGCTGCGCAAACATATCCGTGAATTCGGGGGCAATCCCGAGACCAGTTCTGGCACTTGGGGCACCATCGCCAAAGCCGTGGAAAGTACAGCCAAGCTGTTCGGCAATTCCGCAGCTTTGTTGGCCCTAAAACAAGGCGAAGAAAGCGGCTTGAGCAATTACGAGCGGGCAGTTGCCGAAGATCGCTTGCCATTGGCGTGCAAGACCATGATTACAGGCATTTTGCTGCCGCGAACAAAATCGCATATTGCCGCGCTCGAACGACTGCAGGAAATGCAGCAAGTTTAGTGGTGCGGCGACGAACTTTCCCTTCGCTATGAGGTGCCTTATGCCACAAACTACTCATACCTCTTGCTGGCAGCAAGTTCCCCATCAACTGGGCGAAACGGGTCTAACGAGCGACGCCGACGCCGATGTTTGCGTGATTGGCGCCGGCATCGCTGGACTGTCGACGGCCTATCATCTGGCTTTGGAGAATCGCTCGGTTATCGTCCTCGACGACGGTCCCGTTGGCGGCGGTCAAAGTGAAAAGACGACCGCGCATCTCTCCTGTGTGCTTGACGATCGCTTCACGGAACTTGCGATGCGCCGCGGCGAAGATGCCTGTCAGTTGGCCGCGGGAAGTCACGCTGCTGCGATTTCTCGAATCGAGTCGATCACGCGCGATTTGCAGTTGTGGTGCGACTTTCAGCGCGTCGACGGTTATCTCTTCAATCCGCCTGATCAAACCTGGGCTAACCTCGATGCGGAATTGGTCGCTGCGAAACAAGCAGGGCTAGCCGTGGAACGAGTCGCGCGGGCGCCAATCGAGTCCTATTACACGGGCCCTTGCTTACGATTCCCGCAGCAAGCGCAGTTTCATCCTCTGAAATATCTGAACGGTTTGGCGACTGCGATTCAGAAACGTGGAGGGCGAATCATTTCGCAATCCCATGCCGAAGCCATCAAACCGGGACAGCCTCATCGAGTGGTGACACCTTCGGGAACCGAAGTGCGGGCCAGGTCGGCTGTCGTCGCGACGAACATTCCCGTCAACGACATGTTTGCGATTCATACGAAACAAGCCGCCTACATGTCGTATGTCATCGCGTTGCAGGTGCCACGGCTTTCGGTTGCTCGAGCTTTGCTCTGGGATACGCTCGATCCATATCACTATGTTCGCGTCGAAGATCGTTCTTCGCCGCAGGGTGACGAAACGTTGCTCATCGTCGGCGGCGAAGATGCCCGCACCGGCCAGCATGATGATGCCGAAGCGCGCTGGGGCCGGCTGGAAGTTTGGGCTCGGCATCGCTTTCCCATGGCGACCGAAATCAAATATCGCTGGTCGGGCCAGGTGATGGAAACGCTCGACGGCCTGGCGTATATCGGCCGCAATCCGGGCGATGATCCCGAGATCTACATTGCGACTGGCGACTCCGGCATGGGGTTGACGCATGGGACGATTGCCGGAATGTTGCTGACCGATTTGATCGTGGGCCGTGATAGCCCGTGGCGAGAACTCTACGATCCGTCGCGCAAACCCGTCGGCGGTGCGGGCGATTTTGTGAAAGAGAATCTGAGCAACGCGAAGGGATATGCCGCCTGGGTGACGCCGGGCGACGTCAAATCGGTTGCAGAGATCCCGGCCGGCCAAGGTGCTATTGTTCGTCGCGGTCTGCACAAGATTGCGGCGTATTGCGATCAGGCAGGACTGGTGCACGAATACACCGCAGTGTGCCCACATCTCGGTTGCATCGTGCAATGGAATCACGGTGAAAGAACGTTCGACTGTCCTTGCCATGGTTCGCGGTTCAACGAACATGGCGAAGTGATTAGCGGCCCGGCAAATGTGAACTTGAAACCGGTGAAGCACACGTAACGCCGATTTGATTTAGCGCGACTCGCGCTGTACAACGCTCGTGGTTTGCTTGATTGTCCGCCCACGAGTTTCATTATGAACAGCATCGCCGCTTTTTTTCTGCTGGCAATTACTTCCGCAGGCGCTGACCTCGCGATCAACACCAACTTCCCCGGCGGATCGGGCGTGATCGAAAAGGTCGACCAAGAGAGTCGCAGCCTGACAATTCGGCCCACGCCGCACAAAGATGCTGGCTGGGAATGCTGGTGGAATTTTGAATTATCCGGGATTACTCCAGGTGAAGAATTGACGCTCACCGTGCAAAGCATGGCGTTCGGGCTTGCTACTCGCGCCAGCTACAGCTACGACGGCAAAACCTGGCAGCAGACGGAGCGCGGCGCGCTGGAAAAGGGGCGCATCACTTACAAGCTGAAGTTCGACAAAGAAAAAGTCAGGCTCGCTTGGGGGCCGCCGTTTCAATTGAGCGATGCTAGCGCTTTGATTGAGCGAACCGTTGCCCAGAACATCGGCGCAACAAAATTTGAACTGGCCCGCACCAAAGGTGATCAGCCGGTTCCTGCTCTCCGCTGGGATCCGCCGGCTCGAGAAGGTGCGAAACGCCGCGGCATTTGGCTGCAAGCGCGGCAACACGCGTGGGAATCCGGCAGCAGTTGGGTCGGCGCAGGCCTGATCGATTGGCTCGCTTCGGACGACGCCGACGCTAAATCGCTGCGAGAAACGACTCGGATCGTCTATGTGCCGATCATGGATGTCGACAATGTCGAACGGGGCGCCGGCGGCAAGGATCAAAAGCCGCACGATCACAATCGCGATTGGAGTGAAGAACCCGTATTCACGGCAGTGCGCGCTGCACAAAAGGGAATCCAAGAAATGAATGATGCAGGCGAGTTCAATTTGTTCATCGATCTGCACAATCCAGCACCCGGCGATGCGAAACCGTTTTTCTATGCCGTCCCTGCGAATCTCCTGTCACCCGCACGCGCCGCGAATCAGCTGCAGTGGTTGAGTGCAGCAGAGGAGTTTCTGGGCCCGGAAAAGTTGGGCCTTGCCAAAAACATCAAAGAGAGCGGACCCGGTTACCATCCACTTTGGCGGCAAATCAGCAAAACCTGGGTCGTGCACAACACACGTGAGTCCGTCGTGGCCGTCACTCTCGAAACTAGCTGGAACACGCCGCACAGCACTCAGGAAGGTTATCAGGCCTATGGTCGCGGCCTCGGCAAAGCCATCCATGCATTCTTGCAGCGGTCCGCAGCCAAGTAGTGCTCGTCAGTTGCGATCGTAGCGATGAAAGCGGATCCACTACCGCCTGGCTTGCGTTGTACAAATCATACTCATTGTTTCGGCCATCGGCATGATGCGGAAAATTCAGCGCATGAGGCAGCCGACAGCAATCCCGTGCTGGCAGCGATAGCTGACCGATAGATAGCAGGTACTCGCCCTGCGTCACAGGTGGCAGCGAATTGCCGGACGTTGTTTCGGCCCGTTGCACTTGTGGCGGTTTGGGGCGGTCTTTGGTTCCGCTGTATCGGTTCTTTTTCCGGTCGGCGACTTTTGCGGGAACACAACATGGCTCAGAAAAACACCGTGCGGGTCGTTACCCGCGGCACCGACGGCACGCTCCGCATCCGCGACTATCCGAACGCCGATCAACTGCTGCAAACCCATACGCAAATCGGCATCGACGACTGCAGCACCGATCTGGCCCTGCGCGGCTTGCCCGTTTTTCGTGGCCTGATTGGCCCGATGCCGGAAGGCAAGACAGTCATCCGCTATGAAACGCCGGAAGTGTTCGAATCGCTGACCAAAGAATGGTCCAGCGCCAAGTCGAACCGCAAACCGCGCCGCCGCACTCAGCCACCAGCGGACCGGCAACACTCGCAGATCCCCAACGAGCTAGCATAGCCACTGATCTGCCCGAACATTTGTGACAATCAGCAAAGTCATCCTAAAGCTCCCAAGCGGCAAATGCCGAAGTTGACCACAGCGGGTTGTGTCTCCACGCGCAATCTGTGCTGGTTCTGAATTGGTAGCTGGTCAAGGATGACCCCTCATGCGACACGGCAACATCGATCGCTTCGTGCGAATTTCTGCGTGCTTATTGACTGCCGCTCTTTTCTTGGGATCGAGCGGCTGCGCGATGTGCTGTGCACCCTACGACTGGGACTTTGGCTATACGGGCGGTGCTTGGGTGCGCGACAATCCCAGCAGCGGCCGTGTCGGCTCTGCCTTTGATCCGGCCGGCTACAAAGCCATTGAAGACGAACCTGCGGTCCGTGAACCGACACCAGCCGGCGAGCAACCGCCCGCCATTGAAAACCTCGATCCGGAAAATCCTCCGGAAAGCGCCGAGCCGATGCCGGCTCCTGCTCCAGCGCCTGGCATGATCTCCGCGCCGCGATTGCGCCCGGTGCGGAACTATCTGCCACAAAACTAAGGCGTCATGCCGAGTCTGCCAAAGTTTGATTCCCCGACTTGCGGTCCGCGCTTTCGCCACATTGCCATGAACGCGAATTCAACTTTTCGTGCCCGGGCAATTCCGCAGATATATTCCGCCATTGCGGCAACCTTGTTGCTGCTGGCAGCCGGTTGTGCACCGCGTGCGCAGTTGATGGTCTGGCATCCAGCGGAACTCGATATCACGGGGCTCGAACGCCTCGCGATTATAGACTTCGAAGGGGAACAACAAAGCGGCAAGATCGCGCGAGCCTCTTTGCAGACGCAGTTGTTTGAAAACAAGTACTACAACTTGATCGATCAAGCCGAACTTGCCCGTGTCAAACCGGTGCTGCGCGACGATGGCTCGCCGGACTTAACCGCGGCGCTCGACGCCTCTCGAGTGCTAGGCGTCGATGTGCTCTTGTGCGGACAAGTTGTCAGCTACAACGTGCTCGACGATTTGCAAACCGATCATCACATCGAACTCGGCGGCAGCACGAGCAAAAGCAAATCAGGGGCGGAGAGCAACGCCCTCGGTTTCGGCCTCGACAGCACTCAAACGCTGACGCGCGAAGCAACGGTCTCCGTCGCGGTGAAGTTGATCGACGTTCGCACGGGCCAACTCCGCGCTGCTCGGCAATTCGCTCATACCTTCAACGGCAAGCGCGTGAACGGCAACGGAGATTTACCGGCTCGTGACGCGATTCTGACGAAGCTGCTCAACGAGTGCTCTCAAGATGCGGTACGCATGATCGCTCCGCATTACCGACCACAAGAAATCGCGCTAGCCCGCACGTTCTACGGCAAGGGCCTGAAAGAAATCCGGGCAGGGAACAAGCTTGCGGCGAAGGGAAATTGGGCCGAGGCCGAACAACAGTGGCAGGCCGCCGCCAAAGAAAACCCGCAGAGCCATGTAGCGCATTTCAACCTCGCGGTCGCGGCGGAAGCGCGGCAAGATTATTTCGCAGCTCAGCAACATCTTGAGTCGGCCATCAAGAATTATTCAGCAGTCGAGTATCAGAACTTTAAAAAGCGGCTCGAGAAAGATCAGCAGAAATACCAGGCTGCGCTGGCGCAAGCACAGTCGCGGCCGACAGCGATCGCTGCCCGCCAGCCGCGGATGCCATTACAGCAACCGATTGTGCAGCAACCGCCGATGATGCCGCCACCGCAGCTTGTGCAGCAGCCGATTGCATCTCCGCAACAGCCGCCGGCATATCCGCAGCCAATGCCTCTTCGGCCGGAACCCGTAATGCCTGCGTCGCACTCGCAGGCACAGCCGTTACCGCCACGTTAGGACAATTCTCCGCGTAATTTCGCGCGAATTTCCGCCAGGCGTCTCGTCAATTCCGCTTCATAGCCGCGGTTGACTGGACGGTAGTATTCCCGCTCGACGCCCAAATAATCCTGTGCAGCTACGCCTCCTTCGACATCATGCGAATAGACATAGCCGGCGCCATGCCCCAGTCGCTCGGCGCCAGCGTAATGCTTGTCGCGCAACTGAACCGGCACCGGCAGGACACGCTGTTCACGAACATCGCGACGAGCTTCGCCGATGGCAACCGTCGCTGCGTTTGACTTCGGCGCACAAGCCAGGTAGGCCACACATTGAGCCAGCGGCAACTGACACTCTGGCAGGCCGACAAACTCACACGCCTGCATCGCGGCCACGGCCAGCGGCAGCGCAGCGGGGTCGGCATTGCCGACGTCTTCACTGGCAAGAATTACGAGGCGGCGGCACAGGAAGCGGATGTCTTCACCTGCTTCGAGCATCCGTGCCAACCAATAAAGCCCCGCATCAGGATCACTGCCGCGAATGCTTTTGATTAACGCGCTGGCCGAGTCGTAATGCTCATCGCCAGTGCCATCGTATTGAATCGCCTTGCGCTGCACCGATTCCGCAGCCAGTTCGCGTGTGAATTTCACCGGGCGATCGGTGCTCGATAACACTCCAACTTCCAAAGCATTCAACGCTCGCCGCGCATCGCCGTCACTGGTCTCGGCGAGAAACAACAACGCTTCGTCAGCGATGTCAACAGGAATGTTTCCCAGACCGCGACTCTTGTCGGCGAGTGCCCGTTTGAGCAGCGATGTGATGTCGTCGATTGAAAGCGATTGAAACTCAAAAACCTGACTCCGACTGACGAGCGCACTGTTGACTGCGAAAAACGGATTACTCGTCGTCGCGCCGACGAGGGTCACGACACCTTCCTCGACATCGGGCAGCAGCGCATCTTGCTGAGCCTTATTGAAGCGGTGGATCTCGTCGATAAACAGCAGCGTTCTCAGCCCACCAGCGGTCAGTTCGTCGCGGGCGGCTTCCAGCACTTCTCGCAATTCTTTCACGCCGCTAGTAATCGCACTAAGTTGCTTGAACTTCTTTCGACTCGCTGTCGCCAGCAAGCGGGCCAGCGTCGTTTTGCCCGTGCCCGGCGGGCCGTAAAAAATGACCGAGCTGAGGCGATCCGCTTTTAGCAATCGCCTCAGCAGCTTTCCTTCGCCGAGAAAATGCTGCTGTCCGACAAATTCGTCCAGACGCTGCGGCCTCATCCGTGCGGCCAAAGGTTGTGCCTGCCGCAGGTTTTCGCCTTCTGCTTTTGCAAAGAGATTCATGCCTCTCAGCATACCGCGCGGAGCGCGTGCCGGATGCTACGAGACGCCTTCCGGGCCCCGAACCGTATCGCTCAGGCGAATGACTTCCTCTACCGGCAGCACAAAAATTTTCCCATCGCCGATGTTCCCTTCCGGCCCGGTGCGAGCAACCTGACTGATCGTCTCGATGGTCGGCTGCAAGAAATCTTCGTTCACCGCAATTTCCAGCGCGACCTTACGGAGTAGATTCGTCTTGTATTCCGAACCGCGATAGGTCGCCGCCTGCCCCTTTTGTCGGCCGTATCCCTGGGCGTCGCAGACAGTCATGCGATCGACGCCGATCTTGGCGAGCGCCTCTTGCACCGCTCGCAATTTGGTCGGTTGAATCAAAGCCAGGATCAAACGCATGCGACTTTTTCCTGCTGCAGCAAGCTCCGTTCGGCGATTGAGAGGATGCTGTCAGAATAGTTCGCTGCCGCCTGTGATGGTAGTGCCTTGCCGCATTCGCGCCGTTCCTCGTTCATCGCCGCAGGAACGCAACGAGGCTGGCAAAGCCACTGACGATCGCGGTGCTGAAACAGCACAAGATCGAAACCGCGATGGCGGCATGAATCAGGTCCGACTGATTCGCATCGAGGCGCTCGGGCCAGATCCGATCACGCGGCAGTGCCCTCGCGATCTGCCAGAAAACCAACAATCCGACCCAAGCGAGAATCGACACCGCAAACCAGAAACTGGCCGATGAAACGTTCCTCTTCACCGGCGGAGGCGTGTTGGGCGATTGCGGCGATTCGTAGGGATTGGCGTTCATGTTCAAATCGCCAGTCGGCCCAGCATTTTGTAGAGCCCCAGCGCTGCCACGCCGCCGGCGATCGGGCCGAACACCGGCACCCAAGCATAGGCCCAATCGGAGCCACCTTTGCCGGCAATTGGCAGCAGCGCGTGCGCAAGGCGCGGGCCAAAATCGCGGGCGGGGTTGATTGCGTAGCCTGTCGTTCCGCCCAAGCTCAACCCAATGGCCCACACAATCAAACCGACCATCGGCAACCGCAACAGCCCATCGTTGGTCTTGAGATCGCCAAGTGCAGAAGCAATAAAAATCAACGCAAACGTGCCGATGAACTCACTGATGAAATTCGCTGGATAGTTGCGAATTGCCGGCGCGGTGCAAAACACAGCAAGCTTGGCAGCAGGATCACTCGTCTCGGCCCAATGCGGCAGGTAGTGCAACCAGACGAGGACAGCCCCAAAGAAAGCGCCGGCCAACTGCCCCGCGATCATCTCCATCGCCTTCGGCAGCGAGCCTTGATTGACGATCACTTCTGCAATGGGACCCACCGGATTCAGCGAGCCATCGCCTCCGAGCGCCTTCGAAACAAAGATGCCGCAGGTCACGGCAAAGCACCAACCGGCCGTGACGACAATCCAGCCAGCGTTGTTCGCTTTCGACTTGGCGAGCAATACACCAGCCACCACGCCGTCGCCGAGCAAGATAAGCGTTGCCGTGCCGCAGAATTCGCTGAGGAAAGGAGAAGTCACCGCGGAACTCCGGGAGAGGGAGAAGATCAGCGGATTCTACGGAAGCGATCTCACTTCAACTATACCACCTGGGTTACCTTCGATGCGGAGTTCATTGCCGATCAGCTGCCCCCATGCCGATGAGCGATTCGTTACCGATGCAAAGAAATAACGTGTCTTGAAAAACTCCATGCCAAAGCAATTGCCCTAGATAGAGCTCATAGGTTCGCACACTTCCATCGGCCGGAGACATGGAGTCGGCACCGAGATGCATGAAGCCAAGCCGCTGGGCAGTCGCTTCGGGCAGCACCGCGGTGCTATCGAAGCCGGTGTCGATGATGAAATCGATTTCTGCGGTGGCTCCAGAGAGGCCGCGGACTCATAGTTGAAGTACCGCTTCCCGATTGGAATTCACGCTGCCGCGCATCATTGGCGGGATGACCGAAACTTGTGTGCGGCGGGATATCCCACACGTTCCAGTGAGATCTTTACTCCAGGATGGCGTGCCAGGAGTCGCTTCACGGCGTCGATCTCCTTCTCGGCCAATTCATAATCTTCCACATCGGCCGCAATCGCCAAAAACTTACCGTGATCTTCGGCAGTCAGCTTTGGAGCAATAGTGCGTTGGAGAACCTCGCGCCCCATGCGAACAAGTGTTTCGCTGGTATGAATTGACTGAGCTGTGGACTTCGAATGACTCCAGGTGATTATACCACAACATCAGTACAACCAAAAAAGAAGCCGGAACAAGCGAGTTGCCCCGCGTTGTTCCGGCTTCGATGTTTTCAATTTGCCGATGCTGGCAGCATCGGCCACGACAGATTTACTTCGCGTGCTTAATGGCAGCTTGAGCCGCAGCGAGCCGAGCGATCGGCACGCGGAACGGTGAGCAGCTCACGTAGTTGAGACCAGCGCGGTGGCAGAAGTCCACCGAGGCCGGATCTCCACCGTGTTCGCCGCAGATGCCGACCTTTAGGTCCTTGTTCGTCTTGCGGCCCTTGGCCACGCCCATTTCCACGAGCTGACCAACGCCCGATTGATCGAGCGTCTGGAACGGATCGGCCGTGAGCAGATCCTTCTTCAGGTAGTCGGGCAAGAAGCTATTGATGTCGTCGCGGCTGAAGCCGAACGTCATCTGCGTCAGGTCGTTCGTGCCGAAGCTAAAGAACTGAGCGTGTTCAGCGATTTCGTCGGCCGTCAACGCAGCGCGAGGAATTTCGATCATCGTGCCTATCAGCACGTCGAGCGTTCCCTTTAACTTATTTTCGGCTATGAGTTCGTCATTCGTCTTCTGC
>CAYMWL010000004.1:0-27724 GCA_964394305.1 uncultured Pirellulaceae bacterium
GGGTTGAACGTACCGCGATACTCGGCTGGAGCGTCCGGCTTGAGATCGAACGTGTCCATGTGCGACGGCCCACCGGTGAGATTGATGAAAATCGCACTCTTGGCGGTCGCTTTCGCGACTTCCCCGGCGGCGGACAGGCGGAGGTAGCCGGAGAGGTTCAGGCCCATCGCTCCGATGCCGAGAGCACCGACGCGGAGGAAGTCGCGACGCTTGACACCATCACAGGTTCGAGAAACGGTCATGGAAAATTCCTTTTGAGAGAGACTGTTGGCTTTTGGTGATCAGTGAATCAGTTCGAATGGCCAGGACGAGTTCGCTTCTGCCCCCTCACCCCGGCCCTCTCCCCGCCAGGTATTCTGTTAAATACCGACGGAGCGAGGGAGTATGACAATCTAGTGGTTGACGATGAATTCCTTTGTGTTGATCAGCGTCCAAAGCAGCCCCTTGGCGCCTTCGAGTGGCGATGACGAATCGGCGAGGAACTGCTGGCAGCGGGTCATTTCGTCGTCGGTCGGATAACGGCTGAGCGTGCGCAGATAGGCTTGCTTGACCAGCGTGACCGGATCGATGTTGACGCCATCGGGCTGAGCGGCGACTTCGGCCTTTTCCTTTTCCGCGCGCTTGAGTTCAGCGATTCGCTCTTCGATGCGCTTGGTCTGGTCTTCGTCCTTTTCTTTCTTCGCGCGTTCCAGACGAACTTTCAATTTGGTCAGTTCTTTTGCGAGGTCCTCGCTGCGAACGTCTTTTCCATCTTTCGGCTTCTTCGCGGTCACCTTGATCTGCTCAACCCAGCTGTCGCGGCCACCGGAAACGGCGGCCAGCACCTGGCTGTCGTTTTGCAGAAAGACTGTCTGCAGCAGGCTGGCGTCCATTGAGCGGTCGCAATCGCAGTTGCTTTCGCGTGTTGAGCGGCCGAAGACCTGCAGGCCGAAGGCGGCGCTCGTGTTGCCGTTGCCTTGCGGCCGAGCACTCGAGCTGGCGATCGCAATCGCGCGGCCCTTGATCTCGTGGCGAGCTTCTGCTGCCTTTGCATCGGACCAGGTGGCGACCGTGATCGCGTCGTAGGCCACTTCGGCGGGTAAGCGGCGAGGAATGGCGCGGGCGAAGTTTCGTTCGTCCTTGCCGTTCGTTTCGTTCGGCTGCCAGGTCCGTTGATAGGTTTCGCTGGCGATGATCTCGCGATGAAGCCACTTCATGTCAAACTCATGATCGAGGAAGCCCTGCGCGAGGTAATCGAGCAGTGGCCGATTGCTCGGCGGATTGGCGAGGCTCATATCATCTGGCGGTTCGACAATGCCCACGTTGAAGTAATTGGCCCAAACGCGATTGACGAACGCTTTGGCAAAGAACGGGTTGTCTTTGCTCCGCATCCATTCCATCAACGGCTGACGGGCGTCTTCGACGCCGTTCAGGTCGATCTCTTCACCACCCAGCACACGAGCCGTGGAGTTCGGAGCAGCCGGGCGACGATTGTTGCCGTCGCGACTTCGCGGCGGGGCGGTCGGCTTCATCACATAGACTTCGCCGAAGGGAATCGTTTTCCCTTCCTTTAAAATGTCCGGCAATTTGCGGCGGAGATCGTTCCCTTTGAGTTCTTTATCGAGACCGGTGCCGGCCATGATCTCTTTGTATTGGTCTTGCGATTCTTTGTCGCGGGCGGCGGTTTGTGAGAACTGCACGCGGGTAAAGAACGCCTTGAACGCATCGAAGTCGGCCTTTGACCATTGATCAAAGGGATGCTTATGACACTGGGCACATTGAATGCGAATGCCGAGAAACGTGTAAGCCATGCCGATGGCCCGCTCTTCGGGCTGACGATAATTGTTGCGGGCCCAGTAGTAAGGCATCGAGGGACGATCGGCAAACGAGTCCTTCGAATCGCCCTTGTAGAGAATGCTCATCTCTTCGCAGTAGGCTTTGTAATCCTGGCCTGGCTTGCGGCTTTGGCCCATCACGATCCCTTCGGCGATTTGATCGTAGGGAGTGTTCTCGGCGACCCGCTTGTAGATCCAGTCGTACCATTCCTGAGCGGGAGCCGAACGAACCGGTGAAACGTTGTTGAGTTGCGTTTCGTTGTTGCCGGTGAAGTCGCACAACTTGGTGGTCCACCAGGCAGCGTAAGCGGGAGATTCGAGCAGTTGTTCAACTTTCTCGGCTCGCTTGTTCGGCGACTTGTCGTTGAGGAACGCCTCCACTTCGGCAGCAGTCGGCAGCGTGCCGGTGAGGTCGAGGCTCACGCGGCGAAGGAACTCCGCGTCACCCGCGACGGCCGACGGCACGACACCCAGCTTTTGCAGCTTTTGCACGACGAACTTGTCGATTTGCGACGGCGTTGAAACAGGCGGGTAGTTCTTGCCCGCAAGCGGCGTAACAGGGCGAATCACGGGAATCGGCACGACGGCGTTGTCGTAGCTCAACACGACATGCGTATCGCCGGGTTCGGTCGCGGTGACCTTGCCGTTCTCATCGATCTTGGCCACTTGTTCGTTGTTCGACAGGAAGCGCACGAGCGGCGTGACGTCTTCGCGTTGGCCATTGGGCCACACGGCGATGGCTCGCATCTGTACCGTTTCGCCTGCTTTGTTGAATTGGATTTCGTTCGGCGTGACTTCGAGTTGCACGAGCTTTTGCACGGCCGTGGCATCGTGCTTGGCGCCGCCTGCAATCCAGCGACGGAGCACATGATGCTGCCAGCTTCCCTTTTTGTAACGCTCGCCACCTTCGTGGAAATCCGCGTCGGTCGGCTTGGCGAGGATCAGGCTCTCGTCGATCTTTTCCAGGTTCACGCGCGGACGCTTGGCGTCCAGCAGCGCTTCGTGGTCGGCTTTGAAGTCGTAGCCGAAGAGGGAGAGGCGGAAATCACCGCGACCTTGAAACGAGCCGTGGCACGAACGGCCGTTGCAGCCCAACCGGCCGAACAGCGGACTAACGTGCTTTTGAAAATCGGGAACTTCGTCCCCTTCGGCCTGTTGAAAACGATCGCTGATCGGCTTTTGCACTTCGTCGGCCGCTGTAACCAGCGAAGAGCCGAACAGGAGGGCAGCACCGGCCAGGGCGAGCGGTGAGCCAGTGAGCAATCTGACAATACCGATTCGCATGAGGGAATCTCCATTCTTCCTTTGGGGAGGGAAATTACGAGGTTGGCTTGGGGGCAGGCTTTTTATCGCCTGGTCGTTTGTCGGTGGGCTTATTGTTTTTGGGACGGTTCGCGTTGACTTGATTCATCAAGTTGTTGACGTGACTGTCGATCACGGCTTCGCGATTCCGTTCAAACTTGCCGATTTCTTGATTCAGTTTTTCGAGCCGCACGGTGGTCCGTTCGCGTTCGAGCTTCATCACTTCAATGCGAGCTTGCAGCTGTTCGGTCAAAATTTCGCGCAGTTGGGTTTTCAACTCTTCGCTATCGGCCGATTCGGGATCAGTCATTTTCAAGCGTGCAACCAGCAGTTGAGCCCGCGACTGGGCCTTCCAGGCCTTTAGTTCGAGGTCGTATTGAGCGTCGCCGCGCTCTTTCACCATCGCGAACTTCTCGGTTACGCGGAATAAATCGCGAACCGCTCGTTCATACTCTTTGGGTTGACTGGTCTTGAGATGAGCGAGCAGCGCGCCCAGTTCAGGATGGTTCTTTTCGACGAACGTCGTCACCGTCGCTTCGCGTTCGGGCGTAGTCGCGATTTGCTTGGCCTTGAGGAGTTCTTTTTGAGCGGCCAGGTTCTGTGCCGGCTCTTTCTTCGCTCCAGGCGTTTGCGCAATGACGCTGCTGACCTGCAACAGGGCGAAAGCAACTGCGAACGAAATGTAGAACCGCCAGCAAAACATCGGCTTAATTCTCCTGCGGTTGCGGCTCAACCGCGTCGAGCGCTTGCGGTGCTTTGCCGGACAACCCGAGCACGGCGGCCGTCATCCACGAAGGAGCATCCGTCGAAACGGCGAGATCCTCTTCAGCGATTGCCAACTCGGCATCGGTGAGGACCGCGCTTGCGGCGACCGACGGCGTCACGTTTTCATCACTCGCAAAATCCGCTCGTAAGGCGGACCAGGCATCGGCCAAGGCCGGCGTGACCGCAGCGACGTTTTTGGCATCCGGCGATGTTCGATTCCAGAGATTGAAATTCAATGTCACCGCCAGCAAAGCCGCAGCAGCTGTGCCCAGCGCTACGCGCCAAATGACTGCGACTCGGCGGGAGTCTCGCTCTCGCAGCGGAGCGCCGGCCAATGCGACAACGGGCTCCGCAGCTTCGACCGCGCAAACGGTGTGAAACAGTGCGACGGCTTGAGCCACTGCTTCGCGGGCGGCTTGATCATCGGCCAGCCGCTCTTCAAACAGGTCGGCATCCGCGGTAGACAGCTCGCCGGCCACGTATTGAAACGCTAGCCAAGTCAGTTCGTCCTGTTCGTTCTTGATCGATTCGTTCATGTCTTACCTGTTTTCAGGTTCCGTCGGTGGGGAGTCGGTTTCTGCTGGATCACCCAACCACGTTCGTAACTTGATCAGTGCTGAGCGCATCCGCCCGAGGGCGGTTCCCAACGGTATGTTCAATTCCTTCGCGATGACGGCGAAGGTCTTTTCTTCGTAAATTCTCATTCGCACTACTTGCCGTTGGTCGGGCGGCAATTGCTCGAGAGCCTGCCGCACCATCTCCACCGACTCGTGCCGGACCAGCGAATCTTCCGGCATGCCCCGCGACCCGTAACCGTCCTCGCCGGCATCCTCCGCAATCCGCTTGGCGATTTTGTCCCCCACCTTGTCCCGGCGGCGGATGGCCATCGCCTCGTGATAAGCCACCCGAAAGAGCCAGGCCTTGCGGGTCTCTTCCTGGGTTTCACCACCGCGTTGCACCATCTTCACAAAGGTGGCCTGCAGCACGTCGGCCGCCAGCTGCTGATCCCGCAGCAGCCCCACCAAAAAACACCGAAGCTCTTCGCTGTGCTGAAGATACAGCGCAGCGACCTGCTCAGCATTGAGGGGGGAGGGCGGGTTCACGGGTAGCGGCTTTGAAGTAAGATGCACAGCAGCCGATATTTATTGCTGCCGGGCGGGAAAATTCTGCTGGCACGTCGTTATAATCCAACCGCGATCGATTGTCGTCATTCGCTCCCGCGAACCGTAGCACAACCCCTAGGTTCGTGCACCCTTGCATTTACTGCACGAACCTAAGGGTTCGTGCTACGTTCCCATGCTCCTCGGTCCGATCTTTTCTCGCGAACTGGCCATCACGCCGCGGCGGTGGCAGCACTATGTTTATCGAGTGCTCTACCCCACTGCGCTCGCGGTGTTGATGTCGACGGCCTGGTTCATTGTGGTCGGTACCCAGGAAGTTCGTAACACCGGCGACATGGCCCGCTTCGGCGCTATCCTGCTGCAAGTCGTCGCGCCGCTGCAACTGGCGGTGATGTGCTTCCTCTCGGCGCTGGCGTGCGTCAGCAGCATCGCGCAGGAAAAAGATCGCAAGACCATTGTCTTGCTGCTCCTCACGCGACTTTCGGATCATGAAATCGTCCTCGGCAAACTCGTGAGTAGTTTGCTGCCAGTCTTTTCGATGTTGCTCGCGTCGTTTCCGATCGTCGGTTTGATCACGCTCTTCGGCGGCGTGAGTTGGCAGCAGATTCTCGTTGTCTATGCAATTGCGCTGGCTGCGATCCTGGCAGCCGGCAGTTTGGGAATTTTATTCGCGCTGTGGCGAGAGAAGACTTTTCAAGCGCTCACGATGACCGCGATCGGCATCAGCCTGTGGGTAGGGTTATGGGAAGCTGTAGCGTTAGTGGCTGGTGACACGCCCCTGGGTGGAACCACCCTGGCCGAAGTGACGACTGCGCTCAGTCCGTTTCGAGCGACGTGGTCGGCTTTAGTGAATGCGACGGCGAACAGCGCGAATGGATTGCCGAAAGAATTGCTGTTCGTCGGAGTGGCGCTCGGCATTTCATTCATGCTCAATGTGATTTCGACCTTGCGATTGCGGGCTTGGAACACTGGCCGCGATGCAATGCCGGGAACAGAAGATGAGGAGGAAGAGAAGACGGTCGAACAAGCGCAAGCCGGGCATGTCGATGCCCGCGTTCGCAAAGTCGATCAATCGAGCCGCCCCGTGTGGGACAATCCGGTGCTGTGGCGAGAAATGTGCACCTGGGCCTACGGCCGCAAAGTGCTGTTCATGCGGCTTGCGTATGTGTTGCTGTTTGCTGCGGCGGCGGCCGGCATTTGGTTCACGAGCGGGGCAGGGGAGGGGCGCGGGAGCGAACGGACCATCGTCCCGATCGCGGCTCGCACACTTGCGCCGTTTCTCGTTGTGAGCCTGGTGATTGTGAATGCTCTCGCCGTGACGTCGATCACCAACGAACGGGACGGCGGCGCTCTCGATTTGCTCCTCGTCACCGATCTCACGCCGAAGGAATTTGTTTTCGGCAAACTTGGCGGCGTCGCTTATGTCGCCAAAGAAATGATCGCGCTGCCGCTGGTCCTGGCGATCCTCACGTTTGCACTCGGCGGCATGACTTTTGCCAACCTGTTCTTCTTAATCATCGGTCTGGCTGTGATGAATGTTTTCGTCATCATGCTCGGGCTGCACTGCGGTTTGCATTATGCCAACTCGCGGTACGCAATCGGCGTGAGCCTGGGCAACGTTTTTTTCCTCTGTCTTGGTGTCGTCACGCTCATCTTGCTGATGATTTCCTTCAGCGGAACATTTCAAGTGCAACTGCCGCCGTTCATGGCGTTCATCGTTGGCGGCGGTGTGGGGATTTTTGTGTCGCTAGGCATTCGCAATCCGTCACCGGCCATCGGCGTCGCTTCGATCATTTTACCCATCGCCACGTTCTTCGCTGTGACGGCATTTCTCATCGGCCACTGGTCCGACGTCTTCCTGGTGACGAACGCCGCGTATGGCTTCGCGATCGCTGCCATGCTCATCCCAGCGCTGAGTGGTTTCGATGTAGCGCTCGGCCGGAGTCGCGGGGGGAATGAAGAGTAGC
Organism: uncultured Pirellulaceae bacterium; assembly: GCA_964394305.1. Classification (GTDB taxonomy): domain Bacteria; phylum Planctomycetota; class Planctomycetia; order Pirellulales; family Pirellulaceae; genus Anatilimnocola. Next base: position 6,970 of record CAYMWL010000004.1, read on the forward strand.
TTCGTCGTACTACTGACGTGCTACCTCCAATTTCTCAGCAAACTGCGCTGCAAACACCTCGTCCGCTGGTCGCAGTTCCAACGTATCGCCAAACTTCAAGCACGGATGATCCCGCCAGGCTTCAATCGCTTGTTCCATATCGCGAAAGCGGTAGATCGCCACGCCGCCGATTTGCTCTTTGGTCTCGGCGAAGGGCCCGTCCGTTACCACCACCCTTCCTTGCTGATTGCGCAGCGTTTTCGCCGTCTTCGCGCCTTGTAACGCTGCGCCGAGAACCGCCGTGCCGCCACGCTCCTTCAACACTTCGCCGTAATCCTTACAGGAGCCACGCATCGCTGCGAGCCCCTCGGGACCCAATGCATCCCACGCGTCTTCATGGAAACAGCCCAAGCAGACAATCTTTTGGCCGTTGGCCGGATCGTCCGGAGTGGTGGCGATTGCGCAGCCGCTAAACACTTCTGGATCAAGCGGGCGAATTTCCCAGGGACCATAGCGCAGCGCGGGATGCCGTGCGAAGAGAGCTACAGCTTCATCCATGCTCTCCGCCTCGAGCAAACCCAAACAGCCAAGCTGCTCTTTGGTTTCGGCATAAGGTCCGTCGGTCACCAGAACCTGACCGGCAGCCGAGCGCATCGTCTTGGCGGTTTTCACGCTTTGTAACGGTAAGCCGCCGGTCCACACGCCGTTGTGCTGCAGCACTTGGTTGCAAGCGAGGCCTTCTTCCATCATCGCTGCCTGCTCACTCGCCGACATGGCCTGACAAGCACGCTCGGCCATGTATCCCAGGCACAAAAACTTCATGAGCAACTCTCCAGCGACAAAGCTGAACTTTTCCGGCTGCGACCGAGCCCGCAGTGTACTGGGTAGTCGAGCCGCGCTGATTGAGTTCGACAGCCGCTGAAAAAGTTTTCGCGGGGGAACCCATTGACAACCGCAGTGAATTAATTTCGAATCACCGAAACATTGAATTTCGACACACAAAACATTCCATACGACAAAGCGAAACAATGACTAAGGCTGCCAGAAAAATGCGATCTACACCCAATTTTAGAGCCTTTACGTTGGTTGAGCTTCTCGTCGTCATCGCCATCATCGGTGTGCTGGCGGGGTTGCTGCTACCCGCGGTGCAGCAGGCGCGTGAAGCCGGCCGGCGGTCCCAGTGCAGCAACAACCTGCGGCAACTGGGGCTCGGCTTGCATAACTATGAATCGACTTACCGCATCTTTCCGCCGTCGTACATCGCCGACACGCGTCATCCGTCGCGCGATCCCAATACCTACGATGGGCCCAACGGCTTTGCTTGGGGCGCATTACTGCTGCCGCAGATCGAACAACAGTCGTTGCATGACCGCTTTGACTTTCACCAACCGTGCTGGGCAACCGCAAATGCCGCTACAGCTCTCACAACGGTCAAAGTTTTTCTGTGTCCCTCTTCGACGGGCAAGCCTGGACCCTTCGATGTGAAGAATGCGGCCGGTTCAGCCCTCGCGCGGTTCAGCCGATCGGACTATGTCGCCAGCGCGGGCATGGAAGAACCGTGGGGCTTCACGCTCGAAGATTGGACCCAGGTCGCCGACGGGCCGTTGTATCGAAACTCACCGACGCGGGCCGCGGATGTGACCGACGGGCTTTCGAACACCGTATTTCTAGGCGAGCACAGCAGTGTGCTCAGCAGCAAAACTTGGGTGGGTGTGGTGCCCGGCGCGAGCGTTTGCACCAACCGCCCCGAAAAGTTTCCGATCACTGCCTGCGATGCAGCAACGACACTGGTCAATGTGCACAGCGGCCCAGCCTCGGGTGAGTTCGATCCGGTGACGGGCTTCGCGCCGATCCATCCGCCTAACAGCCCGCTTTGCCATGTTTGTCAGATGTATGCCGAGCATCCGTCGGGCTGCAATGTGGCCCTCGGCGACGGCAGCGTCCGTTTTATTTCTCAGTTCATTCATCAACCGACGTGGGCGGCGCTTTCCAGCCGTGCATCGGGCGACATGTTGCAGGATTTTTAATCGTGACTCGTCGAAGTTTGTGGATAACAACTTGTTTTGTGGTCGCGTTTGCTTTGCTCTTGAGCGCAGGCTGCTCCAAACCGCCAGCCGTGCAATTCGACCATTTACCGCTGATTGCTTCGCTGCGCACGGCTTGTTCCGCGCGCAACACCACTTACCTGGCGGGCGTGGAACGCGCCGTGAACGAACGCCTGGCCGCAGAAAAAATGACGCCAGCCGAGCACGCCCACTTCGAAAAACTCATCCGCCAAGCGCAAGCCGGCGAATGGGAATCCGCCGAGCGGGCCTGCTTACAATTTGAGAAAGCTCAACTCAGTCGCCAGCGACCGTCAGCCGACAGCAACGCGCATTCGCACTCGCATGATTGAACATATCGGCGTTGATTTCATCACTCGGCGCTGAAGGCTTCAATCGACTTTGCGGTCAATTTGCCGCCCGCTTCGTTGGCATCGACCTTGGCTTTGTCGCCAATCCCGATGTCGGCGACTTTGGCTGGCTTGCCGTTGCGGGTGATCTTGGTTTCTGCCGTGATCAGGATTTTTTCATCTTCCTTGTCGCGCTCATCGCGAATCGTGATGGAGTCTGCCCCCACGGCGAGTACCCTGCCGCTGTGAATTTCGGCTGCGGCGAGCAAGGCCGGAACGAAGACCAGCAACGCCAGCAACACCCAACCGAAATTGCGCCGTGCGAACATTTGTCAAACTCCTGAAGGAAAGTCGATCGCGCCCCGAAACCGCCCAGGCTGCGTGTGCACCTTCGCGCGCGATCGACACCAACCGCGCGCTTGCAGCATCGAATGTCTGCCCTGCTGCGACAAAAAGCAACCGCCATGCCAGAAGAATCCGCGCGCCACACTAGCGTTGAAATTACGGCTGCCGAAACAAATACGCGGCGCCGCGCTCGCGCTGTTGCGTTTCCCGTCGATGGCCACGGCAGCGCCGAGTTGATCACCTCGCTGCACATCATCGCTGACGAGTTTCGCGAATTGTTCCCATTTCCCGCGAGCTTTGCGCTAGAACAAAAACGCTCCACCACGGTTTTTCGCGTGCTGCTCTGCGCCAATCAGCAACAAGTCGCCAGAGACGGCCAAACGGCCACCGAACAGTTGATTCGGAGAATCCTCTCCGCCTGCTTCCAAGCGCGCGGTTAACTCCCATTCCCCCGCGGTCGACGGCTCATAAATGTAGACCGTGCCAGAATGGGGCCGCGACCACGATGCTCCCACCGCGACAAATTCGCGGCCGATGGCCACTGCCGTGCCGTACCGTTCATGGCTTTTGATTCCTGCTGCGCGAAACGTGGCAATGAGTTGGCATTTTCCCTTGGCGTCGAATTCGTACAGGAACGTAGCGCCAAAATCCTTGCCCGCCTGATCATCGCCATGCGCTCCAATCACCAGGCGATTGCCGTGCACGGCCACCGCAGTGCCGAAATAATCGCGTTCGTTACCATCTGGGTTGTGAAGCCGTGTGATTTCCGCTGCTCGCTTTAGCGACTCTTGCGTCGACGTGCTTGCTTTCGACGTGGGCGCTTTCGCCTCGGATGGACTGGATGGCGGCATTTGAGCAGTCGGCGTCGGCGCCCGGCGAGAAATGGGAGGAGGCGCATCCGGCGCGCAACTGCTGAGCGCGACGAGCATCAATCTGACGGTGAAGCGAAGTGCAAAATGGAGCAAGGAACGGGCTCCCGCAAGAAGCATTCCAGATTGCGATCAGCACAGCATTGTATTGGTAGCGGAAGGCCGGGGAACCGGACGAGTCGCTCAGGGTGCTATCCAGAAAACACCCAGTAGAAATTCCTGCTGAAATGCCCGTCGATGGTAGCGATTTATAATCGCAATAGGAGAGACAAGAGCTTGACGAATAAATCTGGGTAGCTGAGCGTTACTTGTGATACCCCAAGCTCTTTACCACGCTGAGCATTTCTTCGAACGTGATGAAGCGACGGCGGTGCATTAGCTTGTAGGCGTCGATGGCATGTGCGAGTTCGCGAGCTTCGGTCGAGAGTTCTTCATGGCTGTTGGTGAATTGCCGGCGTTCGCGGCCGACGGCCGATGTGTCGCCTTGATTCTGCCGACGATCGACAAACGGTGCGGGAGGTGCTTCGATGGAAGTGCCGATCGACATTGACGAGTTCCTTGACGCCGATGGAAGACCCTGATTGCGGGCGCATTACAAGCCCACAGAACCGTAGGACACGATGGCGTGTCCGTCAAACAAACTTGTCAGGATTTCGGCGTAAGATTCGGCTGATTGAAGGCCCGCAACAGCTTGCGGCCCTTATAGATGGCATAGGCCTCTTCGATGCCGAGCGAGCGGCGGGGCTGGCGGGCCGGATAAAACAAAATGTCCTCAAAGTCAGCGACGGCCACGCCGGCGGCGCCTTCGCGCGTGGCCGTGGCGAGAAGTGCCTTTTCACCGAAGAAATAGCCCATTTGCTGCGGCGCGATGTCGGTGTATCCCGCATCATGCAGCCGGCGTTGCAGACGAACGACTTCGAGTTGTTCTGCCTTGCTCAATCGAGAGACTTCATATTGCTTGATGTCTTCATGCTCCGCCTGCCAACCGGCGAAGGCCGCATAGATATCGTCAGGCGGCAGATCGGCGAGATCGGCCGTGAAAGCATGCGCCATCGGCCCCGCAATGCCCACGTTGCTGTACGACCGCTGCCGGCCATCTTCGAGTGTGAGGACGTAGGAAAAACGGAAGAGAAAGCAATCCACCTCGCCGGTGTATCCTGGCCAATGTTGACGGCGGTGATCGACGAGTTCGAGCTGAGTTGGCGGCACGCCGAACTGCGTGGGTTCCGCGAGCCACACGACGAGCTCCGACTCCGCCCGCGCAGCAGGCGTGCGAAATTGCGGCGGAATCTTCGCGGCGAGTTTCAATTCGTCGGCGTAGGCGAGGACCCGCAACCGCGCGACGGGTTCGGCCGCCAGTTCGAGCAGCGCATCTTGTCCCGCTTGCTGACCGAATCGCGTGAGTGCTGCGGCAGCTTCTGTGCGGACGCGACGATGGGACAAACTCAACGCTTGATTGAGTTTGGCAATGGCTCGTTCATCACCGATCAACGCCAGGGCATCGCAGAGTGAAACCGCGAGTGAAACGCTATGCGCCACGCGCTGGCCCAATTGCTGCGGCGTTTCGGCAAAGTCCTCAGGTCGCTCTTCGAGCAGCTTGAGCGAATGCGTCAGCGAGCCGAGCAACTCCATCAACTGCGGCGCGAGTGCCAGGCCCGGATGTTTGTCCGTCATTCCTTCGCGATACAAAAAGTTCGCGAGATCAATCACGGCGGCTGCCAGTTGTGGCTTGTCGATCGCAGCGAACAGCTTCGGAAAGATGGCTTCCCCAGGCAGCGGTCGCTTGAGAAACAGCGGGCTGAGCGCGAGGGCCACTTGCTGTTCGTCGTCCGGCGGATCGTCGAGCAATAACTCGACGAGCAATTCCAGTTGCGAACTTTCGCCACTGGCGGCCAACCAGGTCAGGATCGGTGCTTTCGCGCTGCTGCGGTTGGGCAGCTGCAAATAAAGCTGCTGCAGAACTTTCAGCAGTGTTGGATCGGCGGCCGGGCAATCTCGCTTCTCACCAGGAGCCAGTGCTTGCCTGCGCTGCTGAACCATCGCCGCGAGAATGGAATTCAGCAGCCGATCTGTCTGAGCGGGGAGCGGCAGTTCGAGTTCAGCAACAGCTTGAAAAAACGCCGGCCACAACTCGCGCGGCGCTTCGGCTAGCCACGCGGCGCGCTTCAAACTCCGGTTAGCATCTTGCGGCGAGAGTTCGCCGCCGCGACGAAGGTCGTCAAGGAGAGCGGCTAAACGCTCGTCTTGTGTAGCAAGAGGTTCAGTCATTCGCATCCGGTTTCAATTGCAAGGCTGATTGCTCTTCACGAGCCAGATATTCGGCAACTGTCAATTTTCGTTGCGATGCGGTGGACATGCGGTTACTCCGTAAATCGACTTAACGACTATTGTACCGCGCTGCAGCCGCTACATCTTCTCAATCAATTCCAAACAAATCCGCCGCACATCGTTGGGATTGGCATTCGGATTCCGCTTTTTTGCCTGGCCCAGGAGTGAACCGACGGCTTGCACTTTGCCACCTTTCACATCGGCGACGATCTTCGGATTGGCGGCGACTAGCTCTTTGCAGATCGCTTCGAGTTCGCTGAGATCGACCTTTTGAATGCCGAGGACCTGCATCGATTCCGGCGCGGTCCGGTTATTGGCCACCATGTCGTTGAAGACTTCTTTGGCCCGCGTGATTTCGATGTCGCCGCTGATCACGAGTTTCACGAGTTCGGCCAGGGCAGGGGGGCGGAGGCGGAACGACTGAATGTCGCCACCTTCTTCGTTAAGCACGCGGAGCACTTCCTGCGTGACCCAGTTGGCCGCCTTCTTGCCATCATTCGAGGCCTTGGCAACCGCTTCGAAGTAATCAACGAAAGGCCTGCCTTGAATGACGATCACATCGCTATCGTAGGCCGTCACGCCATAGCTATTCTCTAGCCGTTTGCGAATCGCATTCGGCAGTTCGCACAGCGAGGATCGCACCTTTTCGGTTTCGGCCTTTGGCGTGATTACCGGCGCCAGATCGGGATCGGGAAAATAGCGATAGTCGGCCGAGTCTTCCTTCTCACGCTGCGACAGTGTTACACCCTTCGCATCGTCCCAACCAACGGTGCGCTTCGGCGCATCTTTGATGGTCTGCTTCGTCTCTTGCCACTGCTTGAATTGCCGCTGGGCTTCGTAGGCGAGAGCCCGTTCGATGAAACGGAAGCTGTTGAGGTTCTTGATCTCGACGATTGGCGTGGCGATTTTCGAGCCATCAGGCATATGAATGTGAATGTTCACATTCGCGTCGACCCGCAGCGAGCCTTCCTGCATGTTGCAGTCACTCGTGCCGAGGTACGTCAGCAGCAGTTTCAGTTCTGTGAGATACGCCCGCGCTTCGCGCGGGCTACGCATGTCAGGCTGGCTGACGATCTCGAGCAGGGGCGTGCCGGTGCGGTTCAGATCGATCCGCGTGTCGCTCTTGCCGTGGGCTTCGTCGTGCAAGCTCTTGCCGGCGTCTTCTTCCAAGTGCGCGCGAATGATGCCGACTCGCTTGGGCTCGAATTCGCCCTTGGGATCTTGAATGTCGAGCCAGCCGTTTTGCGACATCGGCAGATCGAACTGGCTGATCTGATATCCCTTGGGCAAGTCGGGATAGTAATAGTTCTTGCGATCCCATTTAGTGAATTCTGGGATCTCGCAGTTCAGCGCGATCGCGGTTCGCAGGCCGAGCAAAAAGGCTTCGCGATTCATCACGGGCAGCGTGCCGGGCAAACCGATGCACACGGGGCAGGTTTGCGTGTTGGGATCGGCGCCGAACTTGGTGCTGCAGCGGCAGAACAGCTTTGTTTTGGTCTGCAACTGCACATGCGTTTCGAGGCCGATGATCAGGTCGTATTTGAGGTCAGACATAGGGATTGCAGATTTCAGATTGCAGATTCAATTTTGATCGATGATCAAACTAGAGCTTCGGCCGGCGATTGTGAAAGTCGGTCTTCTGCTGATACGCATGCGCCGCTTGCAGCAGCAGCGACTCTTCGAACGGCCGCCCTTGCAGTTGCAAACCAATCGGCAAGCCGCTGCTCGTGAAGCCGCAAGGAATGCTCATGCCGGGAATGCCGGCGAGGTTTGTGACGACCGTGTAAAGATCTTCCAGATACATGGCCAACGGATCGTCGGTCTTTTCGCCCAGCTTGAAAGCCGGCGATGGAGTCGTGGGACCGAGGATGAAGTCGACGTCTTTAAAAGCGGTGTCATAATCGCCGCGAATCAAGCGGCGAACCTTGAGCGCCTTCACGTAAAACTGATCGCTATAACCCGCGCTCAGTGCAAACGTGCCCAGCATGATGCGGCGCTTCACCTCGGGACCAAAACCCTCGGCGCGGCTCTTGCGATAGAGTCGAATCAGTGCATTGTCGAGCTTTCGCAGCCCGTCCTTGTCGTTCTTCTTTTCAAGATCGGCTCGTTCCGCTGTGAGTTCCGCCAGCATCGACTTTTCGTCGCAGCGATAGCCGTAATGTACGCCGTCATAGCGAGCCAGGTTACTGCTCGCTTCGCAGGGAGCGATGATATAGTACGTCGCAATGCCATATTTGCTGTGCGGGAGCGAAACTTCTTTCACTTTCGCGCCTAGTGATTCGTACAACTTCACGGCGGCTTGCACCGCAGCGCCAATTTCGCTGTTCAGACCGCTGCCGAAATGCTCCTTGACAATGCCGATCTTCAAACCGGCGAGGGGTTGCTTGATGTCGTTGGTATACGACGGCGCGGCGATGTCAGCGCTGGTGGAATCTTTGGCGTCATGTCCAGCAAGTACTTCGAGCAAAATCGCGCAGTCCTCGGCCGTATGACCCATCGGGCCGATCTGATCGAGCGAACTCGCGAACGCAACCAGGCCGTAGCGACTCACGCGGCCGTAGGTGGGCTTCAAACCGCTCACGCCGCAGAAAGCCGCGGGCTGACGAATCGAGCCACCGGTATCGGTGCCAATCGACAACGGCGCCATCGACGCAGCCAGGCAAGCGGCCGCGCCACCGCTGCTGCCGCCGGGCACGCGGGCGGTGTCCCAAGGGTTGCGTGTGGGATGAAACGCACTGTTCTCCGTCGAGCCGCCCATCGCGAACTCGTCCATGTTCGTCTTGCCGATGAGCACCGCATCGGCTTGCTTTAGCTTCGACACCACCGTCGCATCGTACGGCGGCACGAAGTTTTCGAGCATCTTGCTCGCGCAAGTGGTGCGCACACCTTGCGTGCAGAGCACGTCTTTAATCGCCACCGGTAGACCGGCGAGCCTGCCGAGCGTTTTGCCCGCAGCTCGCTTGTCGTCGATGGCTTTGGCTGTGGCGAGTGCAGCGTCGCGATCGACATGTAAGAAGGCTTGAATCTGGGCGTCGTGGGCCCGGATTTGATCGAGGTAGGCCGTGGTCAGTTCGACCGACGAAACTTTGCCCGCTCGAAGGGATTGGATCAACTCGGCGGCGGTTGCGTTTAGCAGCGACATGGGTATCGGTTTTGCTCTCCAAAAAGACGCGTGCTTTCGCGGAGCGAAAGACGACAATAGCGCCAGAATGACCGATTCGCTACGGACTGACAATGCCGGGAGAAGGCATTGCGTGAACGGAATCTATTCGCCCAGCACCGCCGGCACGCGGTAGCATTCGTCATCACGCTTCGGCGCATTCGAAAGAGCCGCGGTGCGCGGCAGATGTTCGCCCTGAATGTCTTCGGCGAAAACATTATTCAGATCAAACGCGTGGGCCATCGGCTCCACGTTATCGGTCTTGAGTTCGCTCAGTTGCTCGATGTAGCCCACAATGCGGCCGAGCTGCGAAGTCATCGTGCCGAGTTCGGCTTCGCTCAGCCGCAGGCGACCGAGCAGCGATACTTTTTCGACATCGTCGCGCGTGAGATCCATCAGCGACTACTTCTTGGCGGGCTTGGTTGGCTTGGCGGCCGGCTTCGCAGGGGGTGCAGCGACTGCGGGAACTGTCGCCTTCACAGCCGAAACGGGCAGCTTGAATGGAGCTTGCTTCACAGCCTTGCGAACCACACCCTTCTTCAAGCAGCGAGTGCAAACGCGAACGGTGAGGTTCGTGCCGCCCGGAGTGGTGATGCGGACACGCTGCAAATTCGGCTTGAATTCGCGGCGGGTAATGCCTGTCACCTTGGTACCGACGCCGCCCAAGTACTTGGCCTTACCGCGGGTCTCGATCTGGTTTCCCTTGGACTTCTTCTTTTCGCAGTATTCGCACTCGTAAGCCATCGCTCAGATCCTTCGCCGTAATCCTTGGGAACCAGTCGCCCGGGGAACTGTTTTGCCGAAACGACTTAAGATAGCAATTTTGCGACCGCTTGCAAGGCGAAGGGGCAGGGGATTGTGGATTTCAAAGGTCGCCTCGCAGACTGAATAAGGGAAGACTGCAGCCGGCCGCGTCACACATCGCACATCTCATTTGCTTGCCGCAATCTGTGCCGATTGCGCGGCTTATGCTGGCTGGGAAAAGTATTCGTAAAGCACTAGCACTAAAGCAGTTATCGCTGTCGGCAGCGACTTTAATTTTCTCCAGAGAATTTTCAAAATCGTAAAGCCATGCGCTAACAAAAGTTAACAGGCCCGCGCGTTACAGGTTGAAAAAATTCCATTTGCCTTTAGACCCGGCATCCCCCACACTTGCGATACAGCGGTTCGTGCAATTGACTGCGCGGATATTCTAGCGCCAAGGTGGCAATAGGGAGGAACTGCCTAACCGACGCGTGGATGAGTTTATGCCTGTCCTGGGTCTTTTGCTGCGAAGTTGCAGTAGTGGCCCTCAGGCGCGGGAACAGCGACCATGAAACGCACCATTCGATTTCTCAGCATGTTGGCCGTCGGCGGCCCTTTATTCTTGGCGGGGCAGTCACTTTTCGCCCAGGGCTCGTGCTGCGGCACCCCTACTGTCACCCAGCGGGTCGTTTACAAGACAATCTACGAGCAACAGCCGGTGACGGCTTATAAGCTCGAGACTTCGCAAGTGCTCGAAGAGCGCGAATACACCGTGCAGGTTCCTGAATGGGTGAAGGAAACCCGTCAACGGCGTTACACAGTCGCCAAGCCAGTGACCGAAACGCAAACCCGCGAAGAGCGGTACACAGTGCTCAAGCCGGTTCGCGAAACTTCGTTCCGCGAAGAGGAATACAACCAGGTCACGTATGAAACCGAAACCACGATGCGGCAAGACCGCGTGGTGGTGCAGCGGCCTGTCGTCGAAACTTCGATGCAACAGCAGCAATACACGGTTCGCCGGCCGGTGCAAGAAACGGTCTATCAAGACCAGACGTACACCACCTATTCGCCTGTCACCAGCTATTACAACCAAACCGTTGATGTCGGCGGCTATGTCAACCAAATGGCTTATCAGCCCGGCAACGTTCGCAATCGGCTGACTTGGGTGCCGCGTGGCTACGGCATTGATCCATATACCGGCGCCTATACCGCCAATCGCGCTGGCTTCCGTTGGGTTCCCTATCAGGCCCCGGGCGTGCTGCAACCGACCACCACGTACATGCCGAACTACGTTACCCAGCAAGTGCCCGTGACGAGCTATCAGCCGCAAGTGGTGGCTCAAAAAGTGCCGGTGAATGTCACGCGTTACGTCGATGAACTCATCACGCAGCAAGTGCCCGTGCAATACACGCGAATGGAACAAACCGAAGAAATTCGGGAAACCCCGGTCACCGTGCAAAAGCCCGTTGTCACCCGCATGGTTCGCAAGATTCCGGTGGAAACCGTCCGCTACGAGAAGGAAGAGTATGTGCGGCCGGTGGAATACTCCGTGCAAAAAATGGTGACGGAAGAGGTGGTCGAAGACTACGACGTGCAGGTGCAGCAGTACCGCACGGAAGTTCGCAAGATCCAAGTGCCGAAGACCGTCACCAATTGGGTTCCCTACCAAGCCTACAAGATGGTCCCCAAGACCGTCGTGATGCGGGTTCCGGTTGGCACTTATGACGATGCAATTCTGGATGGCACGACCACCTATTACGCACCTGCAGCGCCGGCCGCAGCTCCCACGCTGCCGCCGACGATTCGCTACGGCACTCCGCGGCGAGTCGAGACGAACGGCGCTGCGGCTGTCCAAAAGCCGACCGAACCCACGCAGCCCGTGAAGCCGGCCGACCAAAAGCCCTCGCTACAGAACAAGCCCGAAATCCAAGGCCCGGCCAATGGCGGTGGCTTGATGCCGCCGGTTCCGGATACCGAAGCTCCGCCGGCCGATCCAGCCGCTCCGCCGGCTCCCGCTCCAGCCGATGCCAGCACCTAACTGGTTGGCATCACAAACTGACCGAACCAAAAACGCGAGACCTGTGTCTCGCGTTTGTCTTTTTATGGGTCCACGCAGGCGGGACCTGCAGGGCCACGCCCTTGTTGGTTTGCGGTTACGCAACTAACATACTGGTTTTCTCAAAATCCGCAGCAATCTCATTTTTTCCCGCAGCGAGTCCATCCTCATGCGACATGTTCTTTCCGCCATCGTGCAGAACGTTCCTGGCGTCCTGGCACAAATCTCCGGCATGCTCGCCTCGCGCGGCTACAACATCGACAGCCTCGCCGTGGGCGAAACGGAAGACAAATCGCTGTCGCGAATGACGTTTGTCGTCATGGGTGACGACCGCGTGCTCGAACAAGTCCGCAAGCAATTGATGAAGATTGTAACGGTCGTTCGCGTCGACGACATCAGCTCGAGCGACTACGTCGAACGCGACCTAATGCTGCTCAAAGTGACCGCGCCCCCTGGTTCGAAGCGGACTGAAGTGCGCGAGCTGGTCGAAATCTTTCGCGGCCGTATCGTCGACGTCGGCCCCGAAGAAGTAATGATCGAAATCTCGGGCCGCGAATCAAAAATCATGGCCTTCGTCGATCGCATGCGGCCATACGGCATTGTCGAACTCGTTCGCACGGGCCGCATCGCCATGGTCCGCGGTATTCCGAAGAACCTTTCCAAGGAAGAAGACATCTCGCTGCCCGAAGACATCCCGAACCGGGAAGTCGCCACGCACGACAATCTCTAATGGTTGGAGGTCCCGGCTTCAGCCGGCTCCTCGATTCATTCCACAAAACACCAGCCGGCTAAAGCCGGTACTCCAACTCACATTCCTCTCAGCTATAGGATTCATCGAAATGGCCGCTACGATTTATTACGACAACGACGCCGACCTCAGCATGCTCAAAGGGAAGACCGTCGCCATCATCGGTTACGGTTCGCAAGGCCATGCTCAGGCTCAGAACCTGAAGGACAGCGGCGTCAACGTCATCATCGGCCAACGGCCGGGCGGCCCGAACTACGACCTCGCCATCAAGCACGGTTTCAAGCCGATGTCGGCCGCCGATGCCACCAAGCAAGCCGATGTGGTCAACATCCTGTTGCCCGATGAAATCCAAGGCGATGTCTATCGCACCGAAATCAAGCCGAACCTGAAGCCCGGCGCCATTCTGATGTGCTCGCACGGTTTCAACCTCCACTTCGGCCAGGTCGAACCACCGCCGGGTGTTGATACATTGCTCGTCGCGCCGAAGGGCCCGGGCCACCTGGTTCGCAGTGAATTCGAAAAAGGCGGCGGCGTCCCCTGCTTGATCGCAGTTGGTCCGGGTGCGAAGCCCGAAACCACGAAGATCGGCCTCGCCTATGCCAAGGGCATTGGCGGCACGCGTGGCGGTGTGATCCAAACGACCATCGCAGAAGAAACCGAAACCGATCTCTTCGGCGAACAAGTGGTTCTCTGCGGCGGCGTGAGCGAACTGGTGAAGGCCGGTTTCCAAACGCTGGTTGAAGCCGGTTACCAGCCGGAAATGGCCTACTTCGAATGCATGCACGAACTGAAGCTGATCGTCGACCTGCTGTACCAAGGCGGTCTCAGCTACATGCGTTACAGCATCAGCAACACCGCTGAATACGGCGACTACACCCGCGGCCCGCGGATTGTCACCGACGAGACTCGCAAGGAAATGAAGAAGATCCTCAAGGAAATCCAGTCCGGCCAATTCGCCCGCGAATGGATCCTCGAAAACAAAGCCGGCGCCCCCGGCTTCAAAGCCACCCGCCGCCAGGAAAAGGCTTCGCAACTCGAAGACGTCGGCCGCCGTCTGCGGAAGCTGATGACTTGGATCAATGCCAAGGAAGTCTAACTTGCGTAGGCCGGATCAAGCGTACTCGCGCCGATCCGACATGACTTGAGAAGCGAGCATCGATTGCAGTTCGTTGCCGGATCCACGCTGAATATAGCACGGATCCGGCCTACTTTCGAAAACATCTCTACGTGCATTGGCGCAGCCAATAGTCCACTCCCTCGCCTCGGTACTCCGGGGAGAGGGTTGGGGGTGAGGGGCTGAACAGCGCGAAGCCTCCGTCACTTCGCTTGCGCAAAACTGCGGCGACATCGTCGAGTTCCTCCGCCCAATCACTCAATCACCACATCTCGTTTGATCAGCATCGCCAGTTCATAGATCTCACCCCGCAGCCGCTCCAGTTCTTCATTCGCGGCGTCTACTTCGCTGGCAGCGATTTGGTGGGCACCAAGCTGAATGATCAAGTCATTGAAGCTTCCCATCCCGCCATAAGCGCCGCAAACTTTCTCCACGCCTGAGAAGTCGCTCTGTTCGATGCGCGCGAGTGAAGTCTGCATCCAGTCCGCCCAATAGCCGACTCCGACTCTTTCCAGCAGTCGAATGATGTCTCGCAACCGGACGCACAGCAACTGCGTGTTTGGTCCCATTTCAAACCCCGTTCAAGGTTCGTGCGGTTCAGAAATTTCCATCCAAGCCAGCACACGGGCCGAGGTCGGCCGATCGTTCGTTCTGATATCACAAGCCTGGGATCAGTTTAGCATCATCGCTGTAGCGAAAAGAACAATTGAATCAGAAGCAAATTCTTGCTGCAAATTTGAGCGTCGCAGAGATAACGCTGGCAGGAACTCCTTGCCAGTGACACAATTGGCAAGCGAAATCAAGCCTTCATTAGCGCTGCGATCATGCAATTTCCCTGGCGAGAGTACATCTGGCTGGTCATCCTGCTGGGATTGGCCATCGGCTTGGCTGTTGAACAATCGCGTGTCAAGAAACTAACTGCATTTCATGAACAGGCAGCCGCCGCGGAAAAAACAGCGCGAAACCTGGCTGTTCAAATTGCTGCCGCGACAAACACCGACCCGCAATACACCGAGTTTCAGCAGATTCGTTTCACTGCCAAAGACGATCCGTACCTCACCAAACAAACGCTCTTCGTTCCGTATGTGCGTGACACCAGCAGCCGCGAAGAATCGCATCTGACAGGCATGGCTGATCTGGATTGGTTGTTGATATACCTGTTTGTACTCTTCCCGCTGACGTTCGGCGTGATTTACTTCTTCAACGCCGTTTACCAGACGCAAGGGAATTCGACAAAGCAATCACTCTCCACCTTTCGCGCGATGGGCTGGCTCAACGTTCTGTTCATGACGGCCTGGGCAGTTGGCAACTACGCAGCGGCAGAAGTCTTTCCGGTCACGTTTGGCACGAAGCCATTTTCTGGCGCCATGTTCCTTTGCTTTGGCGCAATCTTTACCGTGCGCTACCTGCAGATGGTTGGAATGACTCAACCGGAATTCGATCGATTGATCGAACAAAATGGCGGGGCGATCTGGAAGGCTTTCGGCCTGCGCGAATGGCTCCGCTTTCAATTGCGCGACATCTTTTGGCTGACGCTCGCCATTGGCCTGAGCTGCGCGATCTACACCGAACACCGCCGCGCGCAAACGCTTAGTGGCGATCGCGGCCGATCCCAGTGGTGGAGCAACGCCGTGTTTGCGTTACAAGAAGAACTCGCCCGCAAGTAATCTAATCACGGCCGCGCACCGATCTTTTTCACCTCAAAGCTCAGCGGCGGATTCTCACCCGCTTTGATTTCCGCCGTCAGCTTCGATTCGGTGTTGAACTCGGGCGGGATGATCGAGCGGCGGCCTTCGGTTTTCATCAGCGGGTCAACCACGCCGTCACCTTCCGAGGCGTTGATCCGCACAATCTTTTTCCCGGGGCTGATCTTCAACTTGAACTGCCCGTTCACGATCGGTGCGCCCTGCGGCGCGGTGTTCTTATCGTCCGCTTCCATGACGATGTCGCCTTCGGCGAGCGGCGATCCGTCGATCGTCACCGTGCCTGCCACATCGGTCAGACCATCGCCGCCGCAGCCTGCAATCACGAGGAGAGTGCATGCGGCCAACCAGGCAATCATCGTGCGCTTGCTTGTCATGTTTTTCCCAAGCCTGTTTGTTGAAATAGTCGTTTGAGGCATCATCATTCGGGAACTACCTCACCACCTTCGCGCGTCCCCATCGCCAACCACGCGGTCGTGTTGATCGAGTTCGTGATCATCCGCACGCTGCCGTCTGCCATCGCCGTGTTGACGCCGGCGGGATGATGGCTCCGCGCTAGCAAGTAGGCGTTCGTGGTCGAGGCGGTTGCGCACGGCATCTTTTTGTCAGGTACGCAGTAGGACTGAACGTTGTCGCCGACCGTGGAATTCGGAGGGTACATGGTTGTGAACGACATGCTGGCGTGAATCGAGTTCCAAACGCGGCCGCGGATATCGTGGACGTTCGTATCTTGCCGGACCAGCGTTTCGCTGATGAAGGCGGTGTTCGAAGAACCATCGGTGATGTGGGCGAAACTGGTTTTCGAGATGCCGTAAAACACCCCGTTCAAATCCAAGCCGCGCGGATCGGCCGTGGGCGTCGCGTAGCTGTTGCCGTGGCAAGCGACATAGTTGGCGTGCACTCCTTGCGCCAGCGCAGAGAGCTTGGGCGAGTTCGGATCGGTCGGGCAACGCCAGGTTTTAACGTGCACCAGCGCGAACGGCTGCTGGCAAGTGTGAGGCGGCGGGTTCGCTTGCGACAGATAGGCATTGACCTGGCCCCACATCGACGTTTGTTCAACGTAAGGCAGCAGCGGGGAAATCCAGCACGAGCGGTCGCCGTTTCGATTGCCAACATCGGCATACCAGGTGGCCGAGTAATAACCGAGTGGTTGACCAGCTGGGAATCGCAAATTCGTATCGTGATAGTTATGCGCGGCCAGGGCCAATTGTTTGACGTGATTCGAACATTGCATCCGCCGCGCCGATTCGCGGGCAGCCTGAACTGCGGGGAGCAAAAGTGCCACCAACACGCCGATGATGGCGATCACCACCAACAATTCCACGAGCGTAAAACCCTGCGTCAAACCATGACGCACACGCTGGCTATTGCGAAACATGCTCATGCCCGTCTTTCTGGCAGGAATGTCCAGGGAAGATGTCTAGCCGTCAGTAGCTGTCGGGACTCGACAGGCGTGATGATAACTAAACACGCGGCAGTGAGCGATTGGAAAAATAAAAATTGTCCCGTGCGTCATCAATCGCGATGCCCATACTTATCACCCGTTTGCTGATGAATCGTGGGAGACGGGTCGTGGTAGTTTTTCGAAACCGTAAGAGGATCAAGGTAGACTTTGCGGCGGAAGCGAGTTTGCGCAACGGGACGCGTCTGCTGGAATTCACGGAGCGTGCCGATGCCCCGCGCTTCGAGAAATCGCTCCAAGCCTTGAACGATTTGACTGATGGCTTCCGGCCCGGAGCGATAAACTTCGGAAGCAACCATCACCACATCGGCGCCGGCAATCAGTGTTTTGAGAGCATCTTCGGCGTTGCGAATGCCGCCGCTGGCCGCAATCGATAGATCCGGGTTGCCCATTCTGCCTTGCACAATTCCCGCGATCGTTGCGCCGACAGAATCGATGGGGGTAAGTTCCCAGCGCGTGGACCACTGCAGGCGGTCGAGCGCCACGTCCCAGTTCGCCTCATGCCCAAACAGCACCACGCCCGCAGCACCCGCCGACCGAATCCGTTGCACCATATGCGCCACATTGGTGAAGTGCCGGGTGATTTTCACGGCGACGGGAATCGTGACGGCGAGGCAGGCACGCTGTACGATTTTGGCAATCTCGGCTTCGATTTCTCCCGCCGCTTGTTCCGGACCGGTGATGACCGGCTGCAGATTTAGTTCAAGCGCATCGGCGCCGCTGGCCGCCAATTGCTGCGCAAAGTCGAGCCAAGGCCCGGCCGAATAGCCGCTCAAGCTCGCAATCAAAGGAATGGTCGAAACCCGTTTGATTTCCTGAATGCGGCTCAAGTATCGCTCGGGTCCGCCGTTGTAAACTTGCTGGCGAAAATCCTGCGATGCGAGTTCGAACCCCGCCCCAGGATCAAGAGGCAACTCTCCCTGGGCCGTGAGCTGTTCTTGAAACAGCGAAGGGAGCACCACCGCTCCGGCGCCGCAATCGATCATCTGCCGGAGCTTTTCGAGTTCCATCGTCAGCGGACAAGCACCGACGACGACCGGAGAACTGAGGGGCAGGTTCAAATACTCGCAGGCAGTTCGAGACGCCATGACCTTCTCGCTTTACAGTGAAGGTGTACTCGAGATCGCAGCACTTCCTCTACGATCATTCTAGTGCATCCAGCTTGCGTTCCCAACGACATTCGCTCGCTTGTGCTGGTGAAGCGGTAAACGCGGTGCAGACTTGCGGCTTATGACGTTTTTCTCGTTCGTTGGCGCTGGCCGAGCGAATCTATTTGTCTTCGACGGGCATGCTGATGATCAGCCCCGCGTAGCGTGGCGTGCGCGGAGGTTGATTGAAGAACGCCGTGTGGCAACTCACGCAATCGGCGTGGAGCGCGACGGGAGCGGCCCGCAGGTATTTGCCATCCTGGATCTTTTCAAACTCCTCTTTGCCCGTGGCCAGCTCAGCCGCGGCCTGTTTTTCGAACTCGGTCTTCGGCTCGTGATTCAGGCTCATGGCTTTCGTGTTGACCGAAATCCACCGGGCCTCCATTTTCGATTGCCGGGCGATCTGGCCGAACACATCTTCGAGCGCGCGCGCCGGAACGATCGCTCGCTCCCCATGAAAATAACGGTCGTGCATCACATCGAGCGTCGCGATGTAAACGTCGTGCATCACTTTGGCTCGATCTCGCGCCACCGCCACCGGAACCGGCTTGATCGCCGCCGACTCGCCCTCCGGTTCGGCCCGCGCCGCACCCAATTCACTCCAGAGAAAACCGGCCGCCAGCAGCAGCAACGTCAGCCCTGCCCAAGGAATGCGCTTTGACCATTGAAAAGAACCCATGCAACGGCCTCCGGAAAATAGGCATTGGGAAATGTCGGCAGACAAAGGTGAGTCGAACTGTCCGCCCGGGAGTGCTCCCTTACAGCATAGAGAACCTTAAAACTGGATGTCAACATCCATTTTCAAACGAGGCGAGGAAGCATGCGGTATCATCAGGTCAACTTCGTTTCGCATTTCTCTTCCGTCACCGCCGATGAAAATCGTCCTTGCTCACGGCATCCTGGGATTCGGCGGCGGCTTGTTGCCGTTCGGCATCGGATACTTCAATGGCGTGAAAGTCATGCTCGAGCAGCAGGGTCATGAAGTTTTTGCGCCGACCGTGGCGCCGCTGGGATCGCTGAATGTTCGCAGCGAACAACTGGCTCGGCAGATCGCTGCGCGCTGGCCGGGCGATGAGTCGCTCGCGGTGATCGCTCACAGCATGGGGGGCCTGGATGCGCGGCGGGTGATCTATCGTGACGAGCGTGTCGGCAAACGGATCAAGTTCTTGGCAACGATTGGCACTCCGCATTTCGGCTCACCCATCGCCGACGCGGTCCTCGGCCGCTGCCCCAACCTGCTGCCCCACATTCCCCGTTGGCTGCTTACGATCCTGCAAAATCATGGCGGCGCTCTGCCTGATTTGACGACGCGGCAAGAATTGCACGACCCTGATTGTGCTTGGGTAACTTATTGGGAAATCGCGTGCGTTCGCAAAGAGGAGAGTTGGCTAACCACTTCGCCTCTCTTCGGCCTCGCACACGCGCTCGGAGAACTATACGGTCCGAACGATGGGATGGTGACTTATCAATCGGCGTGTCACGCGTCGCGAAAACCGATCGACGAATGGATCGCCGATCACGGCGAAGCGATCGGCTGGCCCTCGGGCTACGCCGGCATCAAAGGGGTCGCTGCGGCGTGGCGCCCCTGCGAGCAGCATCTGCAACGTTATCGCTCGCTAGCTGAAAGAATCACTGCATCGACAGGCGATAAAGGCACCCTATAATAGCGGCAATCAATTCTTCGTCCCTCTCTGGAGCTTTGTCATGAATCGGATTCTTTTGGGATTGTTGTTGAGCCTGGTGCCGGCCATCGCTGGGGCGCAAAATCAGGACTATCCCGGCTACATCGGCGTGTATGTGTACGAAGGGAACGGCGGGATGCAGATCGACGGATTTATCCGCGGCACTCCTGCCCAAGCCCTGGCCAATAATGGCGAGATCTCGCGGGGCGATACGATTGTGGAACTCGCTGATCGCCGCACCACGACCCTGGCAGAGCTGCACCGCGCTCGCAATTCCTTTGGGCTCGATGAAGAAGCGATGATGGTGCTGCGCGATCGCCGCGGCAACCATTATCACGTTTGGGTGAGCCGTAATCCGGCCACGGCGAAAGCAGAAGCGCGGGCTGATTCGATTCGCTACGGCGGGGCAGGGAAGGGGGACGGCGAGAAAGTGCGACGCAAGCAGGGTGGCGATGATGCAGGGGACGACGCGCCCCAAGAAGGACCCAAGGTTCGTCCCAAGACGAAGTAATCAGCGGGTGTGAGTTTCTACCCCGCGGTGCATGTTGCCTCGATCCCGCAGGGTTCTCAGCCATTAGCCCCGGGTCGCTGCGTGAGCAGCGCACTCGGGGTAACTCCTCATCAGGAAGCGGGGTTTCCAACACCTCTGCGTCGCCACTGGCGCCAAGAATCCGCTCCACCCCGCGATCACAATTTCCTTCCTTGCGCAGTAGCGGGGCATTGACACAAGCGCACAATTGTATACAATTCAAAATCCACAGGGGAAAACTGCGCTCTCTGGCGAGTTGGGCGGTGAAATAGCGCCTTTGAGCACTTAGCGATGATCCTTATGGGGCGGCGATATCGTAGCTCCTCGCGACCATCGGCCTGATGCCGGCGGGGCGTTCATTGGCCCATAGGGCCAAGCCCACTGGTCGCGAAGTGCGGAAGTTTTCACTTGTGATCCTTCGCAACACCAAGCAACAGTCGAGCAACACCAAGCAACAGTCGAGCAACACCAAGCAACAGTCGAGCAACACCAAGCA
>CAYMWL010000004.1:27824-247975 GCA_964394305.1 uncultured Pirellulaceae bacterium
GTCGAGCAACACAAAGCAACAGTCGAGCAACACAAAGCAACAGTCGAGCAACACAAAGCAACAGTCGAGCAACACAGCTGGAAAGGGATGACCATCAGTTCAAAATGCAACTCCGTTACTTTGATCCGGCCGCGGGGTTTAATCGGCGGGGTGTTGAGCTTCCTAACTTGATCGCGCGCGGAATGACGGGAGTTTTTATGCGGTTATGCATGCTGGCAGTGGCAGGGGCGGTGTTGGCTGGCTCCTGGTTGCAGGCCGGAGCCGTCGAAAATTGGCCCCAGTTTCGCGGACCAACCGGCGCGGGGTTGGCCGAGCAGAAGTTGCCGACAGAATGGGGCAACGATCAGAACATCGCCTGGAAGGTCGAGTTGCCCGGCGCGGCCTGGTCGCAGCCTGTGGTCTGGGGCGACAAGATCTTTCTCACAACGGCGGTTACCGAAAATCAGACCAAACCCAAATCAGGGGGCGGCGGTTTTGGCGGCGGCCGGCCGGGCGGCGGTCGTCCGGGTGGTTTTGGCGGTGGTCCTCCGGGAGGCACGCCGCCGCGAAATAACGATAACGACGATGATCGCCCGCCGTCGCGGCCTGGTTCGGGTCGTCCGCCGGGCGGTTTTGGCGGCGGTGGCTTTGGGGGTCGTGGTGGCAGTCCGCCGAACGCGGTCTATCGCTGGAAGGTGATGTGCCTCGATCGCGCGACCGGCAAAGTGCTGTGGGAAAACCTCGCCAAGGAAGGAAAGCCTTCGATCTCGATTCACAGCACAAATACCTACGCTTCGGAAACGCCGATCATCGACGGCGAACGACTGTATGTGTATTTCGGCATGACGGGCCTGTATTGCTTCGATCTCGAAGGCAAGCAAATTTGGAGCAAGGAACTCGGTTCATTCAATATGATGAACGGCTGGGGCGCGGGGAGTTCGCCGGCCATTGATGGCGACCGCCTCTACATCCAATGCGACAACGAACAGAAGTCATTCATCGCCGCGTTCGACAAAAAGACCGGCGAAGAGTTGTGGCGAAAGTCGCGCGACGAGCGCTCGAACTGGTCGACACCCTTCGTTTGGAAAAACAAAGTCCGCACCGAGATTGTCACGGGCGGCGGCACGAAGATGCGTTCGTATGACCCCAAAACAGGCGAGCTGTTGTGGGAACTGGGAGGCAGCGTGAGCCGCTGTTCCGCAACTCCGGTTGGCGACGAAGAAATGCTGTACGTCGGCAGCGGCGGCGGCATGGGTGGCAACGGTCCGCTCTCCGCCGTCAAGGCCGGCGCAAAAGGGGACATCACGCCCAGTGGCGACCGCGAAACCAGCGAAGGCGTGGCTTGGACGGTCGATCGCGCGGGGCCGCCGATGGCTTCGCCGCTGTTGTATCGCGGCAACTTGTACGTCCTCGATCAGCGCGGCGGAGTGCTCAGCTGTTACGATGCCAAGTCGGGCAAGCAACACTACAAACAGCGAATCACCGGCGCGAAGGGTTTTACTTCTTCACCGTGGGCCGGCGACGGCAAGGTATTTTGCCTCGACGAAAGCGGCCAGACGTTTGTGATGGAAGCCGGCAACGAATTGAAATTGCTCGCGACGAACAAGCTCGACGACATGTTCTGGTCGTCAGCGGCGTTTGCCGGCGATCAACTTTTGCTGCGCGGCATTGATCGATTGTATTGCATCAAGCCGTAGTGTGTCTTTCGCTCCGCGACCGAACTCGCCTTGGTTCATCGCCTCGATTGCACGATCCCAGTGATAATCGCCATGGCAAACAAAATGGCGCCGAGCGTGGCAATCACACCACAGACAATGCCGATCCAGGCATGCACGGAGCCTTTCACTTCCGGCTGTCGGGCTCGTTTTTGCAATCCCATGATCCCGAGTACGACGGCGACAATTCCCACCGGCAAGCCTGCAAAACAGCAGAGCAGCGACACAATGCCGATGTAGTACGCGGCCAGGGCAGGGGCGTTCTTGTAGGGAATGATGCCGCCCGTCATGTCCCCTTGGCCTGGTTGTCCCTGATGGTGCGGATCGTTGGGACTTTGTGGCGACTGGTAGGGATTCGACATCGGAACGGGTCTCACTTAAAGGCATCGCAAAGCAGGGGGGAGACGGCCTAGCGAGTCTATTTGCACACGACGAACAAGGCAAGTGAGCGATTTCCCGTGTTGCCCCCTTTTCGCCCACTTTGCGTGCGGTACGCTGGCTAACTTATCGGCCTTTGTTCGGCGAACCGTTTGTCCGCCCCGCGTGTCCTTTGCAGTACGAAAATTACCAATCATGAGCGACCCCTATTTTCAACAGTTGTTTGCCGAGCGCATCGGCGGTGTGAATTACGGCAAAGGGACCGAGATCTATAAGTTCGAAAAGATCAAACGTGCCAAGCGGAAGGCTCTCGCGGATTTTCCGAATCGCTCGCT
The DNA here is from genome assembly GCA_964394305.1 of uncultured Pirellulaceae bacterium. GTDB lineage: Bacteria > Planctomycetota > Planctomycetia > Pirellulales > Pirellulaceae > Anatilimnocola. The sequence continues at coordinate 30,232 of CAYMWL010000004.1, forward strand.
GGTCGATTTCGGCATCGGCGAGAACGACTCGATGGCCCCGGAGAGCATCCGCCGCAAGTTGAACGAAGAAGCCAACCTGCCGCAGAACCGCGGCTATATGGACAACGGCAATCAAAACTTCAAAGAAGCCGTCGCCCGGTTCATGCAGCGAAACTTCGGCGTGACGCTGGATCCGAAGACGCAGGTCAACCACAGCATCGGCAGCAAGCCGGCCCTCGCAATGATTCCGGCCTGCTTCATCAACCCGGGCGATGTCACGCTGATGACGGTGCCGGGTTATCCCGTCGCTGGCACTCATACGAAATACTACGGTGGCAACGTCTTTCGGCTGCCGTTGCTCGCGGAGAACAATTTCTTTCCCGACTTCAAATCGATTCCCGATGATATCTGGGGCAAGGTGAAGCTGCTGGTCATCAACTATCCCAATAGCCCCACAGGCAAGACGGCGCCGGTTGAGTTCTACAAGCAAGTCATCAATCTCGCGAAGGAAAAGAAATTCGTCGTCGTGCAAGACGCCGCTCATAGTTTGTTGAGCTACGATCAGCCGCCGAGCAGTTTCCTTTCAGTGCCGGGCGCGATGGATGTGGGAGTCGAGGTCCACTCGCTGTCGAAGGGCTTCGATATGATCGGCTGGCGCATCGGCTGGGTCTGCGGCGCTGAGCGAATGGTGCAAGCCTTCGCGGATGTAAAAGACAACAGCGACTCGGGGCAGTTCGGCGCGATTCAAAACGCCGCTGCAGCAGCCCTTGATGATGATTCGATTCACGCTCACACGCGGACCAAGTACAAGCGGCGGCTCGAGAAGCTGGTCGCAATGCTCACGCGCTGCGGCTTTCAATGCAAAATGCCGGGCGGCACTTACTTCCTCTACACCAAATCGCCGACCGGCCTGAAAGATGGCACGGTCTTTAAAAATGCAGAAGAAGCGAGTCAGTACTTGATCACGCAGTTGTCAATCGTCACCGTGCCCTGGGACGACGCTGGCTCGTTCCTGCGGTTCAGTGTGACGTACGAAGCAGCCACTGAAGCTGATGAAGACGCCCTGATGGCCGAAGCCGAAAGCCGGCTCAAAGGCTGCGGCGTGCAATTTTCGTGATACGCTGAAACGCCGGCTTCGTTCCTTCGCAGTGCAGTCTACTTTTCTTAATTTTTTCGTTGGGGGTTCGGATGGCAGGTCGGTATTGGATCGTGACAGTCCTATTCGGCTCTCTTTTCATCGTCGGTTGTGGCGGCGGTGGTGCGAAAGGCCCGACGCTTGAACAGCAATTGAAAAAAGCGACGGCGGTGACCGATCCGGCTCTGCGGGCGAAGCAACTGGCGCCCTTAGGTGAAAAGCAACTTGCCGCTGGTGACGTCATCAACGGCGAAAAGACGCTCAACTTTGCCCTCGAATCGGCGAGTTCGATTGAAGACCCTGCCCACAAAGCGTCTGTTCTGATTGCCGTTGGGCAGTCGATGGGGCGAGCGGGCAAAACCAATGAAGCCAAAAAAACCTTGCGCGAAGCGGCCAAGGCTTTAGAGGGATTGGAAGATCCAGGCGCTAAAGCGAGCGCACTCGCCGAATTAGCGACTGCAGTCGGCCTGCACTTGAAGAATCCCGACGCAGCGGCGGAACATTTGAAGAATGCTGAACTCACGGCAGAAAAGATCGACACTCCATTTCAAAGAGCAGTAGCGTACGGCAAGATCATTGTCGCTTATACCACGGCCGAGCGAGCCGCCGATGCGACCGCGACACAAGCCAAAGCCAATGCTTACATCGGTGCGTTGGAAAAACCGCAGGACAAAATTGAGTGCCTCGCTGAATTGGGCGGAGCCATGTCGAAAGCGAAGAAAACGGAAGAAGCCAACACATTTTTTGCAGAGGCCGAGAAGGTGGCCGCGGGAGTTGAAGAACCCAGTGCTCGTGGTTACGCGTTCCTCGCTGTGGGAAAACGGCTGAAGACCGCTGGCCGGCGGGAAGAAGCTCGACAGGCCTTTTCCAAGGCCGACGATGCGGCACTCAAGATTAAGGACGGCAGCGTTCGCGGCCCGCTGGTTGCCGAAATTCAAGCTGCCAATAAGTAACCCCATGCTCGTCGAACTGGTTCGCACAACAACCGCTGACGGCTTGCGTCTCGACGGCGCCTTTCGCACCGCCGGCGAAGGGCAAGTCCGCCGTCAACCGACGGTCATCGTGCTGCACGGTGTGGGCGGAAACTTTTATCAATCGAGCACGTTCGAGCAGCTGTTGCCGAAGTTGCAAGCAGCTGGCTATCCGACGCTAACGGTCAATACCCGCGGGCACGATTCAGTATTCGGCGCGCAACTCGGCAACGTGCGCAAAAGACTCGGCGCTGCCTATGAGATGGTCGACGACTGCCGCCAGGATATCACTGCCTGGATCAAGTTCCTGGCGGGTCGCGGCCACGAACGAGTGATCTTGCTTGGCCATAGCCTGGGCGCCATCAAAGCTGTTTACGCCCAAGCGAATGATCGCCACGCGAACGTCGTTGCGGTCATCGCGATTTCGCCGCCGCGGTTGTCTTACACCGCGTTCATGAACGCGCCGGAAAGCAGCCTCTTTTTTGAGTCAATGAGCATCGCCCGCGAATTGGCCAAAGAAGGAGCCGGCGACGAACTCTTCACCGCCAAGTTCCCTTTCCCGCTGCTCATTACCGCCGATAGCTACATCGACAAATACGGCCCGGCGGAGCGATACAACATTCTGGAGTTCACCGCGCAGCTTCATTGCCCCACGCTCTTCACCTACGGCAGCAAAGAACTCGCCCAGGGAGGAATCGCTTTCGCGGGAATGCCGGAAGCACTGACCAAACTCCCAGCGCATGCGCTGCGCGAAGTAATCACGATCGACGGCGCCGATCATTTCTACTCCGGCACACAGGAAGCGTTGGCGGAAAGGATAGGCGAGTGGCTGCAGAAGGAGGGGATTGATTGAATCGCCTCCTTAAGAGGCAGAGGCAACCTCAATCCCGCTTTCCACCACTGCACAGATCCGATCGAGTTCTGCGAGCGTCACGCTCAGCGGCGGCATGATCACGACGACGTTGCCGAGCGGCCGTAGCCACACGCCTTGTTCGATCGCGTGATTGCAGACGCGTTGACCGCGGCGTTCAGCCCAGGGGAATGCTTCTTGAGTTGCGCGATCGCGCACTAACTCGATGCCAGCGATGAAACCCAACTGCCGCACATCGCCGACGTGCGGATGTTTGGCAATGCGGTGCAGATGTTCGGTCAAGCGGGCAATCTTTGGCTGCAAGTTCTCTAATGTTTTTTCTTGTTCAAAAACTTCGAGCGTTGCGACCGCAGCTGCTGCGCCAAGCGGATTGCCGCCGTAGGTGTGTCCGTGAAAAAAAGTCCGCGACGATTCATAGGAGCCGAGAAATGCCTGCCAGATCCGGTCGGTGGTCAACGTCGCTGCGAGCGGCAAATACCCGCCCGTCAGACCTTTGGCCAGGCAAAGCAGATCGGGGCTGACCTCTTCCTGCTCGCAGGCAAACATTTTTCCCGACCGTCCCATGCCCACGGCGACTTCGTCGGCGATCAGCAGCACGTTGTACTTCGCCGTCAACTCCCGCACACCACGCAGAAATCCCGGCGGATGCAAGATCATGCCCGCGGCACATTGCATCCGTGGTTCGATTACGACCGCCGCGAGCGAATCATGATGCTCCTGCAGTGTTTGTTCGACATGGGCCAGATAATGCGCAGTCGCCGTTTCGCGGGTCACGCCGCTTGGTAAGCGATAGAGCGTGGGAGTGGGAATGCGCAGCACATCGAACAGCAGCGGCTGAAACATCTGATGAAATCGTGCCACTCCACCCACACTCACGCTGCCGATTGTGTCGCCATGGTAGGCATTTTCGAAGGCGAGATATTTTGTCTTCTGTGTCTGTGGCGATTCGCACTGCTGCCAGTACTGAAAGGCCATCTTCAGAGCCACTTCCACTGCGGTAGCGCCGCAATCCGAGAAAAACACATGCTGCAAACCGGCTGGCGCGATGTCGATCAACTTTCTGGCAAGTTGCACGGTGATGGGATGGGCCATGCCCAGCAGCGTGACATGTGCTACTTGATCAAGCTGCCGCCGGACTGCTGCGTCGATGTGCGGATGGCGGTGGCCATGGACATTGCACCACAGGCTGCTCACGCCATCGAGATAGGCCCGGCCTTCCAGGTCGTAAAGGTTGCAACCTTCCGCCCGCTCGATCAGAAAGGGCTGATGCTCTGCCATCTGCGTGAAGGCGTGCCAGACTAGCTCGCAATCCCAAATTTCCAATTGATCGCGCGAGGGCGTATTCGAAGGCGGCTCGTCTACCATTGCACCGTAACAGGTTGCCCTGGGCGTACGCCGAGCATGATCTTGGCACTATCGCCGACAATGACCAATTCCAAGAAGCCGCTGTCACTCAAAAGGGCGAGCAGCGTCATTTCGGGCTCCTTGTGATCGGGCGCATACAAGCCAACCGTTTGATGCTCGTCGCAGGTGACGGAGACCGATGGGTCGCGCGGCACGGCGCGCAAACGCTCCACAGGAATATCCGTTACGAGGTTACCCGCCTCGTTATAAGCAACGACTTTGCCTTCAATCTTTCCCGGCACTAGCTGCACTCCGCCCTGAAGTGTGTGGTCGCGGGTTGGGGAATTTCCAGGAAGCCCCTCGCCAAGCGGGGAATTCGTGTGGCAGCATTCTAAAACGCCGCTAGCGGGGAGCCAAGCCGCCTGCCACGGTTGTCACGACATTTTCAACATTCCCCTGGCCACGATCCCTTCCGAATGATTTGGACGCATTCCCCAGCCTGAATGCCCAATGTCGCGGCAGCATTGCCGTTCACAATCGCCAATTCCAATCGGCCTTGCGAATCACCGAGCGCAACCAGTTCGCCCGGCTGACATTTGCCGTATGTGGTCACAAATTCACTCGTTTCTCGATCGGCAACAGAGATCAAAACGGTGTCATTTCCAGACCACTGCCGCAGTGCGTCGAGCGACAGATTCGTAATCAAATTGCCGAACGAATCGACATACAGTACTTCAGCCCGCACTTCGTCATTCTGCACCTGCGGCTCGGGCCAATCCAGGAAATTCATTCGCTCGTTAACTCGTCCCAATTGACCTGGCGGAATCCCTGCGGCCAAATGGCCGGCAACGGGAGCAAAAATATCGCGCCCGTGAAAAGTGTTGCTAATCGCTGCTCGCCAAAAACGCGATTCTGTAAGCTCGACAATCAACCTTGGCGGTGACGTTCGCGCAAGATAGCTCAGCACGCCATTATCCGGCGCGAGATACCGCTGCTCGCCGATCTCGGCATAGATAATTTTGCGGTCCGTCCCCACACCAGGATCAACCACAACCGCGTGTAACGTGCCCGCTGGAAACAGCGGTGTTACATCGGCGAGCACGACCGCCGCTTGCTTGACGTTTTGCGGAGCGACGGCGTGCGTAAGATCGATCAATTGCGCGGTGGGATTGACCGTGAGCAGCGAACCTTTGATCGACGCCACATAGGGGCTCGATGTGCCGAAGTCAGTTGTCAGTGTGATGATCATGGGCTGTGCGCGCAAACCTGAAACCTTAAACTGAGAGCCTTCAACGCTTCGGCTTACCAACCGCACTTTACCCTGAAATTGATCATGTTTTTAACCTTTGGCGAAGTCATGGCCCGCATCGCACCTCCCGGGCATCTCCGTTGGCCCCAAACGCTGCCGGGCAACGTGCAAGTGACTTGGGGCGGCGGCGAAGCTAATGTCGCTGCCTCGCTTGCAATGTTCGGCCTGCCGGCGCGCTATCTCACGGCGTTGCCCAAGCAACCAGTGGCCGAAGCGCTGACGACTTCGCTGCGTGGCCTCGGCGTCGATGTTTCGCAAATCTATTGGCGAAAGGAAGGGCGGCTCGGCTTGTACTTTGTCGAAGTTGGCGCCAATCAACGTGGCAGCACGGTCCTTTACGACCGCAGCTACAGTGCGATCAGCCTGGCCGCCGCTGCGGAATATGATTTTGAAAGTGCGTTGCAGGACGTGCATTGGCTGCACGTCACCGGCATCACGCCGGCGATCAGTGAAGCTGCGGCAGTCGCAAACCAAAAATTAGTCGAACTGGCGCATTCACGCGGCGTGACGGTTTCTTGCGATCTCAACTTTCGCAAGAAGCTCTGGAATTGGCGGCCAGGTTCAAAGCCGAAAGACCTGGCACGCGAGACCATGAGCAAGCTGCTGCCGCACGTCGACTTGGTCATCGCTAATGAAGAAGATGCAGCCGATGTGCTGGACATTCATGCGGGCGAGACCGACGTCCTGCAAGGACACATTGCCGCTGCGGCCTACGAAGATGTCGCTCGGCAGATCGCTGCGCGATTCCCCAGCGTCAAGCAAGTTGCCATCACGCTTCGCGAAAGCATTTCGGCCGACCACAACAACTGGGGCGCCATGCTGCTCGATGTCGCCACCGATCAGGCCCATTTCGCGCCGACCGATGCGGCCGGCAATTACGTGCCGTACGAAATCCGCAACATCGTCGACCGCGTCGGTGCAGGGGATTCGTTCGGCGCTGGTTTGCTGTACGCGCTCAACACGCCCGAACTCGCGAGCCCTGACAAAGCGATCGCCTTCGCCGTCGCCGCCAGCTGCCTCAAGCATTCGGTGCAGGGGGATTTCAACTATGTTAGTGTGGAAGAGGTGAAAGCGCTGCTCGCGGGCAATGCGAGTGGGCGAGTGCAGCGATAGTCATCGATTGCTCCGTGATCGATGCATGCGGGAGAAGCAGTATGTCGACAGCCATGCCACCCAGAGGCCCAGTTCGTTTCGCAATTCCGCCCTTGGAGAACGGCGATCATCTCTCGCGCGATGAATTCGAACGACGCTCGAATGCAATGCCTCACATCAAGGCCGAGCTACTTGAGGGAGTAGTCTACATGCCTGCTGCCACCAGAGCGTCGTATCACAGCCGCCCGCATCAAATGATTGCCGCATTGCTTGCTGTGTACGACGCAAACTCGCCCGGCACGATCTCTTATGACGCGGCCTCGGTGCGGCTCGATCTGGACAATATGCCACAGCCCGATCAAGCACTGCTTCTGCTGCCCGAGTGCGGTGGACAAGCGAAGGTTAGCGATGACGATTATCTAGAAAACGCACCCGAACTTGTCTGGGAGATCTCTGCGAGTACTGCCAGCTACGATCTGAACGTGAAGCTGCCAATCTACCGAAAGAATGGCGTCAAAGAGTATGTGATTTGGCGCGTGATCGATGAAGCTATCGATTGGTTCGTGCTACAAGACTCGGAATACGTGAGAAAAAATATCGGTGCGGATGGATTATTGAAGAGTACGATTTTTCCTGGCTTGTGGGTCAATCCGGATGATCTCATTCGACAATCAATGAATTCGATGCTCAAGACGCTGGATCGCGGTTTGGCTTCGCCAGAGCACGCGGAATTCGTCAAGACGCTGAACTATCAATCCAAGCCGTGACCCATCGGCAAATTCTCGCCTTTTGCTAAAATCAGTTACTTTCCGCCTCGCCGCCAATGTCTCGGAAAGTGGCCGGTTCATGTCGCACGATCGTTACGAAAATCCGCTCATTTCCCGTTACGCTTCCGCTGAAATGAGCTCGCTCTGGAGCGAGCAGCGAAAGTTCAGCACCTGGCGGCGTTTGTGGGTCATCCTTGCCGAAGCCGAGCGGCAAATGGGACTGCCGATTTCGGAAACTCAGATTGCGGAACTGCGAGGGCAAGTCGACAACATCGATTTCGCCGCGGCGGCGAAGTACGAAAAAAAGCTGCGGCACGATGTGATGGCACACGTGCACACCTATGGCGATGTTTGCCCGACCGCCCGCGGCATCATTCATCTCGGTGCAACAAGCTGCTATGTAACCGATAACGGCGATCTGCTGCTGCTGCGCGAAGGGCTGCAGCTTGTCGCCAGGCGATTGATGGGGGTCATCGATCAATTGGCCAAGTTTGCGGTTCAGCAACGCAACCTGGCCTGCCTTGGCTTTACCCACTTACAACCGGCTCAGCCGACAACGGTCGGCAAGCGCGCGACGTTGTGGGCCTATGATCTCGTCCTTGATCTTTATGAACTCGAACATCGCATCGCCGAGATGCGGGCCCGCAGCGTGAAGGGAACAACCGGCACGCAAGCCAGTTTTCTCGCGCTGTTTCACGGTGATCATGCAAAGGTGCGCGAACTTGAAAAACTCGTTGCCCAGAAAATCGGGTTTGATGAAAGCTACGCGGTGACGGGCCAAACCTACACCCGCAAAGTCGATTCTCAAATCGTTGATGTCCTTTCCGGGATCGCGCAGTCGGCTCACAAAATGACGACCGACCTCCGCCTGCTCGCGTCGCGCAAGGAAATGGAAGAACCCTTCGAAGCCGATCAGATCGGCAGTTCGGCGATGGCTTACAAACGAAACCCGATGCGGAGCGAACGCGTTTGCGCGCTGGCGCGATTTGTCATCAGCTTGCAGTCGAGCGCCGCGAACACGGTGGCCACACAATGGATGGAACGAACGCTCGATGACAGTGCCAATCGCCGGTTAGTTTTGCCGCAGGCATTTTTAGCCATCGATGCAATCCTCGTTCTGCTGCAGAACATTACCGCAGGCATGGTGGTTTATCCCGAAGTCATCGCCCGCAACCTGCAAGAAGAGTTGCCGTTCATGGCCACAGAAAACCTGCTGATGGCAGCGGTCGAACGTGGCGGCGATCGGCAGAATCTGCACGAAGTGATCCGGAAGCGCAGTCACGAAGCAGCAGCAGTTGTGAAGCAGCAAGGCAAGCCCAACGATTTGCTGCAGCGACTAGCAAACGAACCGGATTTCGCTGGCGTCGATCTGCAGGCCGCGCTCAATCCGGCGCAATATGTGGGCCGAGCGCCAGAACAAGTTGATGAATTTGTTGCCGAAGTCATCGAACCATTGCGTGCTCGATATGCGCATCAGACGCAACTCAGTGCCGATCTGAAAGTCTAGGCGCATTCCCTCGCCCCGAAATTCCTGGGCGAGGGAGTTTCTTAACGCGAACCTGCAGCGGCAATCATCCCCGCGCAGATCAGAAACAAGATGATCGCGCCAAGCACGGCCGCGGCGACGCCCGCGATCTTGGCATACGAAGTTGGCGCTGTCCCCGTGCAACGGCCCGTCTGACCATTGAGCAAGAAGCGAAACGTCTGCTCGCGGTACGTATAGGCCATGATCCACACCGGCAACAACACGGGTTCGGCCGACAAGCCTTCCACCCGCACGTTCACGTGCACATTGCGTGAGTTGCCTGGGACCAGGGCAGCACACGCTTGCCGTTCAAGATTCTCAAGACCTTGTTGCGCGAGTGGCCGCGCGTATTTGCGTTGTACTTGAAATTGCTCGAACAGTGCGTTCTCCAAATCTGCTTGTTCTGTGGGAATCGCTTGCGCGAGATCGTAAGGACAAATGGAGTTCGTTTCGCCCGGCGTCAACGAACTGCTGGCGCCAATCAACACACCGCTGTACGCCCCGTGATGCTCTCCCGATACCGGGCACCAACTGGCATTTGCTCCCCAAGGTGTTTGACTGCTGTCGGCAGTCCAATAGGTAAATGTCTTTGCGCTAAAGACCCAATAAGGGACATACACGGCAGTCAACTTCGTCACGATGGCTGCCGTCGCCAGATCACCAGGCCGCCAAAAGCTGCTCCCCATCCAGTGCTTCAATCGCGTGACCGCATCATGCTGTTCGATCACAAACGGCACGACGAATTTTGGAGCCAGCGTTTTAGCGTCTTTTTCTGGCTCCAGTTTCTCGCCACCACAAAAAGGGCAGCGCAGAGTTTGCACTTTGGCATCGTAGCTCATCGACGCGCCGCAGCCATCGCAGCGGAAGTTGTGCGTGGCGAGCATCGTCTCGCTGGAGCCGTTGACTCGCTCACGATGCGGCGCTTCCGTGCCGCAATTCGCGCAGAACAAGTCCTCCTCATCGAGTAAGGCATGGCAGACTTCGCATTTTTCCAGCACTTCACTCATGCTTACCTGGCCGATGCCGCCGCGATGATGAGAAACAGAACCAGCAGAATCGAGACGATCACCACTACCAAGATTGCAATTCGCTGCCACGAAACGGGCTTATCGCCAGCCATGCGACCGGTCTGGCCATTCAGCAGAAATCGATAGAGCTTGTCTTGATACTTGTAGCTCGCAATGTACATCGGTAGCAAACAGAGATCAGAGTTCACATGACTGAACCGGGTATTTATCACGAGGCTGCGATGCGTGTCGCCCGGCAAAAAAGCGGCGACGTTGCTTTGCTCGCGGCGATAGAACTCCTGCCGCGATAACTCCAGTGCCTGATCACGCTGTACTGAATATTCCTCCGCAAACCAGCCCGCTAGAAACCAGGGCGCATACCGCTTGAGTGCCGGCAGTTGATAGGGCTGCACACGCAGCGCCTGATCCTGCGGCAAACCCTTGCTGCCGGAAACCAGATAGCCGCTGTAGTAATGATGATGCCGACCGGCCAGTGGATACCACTCGGTTTCTTGTACCTGCCGCGTGTGCGTCGTGGTGTTTCCCTTCGAATCGGTCGTGGTGTACGTCTCGGTCCGATACCAATGCTCACCGATGCTCGCTTGCCAATCGCTGTCGGCCCGCATCGAGAACGACCAGAACGGCAAATAAACGCCCTTGATCTTGTCGAGCACGGCTGAGGTCTTTAGATCGCCAGGCCGATACCAACCGTTGTCGGCCAGCCACGCTTTAAACTTCGCGTGTGCTTCTTCGGGCGTAATTGCGAAGCCAATGACAAACTCCGGCTGCTGCCGCCCCGTTTCTCGCGCGGGGATTTCGACGACATACGTCGAATCGCAGAACGGACAAATGTAACTTCGCTGATCGGGATCGGTTGCCACTTCGGCGCCGCAGGTTTCGCAGCGAAAATGCTTTTGCTCAGGGACTTCAGTCGAACGGACCTGCTCGACAACTTCGGCATCTACCACTTCGGGCTGCATGTCCGCTGAAGAAGCGGCCGCTGCAGGCGTTTGACAATCCGGATTTGACGTCCCACAAGCAGGACAGAATTTGTCGAGTGGCTCGATCGGTGTTCCGCAGGCTTCGCAAGGCTTGCCACGCGGGGCAGGCGAGTCGCGATCGACGTCGGCATCGAGCCATTGGATGTCTGCCATGATGATTACGCGTCAGCTGTGCATGCGGGGAAAATCATCGCCGTCGGCCAGGATCGCCGCTTCCGCGGCGGCCAGTTCGTGCAGCCGCTGCCGCAGCGAAGTTTCATCGGTGTACTTGCGGGCCAGTTGCACATACGTGCTGTGATGCCGCGCTTCCGATTCAAACAAACTGCCATAAAACTCTGCCAACTCGCGATCGGCCAGGCGATCGCGCAACAAGCCGAACCGCTCGCAGGATCGGGCTTCGATCAAACCAGCGACGATCAAGCGATCGACCGCGCGGTCCGGCTCTTGCCGCCGGATCAACTCGTGCAACTTGTTGCCATACGTGCTGGGATGAATGCGCCGAAACTTCATGCCGCGGCGTTTCAGCAGTTCGATCACCAGGTGATAGTGCTCGAGTTCCTCGCGCACGATCTCGGTCATCTCCGCCGCAAGTTCGACATCTTCCACGTAGTAGCCAATCAAACTGAGCGCACAGGCCGCCGCTTTGCGTTCGCAGTGCGCATGATCGATGAGCAATTCTTCGAGATTAGCTTCGACCTGCTGCAGCCAGCGATCGGGAGTGGTGCTTTGCAAATTCAACATGCGGCTATGATAGGCGGATTGAGGGATAGTGGGGAGAGGCAGCCCACCGAGCGAGGTTGGCTCATGGCGCTCGGCTGCTTAGAATGACGTTATCAATCCAAGTTGTGGGATGTTTTTGCCATGTCGACCGCTTTCTACACGACCCAAACTTCGGCAGTGCCTCCCTTGGCAGAACCGGCGCCGCCGCTGCACTCGGGCGATCGGCTGACGCGCGATGAATTTGAACGGCGTTATAGTGCGACTCCCAGCCACATCCGTGCGGAACTGGTAGAAGGGATTGTCTACGTCATAGGACCACCTGTTTCCGATGAATGGCACGGCCAGCCGCACGGTGATTTTGTTGGTTGGCTTGCTTTTTATAAGGCTTACACACCAGGCGTCGCACTGGCCGACAACACCTCGGTGCGACTGGACGCCGACAACGAGTTTCAGCCCGACGCGCTGCTGAAAATCCTGCCCGAATGTGGCGGACAGTCACGAACTCGCAACAATATCATCGAAGGAGCTCCTGAATTTGTCGCCGAAATCTCAGCCAGTAGTGCGAGTTATGATTTAGGCGAAAAGTTAAAAGTCTATCGCCGCGCCGGCGTCCGCGAATATGTCGTTTGGCGCACTTGGGACCGAGCAATCGACTGGTTTTCGCTGCAACAAAGCCAATTCGTACTGCAGTCACCCGATCACGAGGGGTTGCACAGGAGCCAGGTTTTTCCCGGGCTCTGGCTCGACCCTGCCGCGATGCTGGCGGGTGACGGAGTGCGCGTGATGGAGATTCTGCAACAAGGCCTCGCTACCGCCGAGCACGCTCACTTTGTCGAGCAACTGAAACAACGCCGCAGTTCGTAAGAACTGCTTTGCCTGGAAAATTATTTCGTCGCATGATTCTGCTGAGTGTTCAAGACATTGTGAAGCACTATGGCCCGGAGCCGGTGCTGGATGGAGTGACGTTTGACTTGCGGCCTGGCGAACGTGCTGCGCTCGTCGGACCAAACGGCGCAGGCAAAACGACGCTGATGCAGATCATCGCCGGGAAGAGCGAACCGCATTCGGGTCGCGTGGAAGTTCATTCGCGGGCCCGCATCGGATATTTGGAGCAACAGCCTGAGTTCGCGTCGGGGCGAACCGTTTGGCAGGAGGCCAGCAGCGGTCTCGACGAGCTGCTGCAGTTGTCGGGCGAAGCCGAACGCATCGCGACGGCCATGGCCGAGGAACAAGATCCTGCCGCACGCAAGAAACTCGAACAGCAGTTCGACTTCATCCAGCATCAACTCCATCGGCACGATGTCTATCAGGCCGATCGCCGCATTGAGCAGATTCTACAGGGGCTCGGCTTTGGCCCGGCCACTTATCAGCAGCCCGTCGAGCAGCTTTCCGGTGGTCAGCAAAACCGTTTGCTGCTCGCGAAGCTCTTGCTTGCCGATCCGGATCTGCTTTTGCTGGACGAACCTTCGAACCACTTGGATATCGATGCCACCGAGTGGCTCGAAAACTATCTCACCGCCACCGATCAGGCCATGCTGGTCGTCAGCCACGATCGCTACTTTCTCGATCGCGTGACCAATCGCACACTGGAACTCTACCAAGGTACTGTCGAGTCGTATCCAGGCAACTTCACGCAGTACAAACGGCTGAAAGGCGATCGCCTGGAAGTGCAGCGGAAGACCTACGAAAAGCAGCAGGAAGAAATCGCGCGGATGGAAGACTTCATCCGCAAAAACCATTACGGCGTGCTGGCCACCCAAGCCGAGGATCGCCGCAAAAAATTAGAGCGCATCGAACGCGTTCCGCCGCCGCGCGAAATCAAGTCGCCGGCGATGAGCTTTCCCGCCGCCTCGCGCACGGGGGATATCGTGCTGCGCGTGGAGGGACTCAGCAAAGCCTATGAGCGGCCGCTGTTCAAGGATCTCACCTTCGATGTGCTCCGCGGCGAGAAGTGGGGCATCCTCGGACCGAACGGCACCGGCAAGACAACGCTGCTACGCTGCATTCTCGGCGAAACGCAGGCTGACAAAGGCCGCGCAGCGATCGGCAGCGGTGTGAAGCTTGGTTACTTCGACCAGCATCTCAGCAGCATTCCCTCCGATGCGGATGTCGCCGATGCAGTGCGGCCCGATCACAAAGAGTTCATGATCCAACAGCGGCGAGACTTGCTCGCGCGGTTCGGCATCATCGGCGAAACCGTCTTGCAAAAGGTTTCGAGTCTGAGCGGTGGCGAGCGAAACCGCACCGCGCTCGCACGACTAGCGGCTCTCGATGCCAACGTCCTGTTGCTCGATGAACCGACAAACCATCTCGATCTCTGGGCCCGCGATGCACTCGAGCAGGCGCTCAAAACGTTCGACGGCACCGTGATCTTCGTCAGTCACGATCGCTACTTCCTCAATCAGGTCGCCACCAAACTGCTGATCGTGCAGCCCGATCGCTTTCGCGTGATTGAAGGAAACTACGACACGTATTTGCACCTCGTCAAGCAAGGTTTCGCCCTTGATGCCCGCGCGGGAGTTGCCGCCGAGAAGAAAAAGGAAGAATCCTCGGCAGCTGCAGCGCAGCGGACTGAAAAGGAAGGTCGTCGCAAGCGCAAGTTCCCGTATCGCAAGCCAGGGGACATCGAAGCCGAAATCCATCAGCACGAACAGCGGCAGCAAGAGTTGCTGGCACAGTACGCCGAGCCCGAAGTCCTGCGCGACGGTGGCAAGGTGAAACAGATTCAAGGCGAACTCGCCGAGCTCGAAGCGCAACTGCCCAAACTCTATGAGCATTGGGAAGAGGCCCTGGAGATGAACCAGTGACGTAAGTTCGGCAGGCCGAATCCGATTTCATCGTAAACGTCCATCAATTAATCTTGCCCAACTTGCCAATCATTAAAAATCATCGGGAATGGCGCTGGCCCGCTGGGTGGATCGGCTGAATTGTTGGACGCCCCCCGTTGGATGTAGCGCCGACTTACGTCAATTCTGCCGCAGCGATTTTGACGCGAAGGTCAGCCCTGTCGGATCCCCGAAGGAGTTCCCCGGGAGCGTCCGGCTCCATGACTTCAACCAATTTGTCAACGATCAACTTGCTATTTGATGCGCTGTTACTGACAACTTTGGTCGGTCTATCTGAAGAATTCTAACCGTTCGCGCTGGCACGTTTCTTGGGAGGGCGAGGCTCCTGCCGAGCCGAGGACGAAGCGCCAGCGAGGTGTTTTCTCCCGCGCTTCAGCCGCGGCGGCTCGGCAGGAGCCTGTCACGCGACCAGTAAATCCGTGTGCTGGCTTGAACGGTTACGAAGATTTGTAGCCAAGGCTGTTCGGCGATTCAATTCACGACGCATTTCGCACCCCCCAAGTGAGAAGAGGGGCTGATGCGAAAGAGAATTTTCGACGTTGGCAGAGTTTGTCTTAGCGGCCGCCGCGACCGCCGCCGCCGAATCCACCACTACTGCCGCCGAATCCACCACTACTGCCGCCGCGGCCGCCACGCTGGGCTGCGTTGATCAGGTCTTGCATGTTCATTTGCGGTTGCTGTGGCTGGGCGCCTTGGCCACGGTTGCCTTGTTGCCCCTGGTTGCCTCCTGGGCGTTGTTGCTGACCGGGGCGCTGCACGCCTGCAGTTGCACCGCCGGGGCGAGTCGTCGTTGTGCCGGTGGTGCCGGTCTTCGTCACCGTGATGTTGTCGCCATAAAGCGAGGCCACCGAACGCGTGATGACATCGGCGTTCGATGACTTGAGCGAATAGACTCGCACGATCTGATCGGAGGCAAGTTCCGAAACATCCAGTTGCTCGACGAGAGCCTTCACTTCGTTGAACATGTAATCGGGCGCGGCAACGATCAACGAGTTTGTCCGCGTATCGACACCCACGGTCATCTTGATTTCTTCACCCTTGTTCTGCTGTTGCTGACCACCACGGCCGCCACCGCGGAGAGCCTGAATGAATTCCTGCGGCGAAGGCTGCCGCTGAGCGCCGCCGCTGGCATCGGCGGTCAAACGGCCCGCATAAACTTGGCGCACCACGGCAGCAATGGAATCAGCCGTGGTGTACTTCACAGGAATAAACCGCGGCTTGGGCTGCATCTGCGTCCCTTCGGGATTCTCGGGCTGATCGATCACTTCGATGAAGTCTTCGATCAATTCCAGATCACGCGAGTTGGCGCGAATGTACAGCGCGTTCAAGCGGATATCGGCCGTGATTTGAGCCGAACCAGCCGAAACCGCGCTACCGCCTCCGCTGCTGCCACCCATGCCGCCCAGCAACCCGCCGAGCATGTCACCCATCATTCCCGCGGCCAGGTCGCCCATCAGGCTGCCGCCACCGCCGCCACCTCCGGTATCGCCGCCGCTCGAAGCTCCACTGAGCAGTTCTTGCAACAGCGTCGCCACGACCTGGGCCTTGGCGTGGTGCAGATACATGATGTGAAACTCCTTTCCCTTGGCATTGCTGGCATCGATGATCATCCGCAGCCGGCCTTCGAGTTCATCGAGCGCATCGAGATCTTCCGATTGCAAAATGATGCCGGCCGGGCCGAGCGAAATCACGATATCAGCGCCTGGTTTGGAAACCGGCCCTTGAGGAGCTTCCGCACCGGCATCTCCAGCGGCCGGAGCAGGCGCAGCGGCCGCGTCAGCTTTTTTTTCGGCAGTTCCTTCCGCAGGCAACTGACGGCTGATGAAATGCGGCGAGTTCGCAGGATTGCGTTGCGTCGTTGGTTCGGTTTGCCTGGCCGGAGGAGCCTTGGGCTCGACCTGCGGCTGCGCGGCGGGCGGTGGCGCGGGACCAGCCGGCGTTTTGGGCGGATCATTGCGTAACTCACGAGGATCGATACCAAATTCTTCCGCGAAATTGCGTGAGCCTGCATCGATGACTGGCTCTGGTGCATCACCGAGCGGCTTGAGCCGGCCACCACCGTTGGGAGTGGCATTCGTGGGGGAACCAGCACCGGGAACCAGATTGTTTTGCAGCTGGGCTGGCACGTTCTTCTTCCGCGCATGAATGATCAGATTGTTGGGCCGCGAGCCGGCTTTCCACATTTGTTCAATCTGTTGCACAGCTTCGAGCGCAGAACGACCGGTGCCGTTGGTAATGATGCGAACCGTTTCACGTTGCGTTGGATTCGCTGCCTGGCCACTGCCGCCCAGTTCGCCTTTGCCGCGCAACAGCTCTTCGATTTGAGCGAGCTGCGCTGGACTGGCCCGCACGGAGAGCTCCAGATTCGTGGGATCGGCGACTACCTTGGGGGCGTTGAGCACGCCTTTATCCGCGCCGTAGAGTTCATTGATCTGCAGCGCGAGCGCTTGTGGATCGTTCTTCGTCAGTTTGAAGACGGTGAACTTCGTGGCATCCTTTTGCATCTGCTCTAGCAACGCACGGATGGTGGCATGCTGCGCGGCGCGACAGTGAGCGATGATATTGCCGTTCTTCGGATCGAGTGCGATCCGCACTTCCGGAATGCCGGCCAGCACCGATTGCAACACCTGCATTGCCACCGCGGGGTCGGCATTCTGCACGCTGTAGATTTCGATCTGAGGTTGATCGAGCACTTCGCCATCAATGCCCATGGGGGCGGTTTCAATATCGATGAGCGTCTTCAACTTGGTGATGCGTTCGATTTTTTCCGGTTTGCCGGTGACGAACAACCGCATGCCCAATTCATCGGGCGAGATCCGCAGCGAACCATCGGGCAACGCATTGAGCGCCGGCGGAATCCCTTCGACGTCGCGAGCGATGGTCATGAACTCGCTGGGGCGGATATGCTCCAGCTTGACGATCGTCAGGTTGTCTTCTTTGGGCGTCTCGGGATTTTCGATGGCCTTGA
Organism: uncultured Pirellulaceae bacterium; assembly: GCA_964394305.1. GTDB lineage: Bacteria > Planctomycetota > Planctomycetia > Pirellulales > Pirellulaceae > Anatilimnocola. The sequence goes on from CAYMWL010000004.1 coordinate 47,767, forward strand.
TCGCATTGCGAACCTGCTTGAGCGAGCCAACAGTATCGGTCACCACCAATTGTCGAGCCTTGGAAAGGACAATCACCTTGCCTTGCAAGCCGAGCAACTTCTTGACTTCGACTTCGGCTTCTTCGGCCGTGATCTTGCTCAGCTGGAACTGGCACTGGACGATCTCAAAATCCCCCTGCTTGTCGAGCTCGGCCTCGGCGATCCGCGGCGCGAAAGTATCGGGCAGCTCATCATCGGAAGACAATAGGAACAACATCCGCTCGTGGCGGATGAGACGATAGCCCTTCGTGATCAGCACTTTATTGAGCAGATCGATCGCTTGGGCTGGCGTGTAGCTGCGCGTGGAATCGCTGTAGTTAAAAGTGCCCTGCGGATAAGTATCCGTCACCAGCGAAAAATCGGCCTGTTCGGAGAACCATTGAATGACATCTTTCCAAGGAGCATAGCTGAACTGGAACTTCAGTTTGACATTGGGATCGCCGGCTTTGAGAGGTTCGCGGGCAGGCTTGAGCGTAGCGTTGCTGCCCGGCGCGGTGAGGCCGACGCGGGGAGCTGGCCCCACAGCTGGCTTCGTCGTCGCGGGCTGCTCAGGACCGGCGGGCGCAGCCTGAGCAACTTCAGCACCGGTGCGGCCTTCTAAAGCATCCCATTTGGCCTTTTGTTCAGGTGTAAGGAGGGCCAGCAACTTTTTCTCGAACTCGACCTTGGCTTTGGCCTTGGCTGCTTCGGGAGCCGTGGCGGTTTCCATCTCGAACAGGCCATGCGTGGTATTGAGCTGGCCACGTTGCTTCGCCGTCAATTCCAACTGATCGGCAATCGCGGTTTCCATGAGGGCCACGGGGCCGACGCGGCGAACGCGGAGTTGCTGCAACTTGGTTTGCTGTTCAGCAGTCAACAGTTTCAGCCCTTGCTTTTCCGACTCCGCAACGAACTCAGCCATCTTGGCATCTTTGTCCGCCTGGGCGAGATCTTTCGGCAGGTTCAGCACGAGGGTGCTGACTTCGTCTTCGCGCTTCGCAATCAGATCGTTGAGTTGCTTGAGCACGTCTTCGCTGAGGCCCAATTCCTTGGCCACGGCCGGTTCACTGGCGAGAGCCAGCACACCCACAAAGGCCGGGTCAGCAGCGGTCGCCGAGAGAATCGTCCCCAGGGTGACCCAAGCGGCAACCAAGAGGGTGGCAAGACGAGTCGAAAAGGACATCGGGCAAATTCCAATAGGAGGGAATTCAAGTGCAAGCAGAGTAAGCCGTTAACTAATGTAACCCGTGGCAGGTGCCGGGGTTTCGATAACCGGCCGGGCGGGACGGAAAAGTCGCAGCAATCGCGCTAAACTCTTCCCTCCAGAGTACTTAATTTATCTATGAGGGGCCAGACAAATCACCGAATCACCGCAATTGCTTTCCGCCGAGGGGTCGAGAAGATACGATTAGACCTGGATCGACTGGCTTCTCTGATCACCGCGTTTACTTGCCACTTGTCACGGGGAAGATTCCGCGCATGGGCTCTGTTTCCCGCATTTCAACGTCGTTGCTCGCAGCTCTGTTTTGCCTGGCGAGTGGGGCAGGGGAGGGGAGTTCCTATTTTGACGATTGTGCAGCCGCCGATTGGCCGCAGCCCACCAAGCTCGAGCCGAAGTTTCTGGGAATTGATCTGCCCGCCGGCACCGTCGCCCGGGGCAAGGGCGAAGCAGTAACGACTCACGATCACGCCATGCAACCGGTCGTTGGTCGTCTCTATGCCAATGTGGGCGTCAATGCACTCGTCCTGCTGCCCGACGGTCAACTCGCGCCGCGGAAGCAGGGCGAGTTCTCGTTGACGGATCGCAAGTTCGAACCGCTCGATAAGAAACTACTGGGCGAACGTCTGCTCCGCGACGAGTTTGCCGGATTCAAGAGCAAACAAACCAACCATTACTTGTACATCTACAACACCAGCGAAGAGTTCTATCTCGCGACCAGCCGCATTTTGGAATCGATGCTGCCGGGCGTCATCCTGCACGGCAAGGCGATGCAGATCGACGTGCGCGAACCGCAGCTACCGTTGGTCGTGGTGATGTTCAAGACCGAAGCCGATTTCCAGAAGTATCAGCGGATGCCACCGGGCGTGGTCGCCTATTATCACACGTTGAGCAATCGCGTCTTCATGTATGAAAACTCCCGGCTGGCCGATGCGCGGCCCGATCTTGCAGTGCAACAAGCGCTCGCCACGATTGCTCATGAGGGAGCGCATCAGGTTCTGCACAATATCGGTGTGCAACAGCGTCTGAGCCTGTGGCCGATGTGGCTCAGCGAAGGGTTGGCGGAATACTTCGCGCCGACGACCGCCGGCGAACGGTTGAAATGGAAAGGCTCCGGCCAGGTGAACGACCTGCGGATGTTTGAACTCGAACAGTACATCAAGAGCCGCGCCGCGGAAAAACCGGATGGGCAATTGATCGAGCATACCACGCAGGCCGCGCGACTGACGAGCACCGGTTATGCCACGGCGTGGGCCTTGACCCATTACCTGGCGAAGAACAAACGGGTCGAGTTCAACGACTACGTAAAAAAGATGAGCCAACTAGGACCACTCGAAGCGACCGGCCCGATCGTGCAGCCCGGCATCGTTCGCGAAAACCTCGCAACGTTTGAAATTCAATTCGGCGACAATCTGCCGGACATGGAAAATCGTCTGGTCATGCACTTAAAGAAGCAGATCTACAACGATCCCTTTGCCGCGAATCCACACTTTGTTGCCACGGTGCAAGCCGTCGACGGTCGCCGTCCCATTCGCCTGGTGAACACCTTTCACTCACCGCCGCTTGCCGATAAGTGGGTCCGAGACACCGTGCAGCAACTTCCCGAGGGAGCCCGGCCACGCGCGGAAACCGAAGTCCGCGCGTTTCCTAATCGCCCAGCCGCTGAGACCTGGGCACGACAATGGCTGGGTGCAAAGTAATCAGCTGGCAACCGCTTCCAACGGTTCTTCGACGCGCACCAACTCAAGCTGCAGATTGTTGATCCACCATTGCGCTTCGCGCTCTGTCAATTCAACCACATTGGGCACGCGGCGGGAGATGCGATCGAGATCGACAATCTGCCGCACCAACAAATAGCGCCCGCCCGACACGCGGACGAGCATCGTCAAATAATGTTGGATCGGGTTGCCGTCAAAGTCGCATTGCACTCGGCACGCCGGTCCCCACGCTTGTAACAAGCGCGTCGGCATGCCGAGTTGCGACTGCATGAAGTTGACCGCGGGGGTCGTCAAGTCCGGGAAACGACTGGGAAGTAATTGAATCATGTATGCCTCTTCAGTTTGTAGATGTCGATTTGCCAAGGTGTCGGAGGTGCGCGCCGCGAGAGGCGCACGCTGTTTGACGAAGAATGAAAGCGGGGGCGGTAACCGAACTAGTCGCGAATCAGCAAAGTGAATGTTTGTGCAACGTGACTTCTGCTGAATAGCCGTGACCAAAAGATTGCCGCGAACGGCATCGATTCACGCCAACTGCACGCCGGAACACTGGTGGCGGGCGGAGTCACACAAGAACGACAGGACCAATCCCTTGGGGACGATCCTGGAAGAGGCAACAGTTACGGGCTGCCAAAAAATAAACGCCGAATCTTCGGCATCGAACCGCAAACTGGTCGGCGGGTAAAGTTCGCTACCTTCGGCCTGCGGCGTCAGTACTGTCGGGTCAACGGGACTCGACTCATCCCGCTCATCCACCACCGTTTGCGAAGAAGTATGGTCCGTTCCACACGCCGCGATCGTCCAGTGGCAATTGAGCGACCAGGCCGCAACCAGCACCAAAGAAAAGCAGATCCGCAGCAGCCGGTGAACCGGATGCTGTGCATTTTCAAAATAAGCCCGTCCCGCGAGCATCAAGTGGACCTGCAGAATACTTCCCTGCCGAAAAATCGACTGAGTATTTTGATAGTCGAAGCGAGCGACTTCGTCAAACAACTTTGGCCCCCAAAAGGGGCAAAATGGCCGGAAACTGCCTCGGGAAACAAAATCACCCGTCTCCTTTGGGAAAAAGGAAACGGGTGATTTGTATTGTGGGGTGGACAATGAGATCGGCGGGACTCGAACCCGCGACCCCAGCATTAAAAGTGCCGTGCTCTACCAACTGAGCTACGATCTCGCCACACCGGCCCGCAGCTGCGGGTCAGCGAAGTCCCACATTGTAGGCACACTCCCGCCGGTTGCCCAGCGGGTGATTGGCCTCTTTGGCGAATGGATTGCGGGAATTGAGAAACAGAGCGAACCTCGCCGCTTTCGGCTAAGATGGCGACTTTCCCGAAAACCACTTCCGCCTTTCCATCCGCTGCAATGACTGACACGATTCCGCCGCCGCGGTTCGCCGACAGAGTGGCCATCATCACCGGGGCCAGCGACCGCGGCATCGGCGGGGCTACCGCCCTGCGATTGGCAGAAGAAGGGGCCTCGCTGATCTTGGCTTCGCGGCATGCTCCCGAGCGCCTGCTGAAAAAACTCGGCCGCATCGGCGCTCCCCATCAGTTCCTGACGGCCGACATTACCATTCGCGACGATATCCGGCGGATCGTGGCGACGACCATCGCACAATTTGGCCGCCTTGATATTCTCGTCAACAACGCCGGCGTGGAAGTTTCTGCCCGGTTGGTCGATTCTACCGACGAAGAATGGCGGCAGCTGCTCGAGGTGAATCTGCATGGCTGCATCGCCCTTTCGCGCGAATCACTGCCGCAGATGAAAAAGCCGGGTGGCGTGATCATCAACGTCGCCTCCGCCCTCGGCCTGGCCGGTTGCGCCGGCTTCAGCGTTTACAGCGCTAGCAAAGCGGGCATGATCGGCTTCACACAGTCGCTCGCTTGGGAAGTCGCCCGCGAAGGAATTCGCGTCGTCGCCGTCGCGCCCGGCCTGGTGCACACGCCCATGGCGCAAAAGCATGTCGACAAACTCACGCCGGCCGTCTGGGCCCAGCTCGAGGCCTGTCATCCTCTCGGCGTCGGCCGCGCTGCCGATTGCGCGAGCGCGATCGCCTTTCTCGCCAGTGAAGATGCACGGTGGATCACCGGCATTACGTTGCCGTTGGGTTATGCCCATCAGTTTCCGCTGCCGGTGATGGGATAGTCTGAGTGCCTGCAGCGTCCACCCCTGTGACTCCTTTCGGCTCACTTCACTTTGAATTTCTCCGTCAAGCTTTCGCTGGTGCCACCCTTGCCATCGTCGACCACGATCTTCCAGTAGTACGATTGGCCGGGCTTCAGGTCTGCCAGCGCCTTGGTGATGGTGCGCGGATCGCGGTTCGCTTCGTCGGCTGTGATGCGGATGAAATTGTCTTCGTTAGGTGGATCGTATACCGGCCAGACGTAGAGCTTGTAAGTGAGCGTGGTGTTTGGCTGCGGTCGGGCCTTGGTCCAAGTGAGGCGCGGCGCCGCGTTGACGAGGCGATTCTGGCCAATCGCCAAAACCGGCACACCCGGTGGCCTATGCAGCCGAATTGCGTTTGAACTCTGATATGCTTTGGCAAATCCGGCCTCACCGGTAGCCATGATGTCTTGGATGGCCAGTTCGCGCAGCTTCTTATCGGCAATACCCTGCGTCAGTTCCACCGCTTTTTCATTGGTAATCGGCTCTTGGGCCGGCTTGTCGAGCGGGCCATGTGGCACCTTCGGCGCGACACAGGCTTTCGCGTCAAAAGCTGGCCAGTTTTCCACCGTGAAAGACTTCGTTGACGTCCCAGCCTCGTAGTCGAAAAGACTGGTGCTGTCGGTCACTCGCCATGAGTTGCCAAAGTCCTGGTAAAGATCTTTGTGTCGCTCGGCGAGGGCGGCTGGAAGCGCACCAACCGACGTTCCATCGGCTTTTGCCGGTAGCCAACTCCCCGGCGCCAAATTGCCCATTAGTCCTTCGGTGCCGCGGACCTTGCGACAGTCGATGTTCAGGTACCAGAGTTGATAGTGCTCCCAGAAAGCAGGCATGACGACGACGACCGCGCCGCCGCGGGCTTCGATCTGAAAGCCGCCAGCATCGCCGACTCGCACGAGGCGGCCCGCCTGCGGCAGCGTCAGCCCCCCTTCGGGGATTGTCTTTACTTCACCATTGACGCGCAACTCCATCCCATTTGCGCCAGGCTGGTAGGTCACACGATGCTGGCCGATGCGAAACGCGACAGCGCCGTTGACACTCACACAGGATGTCAATCCCGTGTATGGATTGGGCCCGAGCTGCCGCGCCGACGTAACGCCGATTTGGCGGACCTGAATCTCCAGAGTCTCGCCGCGGAGCAGGACGAACTCACCAGCTGCTTGGAAGTCGTAGTCCACGCCGCCAATGGTGCGGATGTGCGGGTCTCCAAGCGTGTACGCCTGGCCGCCCTGCACCCACCGCAGCAAAGTCTGGATATCGCAATCGCTCAGCTTCGGCCCGCCGCAGGGCATCATTTCGACGTCACTTGGCGAGCATGTTTCATCATCCTTCAAGATGAACCGCATGAGTCTCGAATCTGCCGGAGTAGTGCTGTAGTTGGTGTACCGTTCGGCCAGGATGTGCGACCGGCGGAGTCGAGTTGATCCGGTGGGTGGAGACTCGTCTTCTGCGAAATTGAGGGAACCGAAGGGGTCGAATAATCGATACGGCGGATAGTTCAAGCCGCCATGGCATTCGATGCACCCCTTATTGAAGATGCGTTGCACGTTGGTAAACGAAGGAACTTCCGTGGTTGCGGGCAAAGCATTCAGCGACACATTGACCGCGTTGATCAATTGCTCCTCGTCGTTGACATCGGTGAGCCCCGGAAACGGCTTCTTATCCAGGCTGGCCTTCATTGCCTCTGCGATCGCATTCGGATAGTTCCCGAAGACATCTGCGAACGCGTAGGTCCGAGAGCGGCCCCGCACGCCCATCGACCATTTGTCCACGGAGACCCCCAGCGGCTCCAGGAAATAGCGGTAGAGTGTCATCTTGTCGGTATTGAAACCATAAGACTCGCGGTCTACCAAACTCCCTTTCATCTCGGAGACATCCGGCGCGCCCTGATCATCAGGCGGCCGGCGAAAGATCTCCTGACGCAGCCGCGGGATGGAAGTGTCCGTGCCCGGAGCAGGTCCCGGGAACGCCGAAGTTTGGGCGCCAAACTGCTGGATCAAACCGTTCTCCGGCCCGACTAGATACGGGTCCGTAAGGCGATCCAAATTCAGACGTTGGATGTCTCCCTTGCGGCGCGGAACGGTGACGGCACGCTTCCGCGTGTCCTCGCGCAAAGCGTTGAGCATCATTCCGTGGCGCGAGTTGAAGAACGCGTATTTGTTCCCCAGCGGCGGCAACCCAGAACGCGTATCGACGGACTGAGTGGCCGTGTTGATGGTTAGCAAATCAGGAATGGAGAGCGCAAGCACCAACGGGCGAATATCAATCGGCCCCGGGTGGTTGGCAAGTTCGTCAGCGATGCGAACGGGATTCAGATCGCTTGTAAGCGTGCCGCTGAGGTTATCGAACAGCCGCACGCCACGACCTTCGTCGCTCCCGACAATGTCCGAGTGAAAAAGGGTAACGAATTGAGGACCGCGCCGGACGGACGTGCCTGGATCCGACGACTCCACCCGGTCGAACGAGTAGTTACTTGTCCCGTCCAAAGTCGGTTCCGAGGCCGGCTCCGGTTCAACGCTGACGATGTCCTCATCGTCAAACTTAAACTTGACATGACCGTCATCCGGGCCACCGACCTGGCGATCGATAAAGTGCGGGTGATTCGTAGCCAAGGTGGGCGGCTGCAAATACAGCTGCTCCAGCACTTGCCGCACCGGCGGGTTGGCCTCCCAGGTCCACGGATTCATCAAGTTGCGAAAAGCTGCCGCCTCCACGGAGCCCTTATAAATACGATCACGGTTAAACGGCATCATGCCGCCCCAACTGTCATACGTGTCCCAATTCGGCTTATTCTTCACCTGGAGCGTTTTGGGCACGAGACCGTCGGTGCCGGGAGTTGTGCCGTTGTTGACCACGTTCTGCGTCGAATGGCAGCGAGAACACTTAACGTCGTCGAACGTCACGCCGCGCGCCCGCGCGGGGAAGGGTTTTACTCGCAGGGCTGGGTTGTTCGGATCGGGTTTGATCTCGTCGCCCATTTCGGGGATCGCATCGAGAACGATCTCATGAAAGCGGAAGTTCTTTACCGCTCCATCCCACTGCATGTATTCCACGGCGTTTGGATGCGAACCTGGGTAAGAGGAACTGGTGGCCATCCCGATAGTGAAGACGTCTTTGCCATTGGGGCTCGGCAACAAGATCCGCGGCGAGACTGCTGTGCCAGTCTGCAGGCTCTCCGATCTCGTCATCAGAATCCAGTTCTGCCGATACACATCGGGCAGCGCCGCCAAAAACCGCGCGGGAGTGTTGACCTGCGTGTTCGCCGCTAAATATGCTTTCAATCCTTCCGGCGAGACATCGGTAATCTTCGTTATCTCCTTTGTCGGCGCAAACACAGCTCGCACAGAATGGCCATCGTTGATCGTCAGCGTAGTGGTCATCGCAGGGCCGGTAGCATCGGCCTCCCAACGCACAAACTTTGAGCCTGCTGCTGGTATGGCGGTTAGTGTGACCGTTTGCCCGACGGAGTACGGTCCTGGTGGCGTTACGGCGATCGTCCCCTCGCCCAAGCCGGTCGCCATCGTACGCAGCGAAGGCGACGCGCCGCCGAGCAGGACAAAATCCACCAGCCGACCAATCTCAGCGTCGGTCAGGTGTCCACCGAACGGCGGCATCGGCTTGCCTTTGGTCAGATGCGTCCACTGCCCTTTGCCGCCGTGCTTCACTGTCTGAATCAACTTCGCCCGTGATTGCGCCGATTCGTAACCCACGGCAACTGCCGCTTCAGCGACAAGTTTGCGGCGCTCGGCAGCTGCGATCACCAGGGCTGGCCCCGGCAGTGCTGTGGACAATTTTGCATCGGCCTTATCGGCCACCTGAGCGCCCGTCGCATCAAAGATGCGCACGTGTGTTTTGTCGTTCACCTTGGCTACGATCACCGACTTCTTCCCAACCGCCGGCAGTTCCTGCTCGGACTTCAACGACATCAAGGTCAATTTGAATTCATTAAGCCCCGCTTCGGATTGTCGCCTGATCATGCGGAACGAAGGCGCGTTGTTCTTCGCCTCGGCATTGTGACATTTCAGGCAACCGTTGGCCTTGGCGAGTTCCTCGCCACTGAGGGCTTCGCCTGCAAATGACTCAGAACCTATCAACAACAGCAAACAAACGGCAAGTTGTGTGGCACGAATCATGGCGGCAAACTCCGGAGCAAATGTTGAAGCACACTGAGGCAGAATAAGTCTACCTATTCAGCGGGGTGTGTCAAAATTTCTTATTAGCGAAGTCATGTCACTGATGACCTTTTATGAATACCTTATTGGACTCTTAAAGGAGCGCAAACTGGCCGCGGCTATTGGGACTGACGAAACAAGTGCGTGCTAACGCCGACTTGGAGATACCCTACTGAAACCGGCAGAATTGCATTATTCTGTTGGGCTTCTCCAAGAACGGAAGACGCATGCCTCTAGCCATCGAATGCAATCAACTCAAGAAAACCTATCCCGGCAAGCCGCCGGTAGAAGCCGTGCGCGGACTCGACCTGGAAGTGCGGCAGGGGGAGTGCTTCGGCCTGCTGGGCCCCAACGGCGCCGGCAAAACGACGACGCTGGAAATCATCGAAGGGCTGCTCGATGCCACGTTGGGTGAGGTTCGCGTGCTGGGGTTTGATTGGAACAAACAACCCGACGAAATTCGGCAACGGATTGGCATCTCGCTGCAAGAGACGCGGTTCAGCGACAAATTGAGCGTGCGCGAAACTGTCGTGCTGATGCGCAGTTTTTATGCGACTGGTTTGATGCCCGACGAAGCACTCGCTCGGGTGTCGCTCGAAGAAAAGGCGAATGCCTGGGTCAGCAAACTTTCGGGCGGACAGAAGCAGCGGCTCGCAGTCGCTTGTGCGATTGTCGGCGATCCACAGCTGTTGTTTCTCGACGAACCAACAACCGGCCTCGATCCAGCTTCGCGGCGGCAACTGTGGGATGTCATTCGGCAGATTCGCGCGAGCGGCCGCACGGTGATGCTCACGACGCATTACATGGATGAAGCCGAGCGGCTGTGCGATCGCGTGGCAATTGTCGATCACGGCAAGGTTATCGCGCTCGAAACACCAGCGCGGCTGATCGCACAACTCGGCGGCGAGCACATTATCGATTTCAGTTTGACCGAGAACTCCGTGCCGCTCACCGATGCTGCACTGAGCCAACTGCCATCCGTGCGCACCGTGCGACACAACGCAGGCATGGTCAGCCTCGCGGTCGATCAGCCGCACATCGCGCTGCCAGCGCTGCTCACACTGCAACAGCAACAAGGAGCCAGCCTGGCGAACTTGACGACGCGGCACGCGACGCTCGAAGACGTCTTCGTCGCCCTCACCGGACGGCATTTGGAGGAGGCAGCCAATGGCCAGTCCTGAAGTTTCTCAACCTGATTCAACCAAGGTCGGCCGCTTCACCGCACTCGGACAACTCATTCTTACGCGGATCCGCCTGTTCCTGCGCGAACCGGCGGCGATCTTTTGGGTGTACGGTTTTCCGATTCTCATGCTCGTCGCACTCGGCATTGCCTTTCGCGAGAATCCGCGCGAGTCGATCATCGTTGATCTGGTTGGCGAGGGAGAAGGCGAAATCACGAATTGGAAAGATGCACTCGCCGCAGATAAACGGTTTGAAGTAAAGCTCGCAACCGCTGATTGGCAAAAGCGATTGCAGGCGGGCAAGACTGACCTGGTCATCGAAGTCGGCGACAAGCTACCGAACAAATTTCAACTCTGGGAAGAACCTCGCCGCGCCGAAAGCCGTTACGCCCGTAGCGCTGTCGAAAATGCCCTGCTGCGAAAATCGCAACCGGTGTCCATGGCGCCGGAAGTGAAACAATTACAACAAGCCGGTTCGCGCTACATCGACTTCCTGCTCCCCGGCATGATCGGCATGGGCTTGATGGGTGGCGGCATGTGGGGCGTGGGTTTTGTTGTCGTCGACATGCGCGTCCGCAAGTTGTTGAAACTCTATCTCGCCACTCCGATGCGCCGCAGCGACTTCTTGATTGCCTTGCTGTGCAGCCGGTTGCTCTTCACGCTGGCCGATGTGCTCGTGTTGCTTCTCTTTGGCTACTTCGTGTTTGGCGTCGCCTGCCAGGGGAGTTACCTGGAACTGACAATCGCCGTGTTGCTGGGCGGGGCAGCGTTCGGCGGCATCGGTCTGCTCGTGGCGAGCCGTGCGCAAACCCTCGAAACCGTTTCGGGTTTGATGAACCTCGTCATTCTGCCGATGTGGGTGTTCAGCGGCGTCTTTTTTTCATCGGAGCGTTTCCCCGATGCTGTGCAGCCCATCATCAACTTGCTGCCGCTAACCGCGCTCAACCAGTTGCTCCGCGGCATCATGCTCGAAGGCCGCTCGCTCACGCTCCTCTGGCCGCAAACGCTCATCCTCGCCGCGTACGCGACGATCACCTTCGCCGTGGCGCTGAAAGTATTTCGCTGGAAGTAGCGAATAGCGTCTGCCAAACTCCAGTTACTTCTGTAACCCGTGACCGCCTTCATGTGGCAAAGCTGGAGTGTTGCGATGAGAACTTGGCTGCTGCTGACTTGTTTGCTTGTTGGTGTTTGGTCGTCACCTGCTGCTGCACAGATGGTTGAACCGCCACTTGCCGAAAGCTACCTGCTGCAGGGCAAACTCGCTGAGGGCGAGAAAGCGCTGCTCGAGCGTTTGAAAGACACCCCCAACGACGATCAGGTTCGCTTCGGCCTGGCGATGTTGCAGTTCGTGCGAACCTTTGAACGACTGGTGGGAAATGTCTACGACTGCGGACTTCGGACGGAAGACACGCTCTTGCGCATCAACCCGGAGTTCGAGCGATACTTTCCGGACAACCCCAAACCCAAAAAGGTTGCCTACTCCGATATTCGCGAGTTAATTCAAACCTTCCTGAACGACTTGGCCACGATTGAAGCCAACCTCGCATTGGTCAAAGATCCCGATGTCAAACTCCCGCTGCATGTGGGAATGATTCAGATCAATCCTTTTCGAGAAGCGAAAACGGTTTCCGCAGCGGCTTTGTTTCGAGGTGGAGCGGAAGCGCCGTGGGACAAAGATTTCGTGATTGCATTCGATCGGGGCGATGTCGAATGGCTCCGCGGTTATTGCCACTTCCTGGCGGGATTCGCTGAGTTGTCGCTCGCGGTGGATGGCCAAGAAGTCTTCGACTGCTCGGCCCACTTGTTTTTGAAACATGTGGAAACTCCGCACGCATTCTTGCTCGAGGATCGTGCAACAATCCAGCGCGATCTCTTCGCCAACCTCAGCACGCCCCAAGTGATCCTGGATGCAGTGTCATTCGTCCATCACATTCTTCGATTGCCACTCAAGGAACCAGAACGAACTAAAGTCGCGCTGGCCCACTTCGAAGCCATGATCGTGCACGGCAAAGCCCAATGGAAATTCATTCGGGAGGAAAAGGACAATGACCGCGAATGGGTTCCCAACGCCAGGCAAAACAGCGTGACCCGAGTGCCCGTCACCGATGAGATCATCGATGCCTGGCTGGCGACACTAGAAGAAGCCGACCAGGTGCTAAAAGGCAAAAAGCTCATTCCGTTTTGGCGCGGCGTTAAGAAACGTGGCGTCAACTTGCGGCGAGTTTTCACCGAACCACGAACGTTCGATCTAGTCGAATGGGTGCAAGGAACCGGGGCCACGCCGTACCTGGAAGAAGGTCCACTCACCGAGTTCGCCAATGAGCGGTTCGTCGAACGGACCTTCCGGCCATTTAACACACCGTTCGGCTTCGCCGGGTTTGCGTTTTGGTTCAATTGAATGGAGCATACTGAGCGAGTTCGCCGCTACGCAAAGATTTGCTCTCCAAGCCAAACGACAAAACAGACCATCGTCATCACGCAGGCAATGACCATCAACACCTGCAATCGAGTGAGGGGGATTTGCCCGCGGGTTGCTCGTAACGCGTGAAAGTCATGTCGCCGCCACCAGGCAAAAAGCGACAAGGCCCCGCAGGCCGATAACACAATCACGTGCTGGGCAATCGTCATGCGGTGATGACCGAGAGCATGCAGGATGAGCGAACTCACTTCCGCTTCCCAGGCCAGAACCGTCGCGAGGTATCCCAACAACGACCACGTTGGAACGTACTGCGGAATGGTTTGATCGTCAGCAGGCATGATCGCCTATTCTATTCGCCGCGCGTCCCACATTTGCGTCAAGCGGCAAATTTCCCCAAGAAACGCCAAACGGCAAGCGCGTGAGCGCTCGCCGTCTGGTTTCCAATCGCTCCCGCGAAATCCAAGTGTTCGCTAGTGGGAGGCTTTGACTTTGCTGTGGACTTGCCGCTTTCGTAGGGTGGGTCGAGCGTAATCGCGAGGCCCACCGAAAGTGCATACGGGCATCAAACGTGGTGGGCCTCGCGGAGTACCGCTCGACCCACCCTACGTGAGAGCCACTACGGGATGACGTAGATACCGCCCACAACAAATCCTGCCTGAGCCATCGCAGCCCGCGGGCTGAAAGGGAAGGGCGGGATGTGGTACGGAGCACAGCTGCCCGGGCGATAGTAGCCCAAGGCGTATTCGCATTCCCATGGCGGATCGAGTGCCATCTTGTACGGCAGCATGATCGCACTGCCGAAGAAGTGAGCACCGTCGATCCAAGGCTGACGGAACGGACCCGCCGAGTGGCCGTAGCGTTCGTGCTGCACTTGTTCGAAGTACAACGGCTTGTGGCACAAAGCCGACGCGTGCCAGGCAACGGTCGACGGCATCCAGCCGCGGCTGTAGATGTCGATTTCGCGATGACCAGCAATCGCACACTCTGCCGGCAACTTCCACCATCCCGAGACGAAGCACAAATCGTCTTCGCTCAAGTCGTTCAGCGGCAGCGGCCTGGTTTCGCCCGATTCTTCGGTGATGATCACGCGGCCGTTTTGCATGTCGGTCAAACGACCGACCGCGAGCGGCTGCGTATCCTTGCGACCTTCGAACGAAACGCCGCGGCGATACCATTCGCGAACACCCGACAACCGCGAACGATCGGCGCGAATCTTTTCGTTTTCGGCGTCGTCCTTGTCGGGTTCCAGTTTCGGCGAAATGTCGAGCGAAATGTGATTCAAACGGTCACGCATCAAGCTTTGAATGAACGCGCGGCAGTTGGCGTCGGTATCGCAGCAGTTGAGTTCGTTGTAGATTCGATCGCACGGCTTGTTCGACGGACTGTTGTTGTTCGCCGAGCCACGCGGGCGAATATCCGGCACACCGGGCCGCGGCGTGGGCGCAGGATCGGCGCCATCGGGCGGAACCAATCGGGGCGGCGGATCTTGCAACTCCGGCGCCGAGGGACTCGGCAACCGCGGATTGGGCATCGGGTCCGGCATTGGCACGTTAGGCGCGTTCGGTGGATTGAAGCGATTCGGCGGCAATTCAAAACCGGGATCAGCGGGTAGAGTTGGCGCCGGAGCAACAGGCGGCGCTGGATTCAAGTTCGGCGCCGGCTGAAAGGATGGCGGCGCGAAGTTCGGCGTCGGCATCGGAGCCGGGACCGCCGGATTGAAATTCGGGTTCGCCGGATTCACGCCAGGCTGATTCGTGTTCGGCGGCGTGTTCACACCCGGCGGCTGCAATTGCAGATTCGCAGCGGCCTGCGTGGCTCGGCGATCGTTGAAGGGATCCTGAAATGGATCGGCCGGCGAGGTCGCTTGTGCCGGCGTCACATAGGTATCGATCCGCATCTTGTTCCAGCGGCCGGTCGAGGTGGCTGGTGAGCTCACTTCGCTCGTAGCGCTGGCTTGTACAACTCCGCTGCCGATCGGCGAGACTTTGATCGGCGAGAAGCCCGTCGCTTGTCGCACTTCGCTGTTTGCCTGAACTGGCACGGCGATCGGCTTCGCTTTCCAGCGAAGAGGCTGTTCCGTGGCCGCATCAATCTTGATGGGCCTCGCAGCTTCGTATGTTTCTTGAGCAGATAAAAAAGCAAGCGGTCCCGAAAATACACTCGATGCTGCGAGCGCACAGCCTAGCCAAAAATTAGTCCTGCTCTTTGCCGGACGAATAGTCGGGGCTGTAGTTGGGTGCTTCCTGCGTGATGGCAATGTCATGGGGATGGCTTTCTCGTACGCTGGCGGCCGAGACTTGGATGAACCGCGCTTCCGTTCGCAATTCTTCAATCGTTTTCGTTCCGCAATATCCCATGCCGGCCCGCAAGCCTCCGACAATCTGATACACAAAGTCGCTGAGTGCGCCCTTGAATGGCACGCGTCCCTCAACTCCTTCGGGCACCAACTTGCCGGTCCCCCCATTGGATCCGGATTGGCGATATCGCTCACTCGATCCCTTCACCATCGCACCCATCGAACCCATGCCTCGGTAGGCCTTAAAGGTTCGACCCTGGTACAAAATGGTTTTGCCCGGACTTTCGGCCAGGCCCGCAAACAATCCACCGATCATCGCTACGTGAGCGCCAGCGGCGATTGCTTTCGTTATGTCGCCCGAGAACCGCACACCACCATCTGCGATGATGGGAGTGCCGCTGCTCTTGGCAACTTGGGCGGCTTCCATAATGGCCGTAATCTGCGGAACACCCACTCCGCTGATCACACGCGTTGTGCAGATCGATCCCGGCCCAATGCCCACCTTGACGGCGTCGGCACCAGCGGCAATCAAATCTCTGCAGCCTTCGCGGGTTGCCACGTTCCCCGCGACGACATCAATATCCCAACGCTTCTTGATCTCTTTCACCGTCTCGATCACGTTCGAGCTGTGCCCGTGAGCACTGTCGACCACTAGCACATCGACGCCTGCATTGATCAGGGTCGCCGCGCGATCGTAGTCAAACACACCCACTGCAGCACCGGCTCGCAACCGCCCTAGCTTATCCTTGCAAGCATTGGGGAACCGCTTCATCATGTCGATGTCGCGGATGGTAATCATTCCGGTTAGGCAATATGTATCGTCAACGAGCAGCAGCTTCTCTACTTTTTTGCCCGTTAAAATCTGCTCAGCTTCCTCAAGCGTTACATTTCCCTTTGCTGTCACCAGCTGGCTTGCTGTCATTACCTCGCTGATAGGCTGGCTTGAGTTCTCCAGAAACCGCAGATCCCGCCGCGTCAAAATTCCTACTAGCTTGCCCCCGTTATCCGTAATGGGAAAGCCAGAGACATTCTTCTGCTTCATCAGTTCCTGGGCCTGGCTCACTGGAGCATCGGGCCGCAGCGTGACCGGATCCAGAATGATGCCGTTCGCCGACCGCTTGACCTTGATGACCTCTTCCGACTGCTGCTCGATCGAGAGGTTCTTGTGGATAATGCCCAGACCACCCTCTTTCGCCAGAGCGATGGCCATCTGGTGCTCGGTGACGGTATCCATGGGCGAGCTGAGCAGAGGGATGTTCAGCGCGATCCGCTTGGTCAGCATCGTGGAGACATTCACATCGGCGGGGACGGCGTCGCTGTAGCGTGGTTCCAGCAGTACGTCGTCGAAAGTAATTCCCATCCGGCCGATGCGGTCTTCCATTGCGAACCCCCCAACAAGAAATAGTTAGCCCCGCATTATGCCGCGCTGTGCCGGCTGGCGGGAGTACCCGTCTGCTATCAGCCTTCACTGCCAATTGCCAGCACGCTGCTGGCACCCAGCCCGCAATCACCAACTCGTCAACCAGCTGAACTCCCTGAACCCGCGCAACACTTTTTTCCGCCCTTCGAACACCACAACCAATTACCAACCAGGCACTTACGAAAAACAGGACCCCAACACTCTCCACATTTCTGTTGCTTTCTGCACACTTCATAAACTCAAAATGAACAGACAAACAACCAGCGATAACGGCACTTAAACGGCTGGCAAACCGGTTATGAGCACCTGTGAACCGTTCGCAAGGACGCCGGACCATGTCATCATGCCAATTCCCACCGCGCAGCAGCGACCGTCCCTGTACGCCTACGCCGGCGCAAGTGGTGAGAAGTGGTTGAAGTTTCGGGAACCAAAAGAGTGAATTGCCAGGCAACCCGCACGCTGAAGTTAGCTGCCGTCGCCTGGCAACTTCCATCGTAGGTTGCCTGCCGACAACTCAGGTCTGAAAAGAGCTCGAAGCGCCAGCGATCAGAGAGTCGTCAGGCAGAGCCCGACTACAAGACTAGCGTTCACTTTGGTGCGTTTTTCGGGAGGGCGAGGCTCTGCCGTGCCATCCCAAGGGAATTGCGTGCCATCGTGAGCCGTCGGCGAAAGCGCCGCGAAGGTGCCACTGGCATGAGTTGGCTGCCAGTGGCACGTATATCCTTGTCGTCGTACTGAGTTAGATCGAGTACAAGAACTCGATCCCCGGAATCGGCGGCACGACGACGGGGTCGCCGGCCAGATCGCGGTTACCGATGGCATAGACAAAGTCGGTGCCCGCACCGCCAATCAATTCCAGCAATGCCAGGTCGTCAACCTGGTTGCTACTCATGTTGAGATAGTCGTTGCCGTCGCCCAGATCGATGATCGTGTGAATGTCGACCGCGCTCAAGCCATAGGCCAGCGACCTGGTGATCGTTACGAAGTCCGCATCGGCGCCGGTCGTCAACGCCACGCCGCCGTAGAACTTCGTGTTGGTGATGGTCACCACATCGCGATCGGGTCCCGTCGCGCTCCCGGTGTTGATAAAGCTAATCAACTGGCCGACTCCAAACGGCGGAGTGCCGAAGGTGGAGTTGAGGACCGAGACGGTGTCGTTGCCGCCGGCTGTGTTCAGCGTCAAAGCAGCTGCGGTTACGCCATTGACGGTTGCGATATCGCTGCCCCGCGAAGTAGCCGTGAAGTTATCATCCGTACGGATATCCAAGTTCCCAGTTACCGTTGCCGTGGACACCGACACCACGTCGATCGCACTGCTGTTGCCAAAGTCGGGCGAAGCGTCGACGAACAAGTCCGAGTTGATATCCAAGCCTGACAGCGTGATCGCGTCTGGTCCATTCCCCGTCTTGAACAGGCTGAAAGTGGCGCCCACCAAATCGTTGTTGGCTGCGGTCACCCGAGTGGCGAAAATCGAATCGCGGGCAGCCCCAGCAATGCCGCCGATGTGTCCCGTGACAACAAACACGTCATCGCCGGCCCGGACATTGTTCAGGGTGACCGTATCGGCTCCTGCCGAGGAATTAACAAACCCGTTGCCATCGACTGGATCGGTTCGCACCTCGACATCGCCACCAACGTTCACGTTCAACATGGTAACCACGTCGTTGCCGACCGGGGTGGAATCCATGCTGACGAACAAATCGCCGGCCAGCGTCAAGTTGCTGACGGTCAGCGAATCGTTGCCCCCATTGCCGAAGAAATCGATGTTCGTCACGCCGTTGAATTGGCGAACAGGCGCGCCGCCGATCGAAGTCCCGATGCCGACCACTCGGACCACGCCGTTGGTGCCCGAGATCTGCGCGAAATTCGCATTCGCGTCGCCTGCCAATGTCAGGAAACCACCCGCCAGAGTTGCTGTGATATTGCCAGCGAGCGGCAGTTTCGATTCCAGCATCTCAATCCGCAACGGGCGCCGATCGCGCCGCCGGGGCTGCTTGCTGGAAGTCTTTTGCTTGCGGGAAAAGAACCAACCCAAACCAAAATTGCCTGTCATCGTGGAAGTCTCTCAGGTGGGGGGGAAACGCTAGTAGCAAAGCAGGCAGCCATCGTAGCTTGCGCAATCCGCAAACTCAACCGTCTGAATGCATTTTTGCGATTGAAATAATCGCATCAATCACTCGGCACTGCTTCTCGCCGGCCCGCGCGAGAGAGCGAACTAAAACAGCGAGTGAACAAACGACGAGAAACCTACCCGCGACGCATCCCGAATTTTTTCTTACTTTTTGGCCGCTAGTCGGCGTTTTGGGGAGTTAAGTCAAGGAACCGCAGCGAGGTGTTCGTCGTGCCGGCGCCGATCCCCATTTCTCAGCTTGAAGTGCCACGGTTTTCGCAACTTGATCGTGATTCGCGGTTTGCCGCGAGTTTCGAAACATTCGATTGGCTCACACGCTGCCCAAAGAAGTCAATTCTTTCCACAATCCTCCCCAACCAACGCGACCGAGTTTCCTGCCATGAGCTACGAACAGAATCGTACCTATCACCGAACTTTCCTTTCCACTCATCATCAGGCCGGACTGAAGGTCCAAGGTTGCAATCCGCCGGAGAAAGGCGCGCGGCCTGAGCGGAAACTCGAAACGCCACCAAAGCTCGAGCCCGTGCGCTCGGGTCCACAAGTCATGCCGTCGTCGAAGCTGACGGAAGAGAAGCGGTACGAGATGGCCCAGATCATGCACGTTCCTTACATCGCTTGGAACAAACCCACGGAACTGGAGATTGCCGACTTCCTCCGCGCCAAAGAGCGCTTCAACTTTGAAACGCCCAAAGCGCCGCCCACCCCGAAGCTCGAAGAATCGCCGGGCCGTCGTTGGGACGCATATTACTCCGACGGCCAAACGCTCACGCCAATTGTGATCGAGCAGAAGAAGGATCAGGTCTTTGCCAAGCATGCCACGCCGTGGGAGCGCCAAAAGAGCAAGCTCGCCACGAACGGCGAAGCCGATGCCTTTCTGCCGATTGTGGATCAATTCGGCGCGGTGATTGGCCACTATGGACACATCAACGCAGACAACTTGAGGGTCCGCCAGGCCGACTACGACAAGGCCATGGCCAAACGCCGGGCCGCAAGCAATTACGCTCAAAGCATGACCATCGAGGATATGTTGTATACCGCCGAAGTGCAGGTGATGGTGCCTGTGTTCTGCGTCAGCAACGGCCGTCTTGCGCCGACTTGCTCTTACGACAAACCGGGCTGGGTCAAATTCATCAGCGCCGGCTATGAGAATTACGCGGTGCAAGTCGACATCGATGGCGTGGTCATCGAGGCTCAGTCGATCGGCAACAACAATGGGCACGCGGTTTCAGTCAATTACTCACCGGTCGATTTGATCCAAGGAGGGCGGCTTGTTTTGCAGATTGCCCTCAAGCCCGCCACCAAAGCATTCTTTAAAACCATCGCGCGGCGCGAAGTCGTGAGAAAACTGACCAACCAGGTCGCCAACAAGGTGTTGATGAAGCTGCCGATTCTTCGCGGCTGGCAGGAGGCAATGGGCATTCCGCGAGCTCACTTCGACGACATGGTGAAGGCGGCCCGAGATACCGAAGTCATCGCCATCTTTCGCGCGAATAAGCAGGTGGCGCGGGATCTCATCGAGAAGGGCTCCCCGGGCAAGCCGATGTTTTTCAAGTTCAAAACGAGCAAGGACACGGGCGTGCTGACGGCGGAAACGGCCGAAGATATCGCCAAGGTCCGGCAGCATGGCTACTTGCTGGTCGATGCTGATGGAGTGGCGAGGCGGACTGTCATGAAAGAAGGCAAAGAGGTCGTCGAAGAGCTGCATCTGCAGCATGCCTGGTGGAAGGTCGAGAAGGGACAAGTCATCGATCCGGTGATAAAGAAGCCAGTCGTCGGCGACTACGACTTACTGGGCGTCGCTCCACTCAAGTCCCCCGGCTCATCCGTCGCGGGCGTCCCTGACGACGTTGCCGGAGGCAACTGGACCGGCCCGTGGGTCGAAAAGTATCAGGAAGCGGCCAACCTCCGCTTCATCGGCAAAGGTGGCAATCCGCCACGCGTGTTGCACGGTGCTCAGGATCAATACCAAGGCATCGCTAAATACCAAGGCCTGACCGACGACACTGCCTATGCAGTGTTCCCCGACGGTCGCGTGGTGATGCTGGAAGGAAGGCAACAGCAACAGGCCTTTTACGATGCCATCGGTCGCAAACCGGGCGGCCAAGGCTATCCCAAGCCCAGCGACGATGCGATCGTGATCGACGAGGTCGCCATCATGCGCGCGAAAAAGGCAAAAGCAATCAAGGATGCCGAGAAGCGGTTTTAATAGCAGAAAATAGGGGCAGACAGATGCCACCATAGACGGCCGATGCTCCTGCGGCTGAGACGAGGAGCCAAACTATAAAGAAAGTGAAGCGAGACATACGCAGTGTTGCTCCGTAGAACAGATTGTATGCCGTTTCGAGCACTTCCTGTAGCTCGCCAATTCGTCAGGACCGGAGCACCGGACCTGACCTGTTTTTTTCGAGTTGGAAGCGAATGAGCTTAAAAGTCTTTCACCACATTCCCATCTTCACGATCAGCGATCGCTGTCAGCGTGGCAAAATCGACCGTTTGTGTCACGAAGCGAACCGAGCCGTCGCAGAGAACGATCATCACGCCGCCCGGATGCGCCGAGAAGAGCGGAATGTTGGCTTCGTAATTCTGGGTATTGCCAGCCGAGCCGAAGCCGCCGCGAATCGGGTAACGAATCGTCGTCACGTTTTGCGTCCAATCGCGTGCGCCCGAGCCGCAGCTCCACGCGCCGCCCCAGTGATTGCATGAACGGCGATCAACTTTGTTGCCGGCCGAATCACGCTGAAAATCGCTCTGCTCGCTGGCCATCATGACGTTGCTCGTGCCATCGGCCAGATTCTGAAAACCGACGGGAAACTCAGCGATCTGAATCGCTCCGTTGAATACCGTTCGTCCGTAGGCATTGACCTGCGTGGCCGTCGATTCCACGGTGGCTGAACCACCTTGGTAGAACGAGCCTTCGATACCGACGTAGTGCGGCGTTTGAATGGTCACGTCCTTCAGCACCTTCGTCTTTGGAATCGGCGCGGAAGGACACCAGAGCGTGTTTACTCGCAAGGTGTTCATGATTTCGGTGTTCGGCGAAGGACCGTCTTGATAGCTCCAGTCGCCGCTAAACACCGCTTTGTTGAATGCCGGCGTTTGCTCCATGAACGGCAGCAAGCGGAAGAACCAGGAAACACCGCGCTGCTTCGTCGAACCGCTGCCCGATTGCGGAACTGCGTTGTAAGGCAGGATTTGAAAAGTGTCGTGATACATGTGCGCGGCCAGGCCAATTTGCTTGAAGTTGTTCGAGCATTGAGCGCGGCGGGCAGCTTCGCGCGCGGCCTGCACCGCGGGCAGCAAGAGCGCCACCAGCACGCCGATAATGGCAATGACCACTAACAGTTCCACGAGAGTAAAACCCTTGCGGGTACGCGACAAACTCATAGCCTCTCTCCTTGAAATCCAAAAAACCAAAAGTTGCGGCCGCCTTGCTCAGGCTGGCCTTTGGGTGGGACCAGGCGCTCCGTCATTCAACGAATGACCGACGCGTGGGGGAGAGGCTGATGTTCGTTCTGGCAGGAATTACGGCAGGAAGTTGTTACTGACTATTTGCTGGTCAGCGGAAAGTTGATTTCGTTGTTGCCGTTCTCAACGGAAACCGACAACGCCGACTTGGAGTTGTATTTGGGAAGCAGGGGCTCGACAAAGTTCGCCGTTTCCGGCGTCGGATTTTCTGGCGTTTGATACTGCGTGGTGATGCTCACGGTGTGCTCACCCAACTCAGCACCCTTCATTTGCGGCAAGTAGAACAATTCAAACTTGCCGCTGCTGTCGGTCACGCCTTCGGAAGGTCGACCTTTGGCGGGTGAGAAGGTCACCTTCGCATTGGGATAGGGCTTGCCGTCGAGTGTGACGAGGCCATGCACTTCGGCCAGCTTCGGCATTTTTGAACCAGAGCAGCCGCCGCTGCAGAGCAAAAAAACGGCGGCGAGCGCAACCAACGAAACCAAACGTTCGGTGGCGAAGAACCAACGTGCAATAGTCAAAGCAATGTCTCCCGAGTGCCAGAGGGCGGTACATCGTTCGGGAGAGACAAACGAGAAACGTTGATCTACATATGGCGCAAACGCGTCATTGTTGCAAGGGCCTTGAGGGTCAAGATGCGAGACAATTTTGAAAGCTGCGGGAAGTAGCAAACCGATTACGAAAACTCACCCCGCGGATGGACGGATTCGACCGCCCGAATGTCCTTGAACGCCTGGCAAGTTGGCATATCTCCTTTTGGTCAATTGAGGTAATCTTCCCCCACTCCGGCAGATTCCGCCGCTCGCCTGCCGCTGTGCCAAGGAGAGGTTCTCATGTCCATCGCCGATACGCAGCCGAAACAATTCACCGCGCGAACGAGTTCAGCAGCCGCATCGCTGCCGCCGCTGACACATCGCGTTTGCCCCATTTTGGAGCGTGAGACCAAGACCAAAGTGCTCGACTATGCCCCCGAGCCATGGGTGCTGCGCGAATGCCTTGAGACGGGCCTCGTCTATCTCGAAAACCCGCCCGACTACGCCGAGCTCGCAGAAAACTTTGCCTGGGAAGTTACCTATCAACAAGAAGCCGAACGTCGCGCGCAGGCCGAACCGATTTCCTACGCCCTCCGCAATCGCTTCAAAAAGTTTCGCTCGCGTTATCTGTCGCGCGACAAAATCGGCGGCCTGACTGTTTCCGCGCTCGTGAACTCAACCGCGCAGGACCTCACGCTGCTCGAACTCGGCTGCTCGATGGGCTACAACTTGACGCGGGTCATGAGCTGCCTGCCCGACGATGTCGCGCGCCGCTGCACGCCTATCGGCATCGAAATTTCGAAGAAGCTCGCGACGACCTGCGATCGCAATCTAAAACCGTTCGGCGGCACGTGCTTCTTCGATAACGCCCTGAGCGGCCTGGCGCGCCTGCCCGAGAACTCGGTCGATGCGATCATTCTTTGCTCGTATCTCGAGCACGAAGCCAACCCGCTGCCGACGTTACGCCGTTGCCTCGAACGCCTTCGTCCTGGCGGCAGCGTGACCATCAAGGTGCCGAACTTCGATTGCCTCAGCCGCTACTTGCGCGGCCGGCGCTGGTGCGGCTTCCGCTGGCCCGATCACGTGAATTACTTCACACCGAAAACGCTGCAGGCCCTTGCTCTGCAAGCCGGCTTTCAAATCTCGCGGATGGCATGGATCGATCAGAATCCGCTCAGCGACAATATGTATGCTGTATTGAAAAAGGCGTAGAAAAACCTCGCAGGACGCGTAAGCTTAGAACCCGCCAAGTTAAGCGGCTCTCCCAAAAACGACTTCGATCGTTCGGTCCCGGTTCTGCGCAGCTGCTTGCAGTATTTCGCAATAAATCTGCCGATTCTCCCCCGCGCCAAACGGCAACGCTTCGTGCACGATGGCAATCTGGGCGTTGGCAGGCAGCCAGGATAAATCCTGCAAACACTCTTCGAGCGCATCCCAGTTCCAGCCGAAGTAATTCGGCAAGCGCAAGCCCCGCGACAAAACGCTAAGCAACTTTTCTTTGCTGCGAACCGTGCGCGGAATCCAAACGACGAGCTTTCGTTGTGTGCGCGCCGCAGCAGCGTACTCGCGCGGATTGTCCACACGCAGAAACTCAGCAGGCAGTTCAAAAGTACTCACGGATCCCTGCCTCCCGTCTCCTGAACCTTTTCTCCCAAATGTGCCGCGGAATCCAAGCGTTCAAACGTCTTGTAATGATCGGGCGTGTAATAGATCTCGCCTTCTTCGCCAGTCACGATCCGCTGCGGCCCAGGGCCGCGTAGTTTTGGCGTCGGATGAACCCATTCGTGATAGTAGCCGCTCCGTTTGCTCGGTAGCCGACGCTCGCGATTTTGAAACACACTGCCATCATTGCCGTGCGAACCGCGCTGGCCCCGTTCGATCCGGTCGAGCGTATCGCGCAGGTCGATGGTCCCTTGAAAGACAATCTCGCCCTCCTGATCGCGGATCTTGACGTTCTTGATTTGCGTTTTAACAACGCGCTCGGCCTCCATCCGCACTTTAGGAAATTGGCCAATCTGGTGATCCGGCTTTCGTTCTCCGCGGGTTGGATCACCTGCTGGATCGCCAGCCTCTTGATCCGGCAGCACCACAATCGGCACCGGTCCGCCTGGCTGAGGAGCAGGTTGCGGCGCGGGGCGTTCTTGCGCTTTCTGCCACGCCATGTACATGGCGATCAGCACAATCACCAGGCCGCCGATCAGCCGAACCAAACGCGGCATGGCAGCTTTCGGCGGAGCGATCATGCGGCTGCGAGGAACTTTCATGGTTGCTGCTTGAGAGGTTTCTGAAAAGAGGCAACTGCACGCTACTTGACCGCACTCGCGGCCGCAATCCGTTCCGCAGCCAATTCACCACCGCGAATGCAAAATGGCACACCGACACCATGATACGCGTTGCCAGTGAGAGCGAAATGTTCGATGGCATTGGCCGTGGCATCGATCTTCGCCACCAAATCGAGATGCCCCACATGATACTGCGGCATTACGCCCAACCAGCGATTGATGAGGCAGAAGTCGGGTTCGCCAGTCGCACCAATTAGTTCACGCAGTTCGCCACGGACTAAACGCTCGAGCGCGGCATCATCCAAAGCATTCAACTCCGGCTGCAGTGCACCGCCGACAAACACGCGGAGCAACACCTTGCCATCCGGAGCGCGGCCGGCAAACTTCACACTCGCCATGCTCCCGGCGATGATCTTTCGCCGTTCCACACGCGGCGCAACGAACCCAAATCCATTCAGCGGATGCTTGATTTGAATGCGCGAATAGCCCAGCACCGCCACGGAGCAGCCCGCATGCGGGATCAATTTCACGAGCCCCGCGAGTTGCGGCGAAATTCGTTCGAGCAGCGGCGGACAGGCATAGGCCGGCGAGGCGATGATGAGATCATCAAAAACGAGCGGGGCAGGGGAGTCGGCCAGAAATACACACCAATGCGCGCTACTTTCTGCCGGAGCCCGTTCGATTCGCTCGACGCGTGCCCGCATCCGAATGGAGTCCGCCGGCAACTGCGCAGCGATCGCATTCACCAATTGACTCATACCTCGCCGCGGTGCGAGAAACTGGCCATAGCGTGCGCCGGTCCCTGCCTCACTGGCTTTGCCGGGCTGTTTTTTTTGCGTCGTCCGCATCGCGCGGATCAAGCTGCCGTATTTCTTTTCAAAATCGACGAACTGCTGCAACGTCGCCTGCATGCTGAGCAGATCGGGATCCGCAGTGTAAATGCCGCCGATCAGTGGCTGAATCAAGCGTTCAAAAGCCTCGCGGCCAAATCGGCGAGACGCGAACGACGACAAACTTTCATCGCTTGCATCACGCTTACCGGGAACAAAATATTCCCAAGCTAGTCGCAGTTTGCCGAGCGGGCTCAGCAGCGGCGTGCGGAGCACCGGCCAGACTTTGGCCGGCGACATCAGCGTGAAACCTTCCGGCACGGGGACGAGTTTGCCGCGATGAATCACAAACGCGCGGCGATAACGCGGGTCGGTATTGATCAGTTCGTCGGTCAGGCCGATCCGTTGACAAAGTTCGAGCGCCCATGGTTCACGGGTCGTAAACATGTCGGCCGAGCGTTCGATGAGATAGCCATCGCGGTCGATCGTGTGCAAGATGCCGCCGAGACGATCGCTCGCTTCGAACAGCGAGACTTGTGCGCTCGGCATCAACTCTCGCAAGCGATGAGCAGCAGCGAGGCCAGAAATGCCGCCGCCGATGACGGCGATACGTCGTTGAGGGGAAGAACTCATCAGGTGGGAAGGAATGGCAGGCGAATTAAAACAAATTGAATCGAATTACTCCCTCTCCTCGGTACTCCGGGAGAGGGAACAGGATTTTGATCACAGCAAATCAAGCGGATCAACATCGAGCACCCATTGTACTTCCGCTGGCGGTTGCAGCGCAGCGGCGACTTGTGCCACGCCCTGTCGCAAGCGCACACCATCGGCGCTACTCAGCAGCGCATGAAAACGAAACTTGCCGCGCAACCGCGCGATCGGGCAGGGGGCCGGCCCAAGAATGCGATGCGGTACTTGCGATTGCGTGAGCGCCGCCCGAAAACGCTCCGTCGTTTGCTCTGCAAACGCTTCGACGAGCGATTCTTCATCACCGCGAACGATCAAGCGCACCATGCTCGCATGCGGCGGATAGCCATGATCGAGCCGAACTGGCAGTTCTTTTTGCGCGAACAGCACATAGTCGTGTTGCAAGGCCGCCTGAATCGCGAAATGCTCAGGGCTAAAAGTTTGCACTAGCACGCGGCCTCCTTTATCGCCGCGGCCAGTTCGACCGGCGACTTGCGTGACGAGTTGAAATGTCCGCTCCGCGGCGCGAAAGTCGGGAAAGTGCAACGCAGTGTCGGCATTTACGACGCCAACCAAAGTCACGTTCGGAAAATCGAGCCCCTTCGCAATCATTTGCGTGCCTAGCAGAATCTTGATCTCACCCGCGCGAAACTTCGCCAGCGCTTGTTCATGGCTCCCGGGCTTTTGCATCGTGTCGCTGTCCATCCGCAGCACGGGCACGCGCGCGAAGCGGGCTTTCACTTCGGCTTCGAGTCGTTCGGTGCCCAGCCCACTGTAACGAATGCCGTCGAACTTGCAGTCGGGACATTTTGCCGGCGCCTGTTCCTGATGATCGCAGTAATGGCAAACGATGCGATCCCCTTCGCGATGATGCGTGAGCGCGATGCTGCAATGCGGGCAGTTGGCGACATAACCGCAACTGGGACATTGAATGTGCGTGCTGAAGCCGCGGCGGTTGAGCAGCAAAATCACCTGACCGTCCTGAGTGAGCGCATGTTCCATCGCGAGTTGCAACGGGCGACTGATGGCGCCCCGACTGCGACGATCCTGAAACTCGGTGCGCAAGTCGATCGTCGCCACATCCGGCAGCGGCCGATTGCTGACGCGCGTCGGCATATCGATCAATTGAAATTCCCCCCGCGCTGCCGCTTGCCAGGATTCGAGCGCGGGCGTCGCACTGCCAAGCACCAGCGGCACGTTCTCCGCCTTCGCGCGTTGCACCGCGACATCGCGAGCATGATACCGCGGAGATTCGCCCTGCTTGAACGAATGATCGTGCTCTTCATCAATCACGATTAAACCCAGCTGCGGCGTGGGGGCAAAGATCGCGCTCCGAGCACCGATGACGACCTGCACCTCCCCCTTCGCAATCCGCTGCCAATGCCAATGCCGCTCAGCATCGCTCAAATGCGAATGCAACACCGCGACACTGCCGAAGCGGGAACTGAAACGCTGCTTGGTTTGCGGCGTCAGACTGATTTCCGGCACGAGCACAATCGCTTGCCGGCCGAAGCGCAGCACTTCGTCGATCGCGCGGATGTAAACTTCGGTCTTGCCGCTGCCCGTCACGCCGTGCATGAGGACGGCGCGGTGCTGTCGTCGTTCGAGCGCACTCAAAATGACATCGAGGGCCGCTTGTTGATCGACGTTCAGGTTCAAATGTTCTTCGCGGGCGATCACCGCCTCTTCGACGTCGACATTCTGAATCCGCTGCACTTCGGCCCGGACGAGTTTCTTCTTCCGCAGTTCGCTGATCGGCCCGAGTGTGCACTTCGCGGCGGCAGCCAGTTCCGGCGGCGTGAGAGGCCGCGGCGAAGCTGCGAGCACCTTCAATGCATCGAGCTGTTTCGCAGGCAGTTTCAGCGTCGCCAGTTGCCTGGCGATTTCAGCAGGGACACTTAAGAAGGTCATCTCGCGCGTACCCGCCTGGCCGCGAACACCGGCCGGCAGCACCGCGTGCAACACCTGGCCGAGCGGACAGAGATAGTACTCCGACATCCATTCGGCGAGTCGCAACATCGGCGGCGACAGGAGGGGCAGGGGATCGACGACCGCGAGAACTTCTTTCAGCGGGCGGCTGCCGACGGCTTTCGAACCGACGTGCAGGCAGTAGCCGATGACGCCCCGGTTCCCTTTCCCCAGCGGCACTTGCACCCGCTGGCCGGGGCCCAGCGGCGCGCGAAGCGTCTCCGGCACTTTGTACGAAAAAGGCCCATGCGGAGGATCGGCAAAAGCGATTTCGGCAACTCTTTGTTCGCTGCTGGAGTCGAGCGTCCAGGGATCGGGCTCGGTTTCGAACAGGGATTTTTGGTTCTTCGCCATTTTCGAAAAAGGCGACCAGGTGGCCGAGGAATGGGATGTAGGAATTCGCTGCCGCAACTTTGATTGTAGCGAATTGGCCGTTCGATTAAGCTTGGGCATGCACGGTCAGGTCATGAATTGATGTTCCGCCTCTCTGCCTCTCTCGCCAGATTTTCACCATGAAACGCTGCGACTTTGTTACTGATGCGCGCCCGCGCATTGCCTTTACGCTCGTGGAGTTACTGGTCGTCATCGCGATCATCGGCGTGCTGGTCGCGCTGTTGTTGCCCGCCGTGCAGGCTGCCCGCGAATCGGCCCGGCGGATGAGTTGTCAGAACAATCTGAAGCAACTCGGACTGGCCATTCACAACTACGAATCGTCGGCCAAAGTTCTGCCGCCCGGCGGCATGCCGTCTCCCCGCAATGTGTCTGGCAACTACGGCGTCTCGTGGCTGGCGATCATCCTGCCATACATGGAGGGGAACTCTGTGTATGACCAATTCGATTTCGAAGCCCGCACATCCGCCCAAACCGGAGTCGTCTATTACAACGGTTTCGGCAACGCTCACAACGGCAATTTGCTCCGCGGCAAGTTCTTTCAAACGTTTTATTGTCCCAGTTCGCAGCTGCCGAAGTTCAGCTTGAAATCGATCGATCCACCGGGACCGCAGGGCGTGATGTCGCCGACCTATGCGGGCATCAGTGGCGCCGCGACGCATCCAGTCGCGGGCAATACGGTGACCATGGACAACCAGTCGAATCAGCACAATGCGACCGGCATTCTGTCGAAGGCAGGCACACTGATTTCGTCGAGCTATATCCGCTTCGGTCAGATCACCGACGGCACGAGCAACACGATTTGTGCCGGCGAACAATCAGGTTTTTGCATCGACTCGAACGGCCAAAAGCGTGATTGCCGCAGCGACTTTGGTCACGGTTTTCCGATGGGACCGGAAAACTATGCGTACAATCAACGCGATTGGAATATCACCACCGTCCGCTGGGGGATCAACGCGCGATCGTACAACTTGACAGGTGTCGGCGAACTTTATTACGGCAACAATCGGCCGATTCAGGCAGCTCATCCTGGCGGCGCGAACGTTTTGTTCGCGGACGGTTCCGTTCGCATGCTCATGGAGAACACGCCGCTGCAGCAGTTGTTCGATCTTTGCAATCGCGACGACGGTAATGTAACGCAGTAACTTCTTTGAAGACGCCAACAATGCTGACTCGAAAACTCTGCTTGGTACTAGGCCTAGGTCTGTTGTTCGCGCTTGGTTGCAAACCAGCGGGCCCGCCGGTCGCGACGGTCAAAGGCAAAGTCACGCTCGCCGGCAAAACGCTGCCGGGCGGCTTCATCACTTTTCAATCCGACAGCGGCACGGTGTCGGTTGTCGGCGACATCAACGCCCAAGGGGAGTACCAAATTCGGACGCACGACTCTGCCGGGTTGCCGCCGGGCAAGTATAAAGTCGCCGTGAAGCCGCCAGCGCCGGTTCGCGCAAACGACGAGCCACCGCTGGCTGGCGAAGCCACAACTTATGTGCCGCCCAAGGAGCGACTCATTCCGGAAAAATACGCGGATCTCAACAACAGCGGCCTGACTGCGGATGTGACGTTAGAGGCCGGCCAGACGTACGATTTTGATTTGCAGCCTTAGGTAACCAGCGCGACGCGACTGGCTTTAATCATCGCGTACTTGTTTGCGGAATTGCACCTGCTGCACGCCTTCGATGGCATTTAACTTTGCCACGAGCGCTGCGGGCGAAAGTTCAGGCTTTAAAAGAACTCGATACTCCACATCCACCGCCGCGCCTTGCTTGGCCGTTTCGACGCTGGTCATCTCGTATTTGGTGGTCGCTTCTTTCAGCGCGGGCTCAAGCGACGTCTCTGGACTGCGCCCCAGACCCAAACGGACGTGCAGCGTTGCCACGGCAGTCGTGACATTCACGGATGGGAAGTAGCGAAAAATCGTCGCCGCAGCAGCGATTCCAATCCAGCACATGCCGGCGACAATCGGTTGCCCCGCGCCGATGGCCATGCCGACCGCGACGGCAAAAATCACGTAGGCCACATCTTGCGTGTCTTGCATCACGGTGCGAAAGCGGACAATCGACAACGCACCAACCAGCCCAAACGCGCGGGCCGCGTTATCGCCAATCACTTGCGTGACCATCGCGATGAGAATCGTCATCAGCACCAGCGTGCCGGGGAATGTCGTGCCGGTGAGTGAATTGCGCCGGCCCCAGCAATAGGCCACGGCAACCAGCCAGCCGGCCAAGAATGCCAGGACGAGGCGCGCGAGGATGGCATCCCAGGTGAGGAGGTTCTTCGCTTCCTCACCACCGGCAAACAGCGCTTCACGTAGCCAAGTCGTCGTTTCGAGCACCGTCGGCATTACGCTACGGCTCGCGATTCGTTTTGATCGTCGGCAGCAACTTCGGATTCGTCAGGGACAACCCAAGTCTGCATGCACGTGCGGAACTTGCTGACCTTCAAAGGTTCCAAAGCAAAATCGCTCATCACCCCTTTGAATAGCGCGGGCAAGGAGGTGGGGTACTTGAGTTCCAGAATGCAGAGTCCGCTGAGCCGTTGCAATTCGGCAAGCGAACCGCGGGGAACTTCCCAGCCATTGGCTTCAATATCTTTCAACCCCATGCCGCCGATCGCGCGATCGAGCGTCATGCGGATTGGCCCTTCGGGCGTCAACCCCACGCGGGCGAAGCGTTCATACGTAACGGAGCAAACAGGCTGCAGATTGCGCAACTGTACCCGGCGGCGAAACCACTGCCCCGCCCAAAGGGTCGGCGGCGTTTTTTCGTAAACACAGGCGAGTTCGCTCTCGCAAATGGCAGTGCGGCGCTTTTTAATGCGGCCGCGGACTTTGGCTTTGCGTTCCAGCCAGATGGTGTCTTCATTGCCATAGCGGCGCAGGCGATATTTGCGCGTGCGCAAGGCTCCGGCCCGGCCGAACACGCCAAGCGTGGGCGTATCGAGATAAACACTATGAACGGGATAGAGTTCACGCTCATCCACCGCGGCAACCGGATCGCGGGACATATGCTCACGAGCCCATTCCGTCACCAAATCCGCCGTGGCCGAGCCCAGCAGGAACTTGATTTCGTACTGGCCGAACCGGTGGTCCGCACGACGAACTGGCGTCGGATTGTGCGGCGTTTCGCGTGCTGCATCCATGCTGCCAACTCGACTTGCAGTTGGCTCCGCGTTCCCGTGCATTGTCACCTCGAAAGGATGGTTCGAACTGGGTTTAGGATGAGAGGATCGATCGACCTAGTGTAATTGGTCGTAACTTATGATTCTGTTTCATCGCAACCCCTCGAAGCAAGCTTTTTTAGGTGTCTTTTCCGAAAGGCCCACCGAAAAACGCTTCCTACACTTACCATTCGATGCAGGCAGCATCGAAGACCGGGCCCTCGACACACGTGCGGCGATAATCCGTAGTGCCGTCCTCTTCACGAATCCTAGCCACACAGGTGAAGCAGATCCCCACTCCGCAGGCCATCGGCGTTTCCAGCGAAACCTGGCAAGGCACCTTTTGTTCCGCGGCAAGATGGGCGACGGCTTCCATCATTGGTTCCGGGCCGCAACAAACAATGCGCGGCGTGCCTGACTTCTCGCTCAGCACCTCGCGCAACAAGTCGGTCACGAAGCCTTTCTTACCGTGGCTGCCGTCGTCAGTGGCCAAGCGAACATCCACACCCAGCGCCTCAAAATCGGCAACACCCGCAAAATAATCCTTAGTCCGAGCCCCATAACAAAACGTCACACGGCGGGCAGGTGTTACGGCACGCGGTGCGGTTCCAAAATTTGCTTCCCCCAAATACTCCTTCGCAAGCGCTAGGAAAGGAGTCTGTCCAATACCGCCGGCGACCATGATCAAGTGATCGGTCGGACTGGGCAGGAAGCCATTTCCCAACGGTCCCCACACTTCCAACTCCTGGCCGGGCAAAAAATTGCACAGCCGCGAAGTCATTTTCCCTTTGACGAGATAAACGACAGCGACGTCGCGCGGTTGACCATCGTCGCCCATGATCACGTCGTACATCGCCAGTGGACGTCCGAGGAGCGGATCGTTGTAACCCGCGAGCCGCAACATGACAAACTGCCCGGGCGTGATGCGGCGGGCCAATTCAGGAAAGCGAAAACGGACGCGCCACGTGTCGCGCGCGAGTTCGACGTTTTCGATGATTTCCGCCGTCGCTTGCACCGCGCGATCGGCCAGAAAGGGTGCGTGCGCCGAACTCATTGCGAACCACGCCCTTTCTTTTTCACGCGCTTACCAAAAATGGTCTTCGGGCCGCGGCCGCCGCCTTCGAACTTCTTCCCCTTGCCGAAACTCTTGCCCGGATACTTGCCCCGCGCACCGCGGTCTTCTTGCGGACGATTCGGAACCAACTTGCCGGGCCGCTTCGGCATTTTCGCATTGCTGGTCCGCTCTTCGCCGCGGGGAGCGGCGCCTTCTGGCGGCTTCTCGCGGCGGGGATTGAAGCCCTTCGCGGGCCTTGCCGGTCGGCCCGTCCGTTGATCTCCCGCTGCTTCTTCCTGACGATGCCGCTGGCCACGACGAAGCGATTGGCCACTGCCGCGCTGCTCATCACCACGGCGACGATGGCTGGTGCGGGGCTCGGCTCGCAACGGGCGATCGCCACGGGGGCGTTCGCCACGTTCCGTGCGTGGCTGGCGTTCCGTGCGTGGCTGGCGTTCCGTGCGTTGCGGCCGTTCGCCGCGCGGAGCCGATTTGGCTTCGCGCACTTTGCGTGGCTGCAGCGGAGGCGGGCCTTCTTCGTCGAAGTCAATCACATCGCCGCGCGGCACCGGACCAGATCGCGGCGGACTGCGATCGTCGCGCACTTCCTCGCGAATCACGGTCTGACCAATCAGATCATCATCGCCGTCTTTTTCTTCGTCGTCAGCGACATCATCGTCATCTTCAAAATCATCGTTGAGGACCTCTTCGCCGAAGTCTTCATCGTCATCCACAAAGTCATCGTCTTCGTCTTCAAAATCTTGACCCGCGAGCAACTTGGCAGCGATGTCTTTAGCGCTCGGCGGCTTGGGCTTCACCGGTGCGGTCGCTGCGTCAACTTTTTTCGACTCCGCTTTTGCTGGCCTATCGGCCCGAGCTTCCGTGCGAGCGCGTTCCATCGCAGCTAACTCGGCCTCGTCCGCCGCCGTGCGCGCAGGCGGCTTCTTTTTGTCTTTACGCTTCTTACGCGAGATAGCCAGCAGCGCGTCGACCTCGGCCTGCGTCAGTTTGCGCCATTCTCCCACTTCGAGTGCGCCGAGTTTGAGATCGCCAACCGCGATGCGTTTCAGTCGCACCACCTTGTGACCGACCTTGGCCAGGATGCGGCGGATTTCGCGATTGCGACCTTCGTCGAGCACGATGAGCAGATCGCTGCTCTGTTTGTGGCGGCTCTTCACCACGACTGATTCCACTTTGCAGAAGCCTTCGGCCAGGTGCACACCACGGCGAAGCTTGGCGAGTTGTTCGGGACCGGGTCGGCCGGCAACACGCACGAGATACGTCTTCTCCACGCCATAGCGCGGGTGCGTGATGTGATTCGAAAAGTCGCCGTCGTTGGTTAGCAGGATCAAACCTTCGCTCGCGCGGTCCAACCGCCCCACTGCAAAGACGCGTTCATCGTTGGGAACGAGATCAATCACACGCGTCCGGCCGGAAGGATCATGGTTCGTGCAGACGATGTCCATCGGCTTGTTGAGCGCGTAATAGACTCGCTTCGGCCGGCGGAGCGGTTCGCCGTCGACGCGAATTTCTTGCGAGACAGGATTCACGCGAGTGCCGAGTTCGGTCACCACTTTGCGGTCGACTTCGACGCGTCCTTCACGGATCAGTTCTTCGCAATCGCGACGGCTGGCGACACCCGCGGCGGCGAGTACTTTTTGCAGTCGTTCGCTGCTGGCGGCTTCGTGAACGGCCTCGCGCGGCTGACTTTGCGGTTTGCTGGACTTGTGGCGACGCTGGCGTGTCATGATTCATGCTTCTTTCTGCAAACCACCACTTTACCTTGCCACGTCGCTAGCGGTCAGGGGGCGGAAAGAAGTGGGGGAATTCGGAGTGGGGATTGCGGAGTTTTCATTCCCGATTCCGTAGTCCGCAGTCCGCACTTTGCCTCGCGCGGCAAGCCCTGCCGGCTGTTTTCAAAAGCCGCAAGAGTCTGGGCTCAATGTTCCGATAA
Organism: uncultured Pirellulaceae bacterium; assembly: GCA_964394305.1. Lineage (GTDB taxonomy): Bacteria > Planctomycetota > Planctomycetia > Pirellulales > Pirellulaceae > Anatilimnocola. Next base: position 82,820 of record CAYMWL010000004.1, read on the forward strand.
ATCGTGTGCTGTGGGTCATTCCACATCTGCCGGCACTGCTGGCACCTGCCTCGCTTCCTCTCGTATCCTACCGTTCGCCCGGTTTGCCGCTGCCCCCGGCTGCCGCCCACCTATCAGCACAGGATGGACGCCTATGCCTTCGCCCGTCTCGCGTCGTCATTTTCTGTTGGGTTCTGCAGCTGCTCTTGCTGCAGGTAGCTTGACCTGTCAACCAACAACCGCCGAACCGCGGATGCCGGTTGGCACCGAACTTCCCAAGCAATCGCTCAGGGGCGTGGTTGTGCCTGGCACTGGCCCACGCGTGCCGCGCACTGGTGACGATTTCGAAGACGCCGAGTGGGTTTATTGGCCGCAGCATCCCAAGAGTAGCTACAACATCGACGAGAACATCCGCGCTCCCGGCGGCGTGAGCAAAAACTTTCTCTGGGTCGAAGCCGCCAAACGCGGCACACCCGACATCGTCAAACGCGTGCCGACTCCGCCCAAGGGCATTGAAGGAAGCAAGGGCGCGCTGATGATGCAGACGCTCTACTCCGGCGTGCCGGGCAAGTTGAGCGGCGCCGATCAGCAAGACGACTTGCTGCAAGATGTGAAAGGTCGCTTCGGCAGCGAGATCCCCGTGTCGTGGACACCGAACTGCACCGTTCGCGTTTGGGTGCCGCCGGCCGACAAATGGGAAATGCGTTACGACTACACGTTCGGCTTTCGCGCCGGCTTGCTCGGGCACACGCCCAAAGGGAAGAGCGACGAATTCTGGCCGGGCATTTTTCTCGAACAGCAATTCGATTTGAAAGATGGCGAAAAGCACTGCTTTGTCCGCAGCCGCATCCGCGGTGACGAGTGGGGCCGCGATCTGCCGGGCCCGACGTACGAATGCGAAACCTGGATCACGATGGGCATGAGTTTCACGCCCGATGGCCGCTGCCATTTCTTCTCAAAAGCCGGAGTCGAAGACCTCACACTCGCCGATCACCTCGGCAGTTGGTATAGCTACAACTGGCGCGCTCACACGTTCCAGGCGTACTTTTTCAACGTGATGAACCGCGACGACGGCCGATCGCTATCGACGCCGTGGATCATCGACGACCCGGCGCTCTATGCCGCAACCGCGCCGCAGATTCGCAGCGCACAGCAGCTTGGTGGTATGAAGAAATAGCTCGCTCGTTTTAACGGTCCCATCAAGACGTCGCGCAGCGACGAGTCATCTCCCTCCCCTCGGTACTCCGGGGAGAGGGCCGGGTGAGGGGCTGAACTGCAAGCGATATGCCCACGCGCATTCATCGTTCGCAGCAGCGAACGACGACGATCACCGTAACTCTCCGTTACGCGAAACCCCATTTCATCCAACTTGTCCACTAATTGCGGCGATTGTTGGACAGCACTCCCGCATAACTCTCGGGAACGGCGCTAATCACTGTCCAACAATCACCCCAATTGTTGGACACCCCCATTAGGAGTTACCCCTGACTTACGTCAAAGGTCACTCCTTGCGTGCGGCCGGGCGGGCTGCTGCATAGATCGCAACAATGCCCAGCAATGCGCCGATAGTTTCCGCTGCGAAGTGCAAGTAGTTCGTCAAGCCTGGCGTGCGCTGGCCAAGAATGTGAACCAGCAGCGAGATCACAATGGCAGCCGTTGCCAGCACGATGGCAGTTGGTACAGGCCACGGCGACACGGTTGCTCCCGCGAAGACGAACGCGGCGTTCTTGGGCGCGTAGCACAACAACAACCGCAGGTAATGGGTAGCGGAAGCTGAGAGGAATTGGGCCGCAACGGCGCAGACCGCTCCCAAGGCAAAATCAACGACGTACCCAGCCAGAATCGCTACTGGAATCACCGCCAGCCAACGCAGGATCGTGCTAGTCGATTGGCTCATCGGAATTACTCGTTGTTGGACGCCTCGCCGTCCACTTCCTGCTCTTCGCTTCCCGCAGCGCGAATCCCGCGGCAGCGGAACACGTGAAACTGCCGCACGAGGGACGGTTCAAATTCCTCGAACCAACGCGATAAGTGGCGCTCGTACCAATCGGGCATCTTCGTGACGAGCAACAGTTCGCCCGTCGGCTTGAGTGCGCGACAGGCCGTTTCGATGAAAATCTCCGCGAGGCGGAAGTTGCTGTAGTACGGCGGATTGCCGAGCGCCAGATCGAAGCTGCCAGGCTCCAGCGTGCTGCCGTCGCAGTCAAGCGCGGCAGTGACGGAGGCATCGTTTCGCACGGCGGCCCATTGGGTGGCTTCGACCGCGCGGGGGTTGCTGTCGATCGCGTGGGCCGTGATCCCTTCCATGCGGAGCGCTGCAGCCAACGCGACGGCGCCGCTGCCGCAACCGATATCGAGCACGCGCTGACCCGGTGTGAGTTGCAGCGATTCGATGAGCGCTCGTGCGCCGGTGTCCAAGCTGCGATGGCTGAAGACGCTTGGCCGGCTGCGGAGATGAATCAACCGCTCGCCATCGCGAAAGGCGAACTCGCAGGCAAAGTTTTTCATCTTCTTCAGCGGCTTGCGTTTGATGGCGACATAGATCGCGCCGCCGCTTACTGAATGTCGCGATACTTTGTCGAACAGCAACTGCAATTGTTCGTTGAGCCAAGTGTCGTCAGGATTGTCGGTCGAAGCGACGAGCGTGCCGCCGATCTCGAGCCGTTCCTGCGCGAGTTGCAGTTGATCGCGAACAAGTTCGACTTCTCCTTGCCGCTGAAAGGGCAAACCGGCAAGATCGAAGGTTTCCGTCGGTGGATCAGACTGACAGAGAAGTTGAAAGTGATCCGCCCGAGCGCCGATTTGCAGCGCACTTTGTTGCTGGGCGAAGAGATCGAGGAACCAGCAAACGACGCGCGCATTCGGATCACGATCGGCAACGGCCGTAGCGAACTGCGCGCGGCCCAGCGTAGTGCAGAGAACGCGTTCGCCTGGAAGCTTAGGCAGATAGTTAATAAGCAGCTGTTCGGCCGGCCGCGGCGATTCAACAGGATAGAGTGAGCGAGGCAGGGCAGGGGAGGGCATGTTTTTCGGTTCAGAGAAAGTTCGCTGATCGGTTCGCGGCCAGGGAGGCCAACACGCAGGCTAACACGCACGATGCAAATGGCCCAGGCATTGCCCCCGACTGGGTGCAGAAATTGCGTTATATACCGCAAAATCCCGCGGAAAATGGCCATTTTCACGAGAATTCGGGCTCTTGGCATATGGCCTGCAGATGGTTGACTCAGTGAGTCTCTGAATTGAAACCGCGGTCAGGCTGCGGTTTCAAATACGATCGTTGAAAACCATTTTGGAGCATAAGCCATGAAATCGATTCTGCTCACCATCGCCGCCGCGACCATGCTGTGGATTGGCGGCACGTTTACCTCGACTGCCGACGCGCAGTACGTCCGCTACGGCCGAGGCTATTACGGCGCACCGCGGTACTACGGTGGTTACAACTACGCACCGCGATATTACCGAGCGCCTTATCGAACCTACTATCGAGGCTACAACTATCCTTACTATGGATACCGAGCCCCGTATTACTCCGGCTACCGTGGAGGCTACTACAGCCGGCCTTATTACGGCGGCGGTTATTATCGCCCCGGCGTGAGCGTGGGTGTGGGGCCGGCGCGAATTGGTATTGGCTTTTAGTGCAACGGCGCCATGAAGCCGAGATCGTCGCCGTCGCCTAACTCTGCAATGGTCGTAGGCGACGACACCGAACCGGGGAAGTCAGTGCGAGCCGTGCCGAACAGACGCGGCGACTGACTTCCCTTTTTTTATGCGCTGATTCATCGATTCGATATCGTGCTGTGATCAGCATGACGGCGCATTTTTGATTTGGCACAACGACTGCCAATCATGCCAAATTTCTTAAGTCGTTGCAGGGATTTTCTTTAAAGTCGTTCGCCGAAATCTTCGGCACGACCCTCGCTTCATGAGTGTTTCGTTGACCTGGCAAGTTGCTGAGTCAACGCTCGATTTCGAAACTCTCCAACTGCAAGGGATATGTGTCATGAAGAACGTTTTATTCTCGCTGGTGGCGGTGGCTGCTTTGGCTCTGGGTGGTGTGTTCACGGCAACTGCCGAAGCAGGTCACGGTCACGGCGGTGGTTATGGTGGTCACGGCGGCGGATATAGCAGCAGTGGTTGGGGCGGTGGCTACGGCGGCGGCTTTGCTCCGGGCGGTTGTTACAAGCCGCGGCCCAGCTATCGTCCACCCGTCTTTTGCCCGCCGGTTTTCAACCCGCCTTGCTACCGGCCCCCGTGCTACACCCCACCTTGCCATCGCTGGTAATTGAATCGGCCGAACTACGGAAAGTTCGGAAGTGGCCCTGATTCGACCGCAGGCCGTTCGCTCTGCTGGTGCTGTTCTGAAAAGAATGGCACTGGCGAAGCGAACGGCCTGTGAGTTTTTCTTGTTGGGTTAGTTTGCCTGCAAAGGCAACCACCCCTTAGCCCGTCGTTATGGATCTGCACCGTCCGCCGCGGCGGCGCGGCGGGACCCGAGTCACCCTCGCCCTCACAGATCAAATCGACAACAACCATGTCATCAAAACGACACCATCTCAGACCACTCTGCTCAAGGCGAGAAGCACACAAAGAGACACAAGACTTTCCTGGAACACGACTTACAACAGGTCTAAATAACCTGGCACAGGCTGTGCATTTTATTCTTCTCGTTGCCGCGGCAATGTCGCCCGGTCCCCCTGGTTTCAAAAAGTCTGAAGGAGTCGGTTATGAAAAGCTTTCTCTACACTCTGGTTGCTGTGGCTGCCCTGACCTTGGGCGGCGTGTTCACCTCGACGGCTGTGGCCGCTGGTCCGCATGGCCATCATCATCACAACCACGGGCATCACGGCCATAACCATGGTCATCATGGCCATAACCATGGTTACTACAATCATTTTCACAGCGGCTGGGGTCATCAGCACCACCACCACGGTCACTACCAAAACCAGAGCTACTATCGCCCGTACGGTTACTATCAACCGAACGGCTTCTACCTCCAAGGCCGCAACTTCGGCTTTGGCATTGGCTTCTAAGAACGGAACCTGTCAGGGGGTTGGCAGCAAAGCTAGCGAGCGAGCGTTGGTTTTTGCTGCCGAAGATACGATTGCCAAGAAATGAAAAAGTCCGGGCCCTTTGCACTTGGCAAAGGGCGCCGGACCGTCGTCCCCCCCGGGATTATCGCTTGGCGACCGCAACTGGAGTGCAGTTCGTCGCTTTTTGAACAAATTCTTTTTCTGCTGTGATACAGATCCTAACCGGCGGTGTCAGCGGCCGTTACCGCGTGTGCCGGTGATACTTTCAAAATCGGTCCGCGAGCCCCTGCGACTTTGGCAAACTTTGCCGGTTTTGCGTTGCGGGAGAAAGTTGCCACGCTCGTCTCTCTTGCTCAGCGACAACCGCTCTTGGCCGGACGGGCCATTTCGTGTATTCGCTCCCACGCAACTCTGCGCGGTCGGCGTTCGATGGCTTGCTAGCAAGCTCTTTGACCGATCGCGTGTTCAGGACTGTGCGTGAATTGGCACTCGAGAAAGGAATCTTTCGTGTCGCAACCAACCCAAAAACAAAACGCACTCTGGTCGTTGATCAGCGGCGTCGGTTGGCCGCTGATGCTCGGCCTGGGCGTGACGGCGATTTTCTATGCCCTCGTTTTCAAGGGGCCGCTGCATCATGCGCTGTTGATTCGGTACTTTGCCGGTCACCCGATCAACATGATCGAGACGGCATTTTTCTTCGTCGGCCTGGCGGCACTTGTTCTTAAAGTGCTGGACGTGAGGCAGCAGCAAGCGTCGTTGAGCGCGATCAGCCTCGGCGATTTCTCTGCGCCACAACCGGTGAGCAAAGCAGGCGAACTGCTCGAAGCGCTCGCTACGTTGCCCAAGCAATTGCAGGAATCCTATCTCGGCCGCCGCTTGAACGATGGCCTTGAAGCGATCGAACGCAATGGGTCGGCCGACAAGCTTGAAGAAGAGCTGAAATACCTGTCCGATCAGGATGGCGCGCGACAGTTCGAAAGTTATTCGCTGGTGCGAATCATCAACTGGGGCAATCCGATGCTCGGGTTCCTCGGAACCGTCGTGGGTATCACTGCAGCACTCGGTGATCTCGGCACAAGCCTCGGCTCCGATGCAGCCGGAGGCAACAATCTCCAAGGAGCCATGCAAGGCCTGCTCTCGGGTTTGTATGTGGCCTTCGATACAACGGCGATCGGTCTTACGTTCACGATGGCACTGATGTTCATTCAATACGGCATCGATCAAGTCGAAGTCAACGTCCTGGGACAAGTCGACCGCCGCGCTGCGCACGAATTGATGGGGCGGTTCGAAATGATCGGCGCTTCGAGCGATCCGCAATTGCAGTCGATTCACCGCATGACGCAGCTCGTGGTGGCGGGTACGGAACAACTGGTTCTGAAGCAGGCCGAGTTGTGGCAGCAAACGATTCACTCCGCGCATGGCCATTGGGATCGACTGCAGCAATCGAGCGCCGAACAGATGCAAGCTGCGCTTGCGGCATCGCTGGATGAATCCCTCGCCAAACATGCGAACAATCTGGCCCGCGTCGAACAAGCGTCGGCCGAGAGCATGCTCAAGCGGTGGGAGCAATGGCAAGTGGCACTGCACGAAAACGCCAAGCTGCTGCACGCCCAGCAACAGGAAATGGGTCGCCAAGGCGAGTTGATGACGCAGGCGATCCGAGCTGCTGGCGATGTGATTCAGCTGGAGCGGGCCCTGAACAACAATCTGTCGGCACTCGCCGGCGCGAAGAACTTTGAAGAAACCGTCATGAGCCTGGCCGCGGCGATTCACTTGCTGAATGCCCGGCTCGGCCGCGTCGACAATCATCAGATTGAACTGACCCCGCAACCCAGGAGCCGCGCGGCATGAGCAAGGCCCGCCGCCAGGCAATTGGCGTCGCCCTGTTCCCGTTCCTTGCCGTCTTGATTTGCACGATGGGTGCTCTCATCGTGCTGCTCGTCTTGCTGGTGCAGCAAGCGAGTCTCGACGCGCAAGAGATCGCCAAGGAACGTGCGCGCGCCCGCGAACAGCAAGCCATCGATCCGCTCGCGGCGGAACGGAAAGCCGCGCGCGAAAAGGTCGAAGACGAAGAATGGCGGCGCGGCATTCTGGAAGCGCAAAAAGCAGAGCGGGCCGAAGAACTGGCTAACGCGCGAGCCAAAGTTTCGCACCTCGCCGACCACATTCGCCGGTTGCAAGAGCAGGCCCAAACGCTGATGGCCCGCGCTACCGAAATCGATCGAGGCCAAGTCAGTCGCTCGCCGGACCTGACCGCCGACCAAACCCAACTCAACAAACTGCAAGCCGAAATCGCCCGAAAGAAAGCCGAACTCGAGGCGAAGAAGAAGGAACTGGCGGCCAAAGAAAAATCGTACGCACTCATTCCTTACGATGGGCCGAACGGCACCAAGCGGCGACCGATTTATATTGAATGCACGCGCCATGGTGTGGTGCTGCAGCCCGAGGGCTTGATTCTCGGTCCTGACGATTTCAATGGTCCGCTGAATCCTGGCAACCCGCTCGACGCCGGCATTCGCGCGATTCGCGAAGCTTGGGTCCGCAGTGGTGAGCCTGGTGAGCCCTATCCGTTGCTGGTGGTGAGGCCCGATGGCATTGTCGCGTATCAATACGCGCGACAAGCGCTCCGCGGCTATGACGAAGAGTTCGGATATGAGCTCGTTGGCGATGACAAAAAGCTTGACTTCGGCAAACCGAATCCAGCGATGCAGCGCGTCCTCGAACAAGTCGTCGGTAGCGCGCGTCAGCGACAAATCATGCTCGCTGCGGCGATGCCCAAAAAGTTCCAGGGTGACGACACGGTCGTCTCCTTTGCCGCCGAGGATCAGCCTTCATTTCAAGAAGCGGTGGCGGCCGCCGGCGCGTCTGGCGGAACCGGTTATGGAGCGCCCGGCAACGGTGGTCAACCTGGAGTCGTGGGCAATGGCGCCACGGGCAGCGGCGGAACCGGCAGCAACAATTTTCCGGGCATCAACACACAGTTCTCCGCCACGAACAACAGCGTCATTGCCAGCAGGGCAGGGCAGGGAACCGGTTTCGACGGAAAGGGCACAGGCACTGGTTCAGGCGGCACGGGCACAACTCCCGGCGGACAACCAGGCGGCAAGGAAGGCGTGGCAGGTGGTCAAGCGGGCGGCAATGCCACCAGTGGCAATGTCGGCGCTGCAGGTCAGATGGCCGGCGCGATGAACAGCGGTTCGATGAACTCTGGACAAATGAGCGGCGGATCGGCGCAAATGGGAAGTGCGCAAATGGCTTCCAGCGGCTCCACGCAAGCGAATGCTGGTCAATCGCAGGCGGCCGGTGGAAGTGGACAGTCGGGCGCAACAGGCGGCAATCAAGGTGGATCGCAAAGTGGTTCACCCTCGGGCTCGCCGAGTTCCGACAACCAAAGCGCGACGGCTTCCAAACAACAGCAACCACGCAGCGGCTCCCGCAGCAACTGGGCTTTGCCCGCATCGTTTGGCAAAACGACTGCGGTGACGCGACCGATCAAGATCGCTTGTCTGCCAGATCGCCTGGTTGTGGTTCCCGATAAAGGAGACGACCGCGCGGCCAGCGTAATTGCGATTTCGCCCCAGCTACAGCCCGCCGAAGTCGATGCCTTTGTCGCTGCCGTGCAGAAACGATTGACCTCGTGGGGGCCAGCCATGACCAACGGCTTCTGGAAGCCGGTGCTGCAAGTCGAAGTAACCCGTGGCGCCGAGCCGCAATTCGAAACGCTGCAAATGTTGCTACAGGGCAGCGGTTTCGAAATTCAGCGGAAAACCCAGTAAGGAAACTACAGTGAGGCGAGTACCGTGAAGCGCCGACCGGAACAACACGAAGCGCCGGGCCAGGATTCCTTCCTGGACGTTGTCGCCAATCTCGTCGGGATTCTTATTATCCTGGTGATGGTTGTCGCTGCGCAGGCCAAGACCGGTTTCATTAGCACGGAACCGGCAGCCGCGACTCCGGCCGTCGTCAATGAGCCGCTGCCCGATGTTGCGGCCGCCATGGCCAAGGCGAACGATGTCGAACAAGGGATCGTTCAACTCAATCGCAATCTCGCCGCCGAAGCGCGTGAGTTTGAAATCAAAGCTCGCGAGCGTGCCCGCTTGCAACTCCTTGTCACCGTCGCCGAGCAGCGCATCGCCGAACATCGCGACCAGCTCACTTCGGCCGATAAACTGCGCTTCGATCTGCAATCGGAACTGACAAAGTCCGCGAAGGAGTTACAACAGATTGAATTCGAGCGAGCCACACTCGAGCAATCGCAGCCTGGCAATGTCATTCCGCATCTTCCCACGCCCATGGCGAAAACGGTCTTCGGCAAAGAAATTCACTTTCGTTTGCAGGAAGGAAAGATCACGTATCTGCCTTGGGACGAAACGATTGAAATGCTCAAGGCAGATTTTCCCAAGCGGGCACAACAGCTGGCCGATCAGCCCCAAGCCGTTTGTTCGTTGCCAGTCGTCAGTGGTTTCAGCGGCATCTATCTGATTCGGCGGTACGACGTTGACGTGCAAACGAAGATCGCCGTGGCGCGGCAAGTCCGCGTCGGCCTCGATCGGTTTTACTTCAAGCAAGTCGAACCCAACCTGGGTGAAACCATCGAGCAAGCGCTGCAACAGGGATCGCAATTTCGCAGTCGGCTGGCGAATGTGAAGGGCGCCACCGCGACCCTCTGGGTCTATCCCGACAGCTTCGAAGAGTTCCGCACCGTGAAGCAGGAGCTATTCCGACTTGGCTTTCTCACGGCTGGTCGGCCTCTCCCCGCTGGTTATCCCATCGGCGGCGCCCCCGACGGCTCGCGTTCGTCGGGGCAATAGAACGTCGCCGGTCGCTCCGCGATCGGCGCATGTGGGGCAACCTTTCGTGGGCGACAACCGTTTTGCGGTTTCTCGCACCTCCATCGCGCATGGGCGATGAGTTGCCGGCAGACTATAAATAAAAGTAGGCGTGCAAGGCGCGTCTTCCTACCCTGTTCTCCCACCTTGAAGGAAACCAATGAGCAAAGCGCTTGCCCTGCTGATGGCGTTGATGGTAACCACAATCACTTTCGCAGCCGATCCCGCCGCCCCGATTCTTCTGGGAGGCAATGACTTAACCGCTGGCATTCCCGGAGCAGGCCCGCTCACGCTCGAGCAGATCAAAAGCTGGCTGGCGAATGATAAGAATCACGAAGCTTTGAAAATCGAGTTGCCGTTTGGTCTCGCCGCGGGCGCCAACCAAATTTACATTCCGCAAGACAATCCGCTGACCCGCGCAAAGATCGAACTCGGCCGGCAGTTGTATTTCGATCCGCGACTCTCCGCCGATGGCAAGATTAGTTGTGCAACGTGTCACGCGCCCGATTCAGGTTGGGCCAAGCAAACTCGCTTCGGCGTGGGGATCGGCGGCTTGACCGGCGGGCGAAATTCACCGACCAGCTACAATCGAATCCTCAGCAAAGATCAGTTCTGGGACGGCCGTGCCGGTTCACTCGAAGATCAAGCAATTGGCCCTATCGCCAATCCGATTGAAATGGGTTTCACGCACGATGAGTGCGTCGGTGATTTAAAGAGGATTCCTGGCTACGTGCTGCAGTTCAACAAGATATTTCCCGGTGAAGGAATCACAATCAAAACCGTTGGCAAAGCAATCGCAGCGTTTGAACGTGTAATCGTCACTGGCCCTTCGCCGGCCGACTACTACGAACCGCTACACGCATTCCAGAAAGTGTTCAAGGACGAACTCAGCGATCTCAAGGCATTTGCAGCCGACAATCCCGATGAGTTCGCCCAGTACCAAGCCTTGAAAAAAGAGAGCGACGCGCATCCGATCTCCGATTCCGCCAAGCGCGGCCGCGATTTGTTTTTCGGCAAGGCCAACTGCACGGCCTGCCATGTCGGGGCCAACTTCAGCGATGAAAAGTACCACAACTTGGGCGTTGGCATGGACGCTGCCAAACCCGATCTCGGTCGCTATGAAGTCACGAAAAAAGACGCTGACCGCGGCGCCTTCAAAACACCGACGATTCGCAACGTAGCCCAAACGGCGCCCTACATGCACGACGGCAGTCAACAAACGCTCGAAGAAGTCGTCGAGTGGTACGACAAGGGTGGACATCCGAACCCATACCTGAGCGACAAGATGAAAAAGCTGAATCTCACCGCGCAGGAAAAGAAGGATCTCGTTGAATATATGAGAGCGCTGACGGGGCCATTTCCGAAAGTGGCCACAGCGCGCCTGCCGTAATTCTGCTGCTGCAGGCAGAAGATTAAAAACCCCCTCGCCCCGGTAGCTCCGGGGAGAGGGGCTGAGCAGCGAGAAGACGCCCCTATGCTCTACCCTAGCCCCGCAAATTTCGCCGGGCACTCTTATGTGATAGTAGAACGGTGCGATGGCATTCAAGCGTAACAGCGATGCAGCTCTGATATGGAAGCAATGGCTCCTTAGAAATCGAGACGAGCTGATCGCCATTGGCATTCTGACGAAGTTGTCAGTCACCAAGGACGCTGGGTCCATGTTTGCGGGCACGGCTTTGACCCCGAGTCCAACTGGAACACGCGCCGGCTGTCAGCTGAGCAGAGATCGCGGCTGAGAACATTCTTAATTCGTGAAGTATCGCCCGATGCGCCTCGAAATTGCCTTGGAAGCGGCACATAACCCGAAAATTGTTGTCGAGCCTTTTCGCATGGCTCCTCACCCTATCCTCTCCTCAGAGTACCGAGGAGAGGGGATGAGAAAGAGCACTACTCCGACACATCCACAATCTGCTCAAAGCTGTCGATATCGAGGAAACCGAAGACATTTTCACCGGCATCTTCCAAGCGGTCGGTCCCTGGACCGCCATCCAGCTCGGAATCTGCACCGGTTAGCTGGAACAGTTGCAGTGTGTCATCCCCAAAGCCCATCAAGATGTCGATTTCATCGCTGACGGCAACTTCGACAGCGGCCACCACGTCGTTGTTGTTCCCCGCATCGATTAGCAGGTCATCCAGGATGTTGATGTCGAACAGCTGAACCAAATCATCACCGGCTTGTGTGCGGATGGTGAGATCGCCGCTGATGTCAGCGAAGAAGATTTTTACAAAGTCATTTTCGTTTCCCGAATCGATATCGACCGAACCAAGGTCAGCGAACTCGATGTCAACCACATCGGCGCCACCGCGGGTATCGATTTCCAACGAGCCGGTCTTCCCCTTGGTGTCGACCCCGTCCAGCCGAATCGTGTCGACACCATTGTCAAAGCCACCGTCGATCTTGAGCGCGCCGAATACATCGGCATCTTCCATTGCGAGCAGGTCATTGCCATCGCCAAGGTTCACCGTCACGTTGCTGGCAAAATCTACAGGCTGAAAGGTTGCCGGCAAGCCAGGTTGCGAAGCAAAGAACCCTTGGCCGTCGCTCACATCCACCTGATCGTTGCCCCCGTTCATATTGAAGGTCACGGCGCCAGTCACACCACTGAAGACTTGAAACCCCGCGCCATTGATTAAGGTGTTCGCTCCGGCTTGCTTGATTCCCACCACCGCGAGTTTATTGGCGGAGATTTGGCGAATTTGCACACCATTGCCCAGGTTGTCGCCCGTCAGCAGCAAGTTGCCGTTGCTGAGCGTCACATCGACATTGCCGGCCATCAGCTCCCGCCCTTCGAGACTTTCAACGCCGAAGCGGCGCGAAGTGCTGGGGCGAGAAACTTTACGAGATTTTTGCGAACGAGCCATGACAGAAACTCCCGATCCAAGGTGAGAAAAATAGGCGAGAGACGAGCTTGAGGTGGGAAAGTTCGGAGTGAACTTATGCGTGCTCGTCTGAAGTAGCAGGCGAAAGAAATTCCGGATTGTTACACGGAATTCAAGCAACGATCAGCCAATTTCAACGAATCAGAGAACCTGGCAACTGGGAGTTGGCAACGCAGGAACTTCGCAAGGGACATCCTTGCGCGCGGCAAGCAGTTCTTGCTGAATGTCGGTGCACAGCACTCGCTCCAGTTCAACCAGCGCTCGAGCAATTGCGCCACCGTCGTGAACACGATGATCGTAGGTGATCCGCACATCAATTCGACCATCGGAATCAAACCGGCTGTAGTTGACTGTCGTGGCAAGCGGCGACAGGATGTGCAGTCCGGCTGCCCCCAGCGACGCAGCAGCGCTCACGCCAAACGTGCCGAAGTGATAGGCTTTGCAGGATCCATCGGCTTCCAACCCCAGCCACCAGAGCAATCTCCGCAGCGGCAATGGCAGACGGCTGACCAGTAGCGCGGCGCGAAAGCTGTTCACCTCGGCGAAATCGGCGTGCTTGTGCGCGCGGATCAACTCATCGAGATTGGCCAGCGGCAGTCGCTCGGGACGGGAAATTTTGAGAAAGAATAAACCTTCTTCCCCCTCGTAATTTCGTTCGACGCCGAGCGCTGCCACATTCTGCGGATGTTCGTAAAGATGCCCCCATGGCAACGATAGAAAGGTCCGCCGTAGTTCCGGCCGGCGTTCACTGACAATGGCATAGGCCTTCAGAAAAATCGCCGACCAACTGATGCGAGTCAACCCTTGCGACCTGGCATCGACGACGCCTGCCAGATCCATCCGCCGTTCCATCGGCACGGACGGGATGCGTTGCGAAAAATGCAACAAGTCACAAACAAAACGCCTCGGTAGCGACAGCCCGATTCTCCGGCCTTTGATGCAGGGAATGGTTCGGTTCAAAAATCGGGACATCGAGCAGCTCTCAATTTTCGCCAGGGCGAGAAGCAACTGACGAAAGTCTGCGATTTCGATGCCGATCGGTCCAAGCCCCCCGACCTTGGCAAGAGAAACGTTACAGCCGGTGCAACGGGTGAGTGCAACGTTGCCTTTTCGCAACCAGGTCAGCACCGAGCGTTGATCTCGGCCAGCATTCCATCCCACATCGCGAGGCGGGATTCCAGCGAACGGACGGCTGCGGATTCCGCCGTTGACCAGTTCTGTGGATTGTCGCCGCACAGCGAAGTCGTCAGGCGAATCGACATCGGCCCGTGGTGATCGCCGTCGAGTTCGATGTGGCGGCCGAGGTAATATTGAAACTGTCGCAAGCCGCCGCTGGTGGCAATGTTCAGCTCATCGACGATGCGTTGAAAAACGCTCGGCAGCAGATCTTCGCGACCAAACGTGAACGAGGCGGCGATCGCGCTCAAGTCGCCGGACTCGATGATGCCAAAAGTCTGCCGCACGAATTGCTGCACGCTCGCCGGAACTTCCGCTGCTGAAAGGGCAGATTGTAAGGACTTGCCGTTGCGTAGCTGCTGCAGAAAAACATCGATGCTGCGAGTGTTCGCTTCGCAACCTTGCATAGCGTGATGATACAAATCGAAATGGCTGGCGTGTGTTCCACTCACATCGACGTCGCTCTCTTCGCCGAGCACAATTTCGTTGATGAAGCGCGCGGTTTCGCCGTCAGCCGGCGGCAACCAGGGGACTTCGACGCAACAAATCTTCCGCTGCAACGCTTTCAGCAGCGACATGAAGTCCCACACGGCAAACACATGATGTTGCATGAAGATCTGCAACGCCGGCAGGCTATTGATCTGCGCATAAATGGGATGCGCGAGGAGCGCGGCTCGCAGCGGGGCAATGCGATCTTGAATCCGGCGAAAACGGTCGGCAGACATGAGTAGCCCAGTACAGGTCTTCGTAGCAACTAGTAACGGATCACTATACGCAGCCTGCGAGTTTCCAACAGGGCTTCCACGCAAGCAGCCCACAAAAACCCAGCGCCGATGTCGAGCGTGTCGTTGTCCGGTGCTCACGGTCGTTGCGCCGCGGAGTTTCGGCCAACAGGCGGTAATCTCATCCAAGCCGTCGAGCGTGGTGATCTTCAAGGTCGAGCGAAAAGGCGCCAACGCCGAGGGACGGCGAGATTGTCATGACATCAAACGTTGGTGCGTCACAATCGAAAACATCAATCGCCAAACCACCAGTGACCGAGATTATTCAGGCCCGCCGCCACGCAACCCCCCCCACAAACAACCACAAAATACTTACGATCGGCGGATTTCATAGCTGACGCCAGCAACCACGGACGCAAAAACAGGATGCATAAGGAGTTTAAGGGGGGCCGGAGCCCGCTGGGTTGCCGCCGTTCCGTCGCCCTCCCCGAACTGGGCTCTCGTGATAGAATATTTGACAGCAACCGTTACCAACTTGCTAGATGAATCACGCTGGATGAACCATGTCACAAGCTGAAATGCTCGAGTTGTTTGCCGAATTGCAGCCCGGGGATCGGGTGCAATGCGATCATGAAGTGAAAGTTGGCTTTCGCAAATGGCACACGACCACGATTGGTAAGGTCGTGAGCAAAGAACGCCGCCGCCACAGCTTGCACTTCCGTCGCAATGCCGACGACAAGGTATACAGCGACGTCCTCATCATTCAGCGTGAAAGCGGCGAGTTGACCACCGTGACGCTCGATGAGTTTTCGCAGTTGAAGAAGCTCTAAGGTCTTACTCCGTCGCCCCGGTACGCCGGGGAGAGGGAACGAATCTTTTGAAATGCCTCTCGACATCCTCCACACTCAGCACGAGCGACATTTTGCCGCGAGCCAATTCGTCTACCCGGTGCTCAGTCGGCGAAGTGGCGGCATCTCCCTTGGCGTGAATCTCAACCCCGACAAGGTTTGCAATTTCGACTGCATCTATTGCCAGGTCGACCGCACAACAACGAGCGACACCCAGTTTGTCGAACTGCCGCAGCTATTAAGTGAACTCGACTACTTCGTTCGTCTGGTCACAAGTGGCGAACTCTACGAAACGACGAAGTTCCGGCACACACCGCCGCAGTTGCGCAGGCTCAATGACATCGCTTTTTCCGGCGACGGCGAACCAACGACTCATCGCAACTTTGACGAAGTGATTGCTGCCGTCGCTGCCCTGAAACAGAAGCACAATCTGCCGCAAGTCAAGCTCGTGCTGATCACGAACGCCAGTATGTTTCACCGCCCGCATGTTCAACGCGGCCTGGAATTGCTGGATCAGAACAACGGCGAGATTTGGGCCAAGCTCGAAGCGGGCACCGCGGAGTATTTCAAAAAGATCGATCGCACGACGATCCACTTTGAACAGATCCTGCAGAACATCGCAACTGCCGCAAAAGTTCGGCCACTAGTGATTCAATCGCTCTTCATGCGCGTCGCCGGCGAACCGCCACCTGCTGCCGAGATTGATGCTTTTTGCGATCGCTTGAATGAGATTACTGCAGCTGGTGGAAAACTGAGCTTGATACAGGTTTACACCGTCGCTCGCAAACCGACCGAGAGCTATGTAACGCCGCTAGCCGATGCCGAAGTCGACGCGATCGTGCAGCGAGTGCGGGAGCGCGCCGGTTTGCCCGCGGCTGCTTTTTATGGAACAAATACCGACGCCTTATCGTAGGGTGGGTCGACATTCGATCCACCTTACAAAAAATCATGACCGACCAACCACAGACCGAACCCAATTTCCTCCGCCAATGGATCTACTGGATCATGGGGGGGCTGCTCGCCTGGGGAGCATTGATCGCGGGCGGCGCTTATCTTTACGGCGGTAAGTACGCGCTGCTGAAGGCCGTGATCATCCTGGTCTGCGCGGTCGTCTTCGTCGAGTTCTGGTGGCTGATGTTGATTGCCCGCGATCGAAAATTGAACCGATTGAGTTCCAAAGAAGAGAAATAAGCGATCGATCGGCGAGGCGTCGCGACTTACTTCTTCTTGCAGTTGAGCTTGTCGTCCGGAATCAGCAGGTCAGGAAGCACGCGACCGCCGACGATCGTTTCTTCCACGATCCGCGGCACGTCCTTGACGCGAATGCCGCCGTACCAGATAGCTTGCGGATAGATGACGATCACAGGCCCCAGTTCGCACTGGTCGAGGCAGCCCGCTTCGTTCGCGCGGACCTGACCTTTCAGGCCGCGCTTCTCGAGCTCTTTTTTGAAGGCCGATTTCAGCTCTTCATCGCCGTCGGGATCGCACGAGCCGCGACCCGAATCTTTTTTGCGCTGATTGCAACAGACGAAAATGTGATGTGTGAATTGTGCCATGCGGCCATTCTACGCAGCACTCGCGAGGTTAGCGACTACGCTTCTTTTCCTTGTCATTGTTGCCGCCGACGTTGTTCCCGCCTCCAGGATTGGCGTTGCCAGGATTCACCCGCGGCACGACCGAATTCCGCGGCTGCAGACCTTGGATCGTGGTGGAGCGCGACGGCTGGCTGTTTGGCTGAATGCTCGGCTTCAAAGTGCGCGGCTCCACACTCGGCTTCAAAGTGCGCGGCTCCACACTCGGCGTCAAAGTTCGTGGCGTCGTTCGGGGCTGGCTGGCCCCGCCGAGATTGATGCCTCCTGAATTGCCTCCCGCATTCCCGCCAAAGTTCCGCGGCTGCGGGCTGTTACGGGGAGCATTCCCTTCCGGCGAAAACGAAGGCCGGGTCGCTTCACGCTTCGGCAATTCAATTTTCGGTGCGCGATCAACTTTAGGAGTGAGGTCCACCTTCGGCGCTTCGATCGTCCGCGTGGTGTTGCCACCGCTCGCGTTGTTGCCGCCCAGGTTCGGCAACTTCGGCGTGGTGACCTCAGACTTGCGATTGCGCGCCGCGTTGATTGCGTCTTGCTGTTGCTGTCGCATAGCGTCGAGCTTTTGCTGCAACGCATTCGTCGCGTTGGCATTCCCCCCGAGATCGGGTTTCTTCGGCTCGCGATTCGTCAGCGGATTCGTTTCGCGTGGCTTCACGTCGAGGGGCTTCACATCAAGCGGCTTCCTGTCGAGAGGATTGACCTTCGGTGTTTCGACGTTGGTGTTGGTCGGGCCGCCCAATTGCGGTCCCAAGCCGGTCGCTGGGTTGCGAGTGCCAGGGAGCCGACCGGGATTATCGAGTGGATTGCGTTTGTTGTTGTCGTCAGGCTTCTTATCAACAACGCTCGGCAACTTGCTAGGATTGAAATCGCCAGGCTTGCGATCGAGTGGGTTACGATCGAGAGGTCGCGAAACGACGGTTTTCTCGGGCTTTTCCGGCACATTAATACGCGGTTTGTCCGGCGAAAGATTCGCTGTAGTCACCGACTTGGGCAACTTGAATTTACCGGCCAGCGCTTGCTGCGTAGCGGCAATCTTGTCGGCAGGATTGTCGACGTTCGGCTTGTTGTCGTTTCCTGGCAGCTTCAAATCAGGACCGCGGCCAGGAATGCTGTCGCGCTTGCTCGGCAACGGATCGCGATCGTTATCACGGCTGGGCAAATCACGCCCCGATCCACCGCGACCAGGTCCGTTGTTGCTGACCAGGCTAACCTTCTCTTGATTCAATCGCAGGTTGTGCAGCTGCTTGACTTGCTCGATCGCAGTTTTGTTGTGATCGCGAGCAGCTATGTCCTGCTTCTTCCAGTGCTGGTCAGGTTTGCGGACGATGTCCTTCAGGTCCTCGCCGAGGAACGACGGGCGAGGTTGCTTGCTGCCGCCGCGAAGTTCGGCGCCGTGATCATGATGCTGAGCCACTTGCTCGCGCCACGTATTCTTTGGACGCTCGTGCTCATGGTGGTCGTAGTGATTGTGCCAGCTCTTCATCCGCTGGGCATAGTTGATGCCTTGGCGGTTGTAGTGCACGTTGCAGTACGTAAAGAGCGGATCATAGCAGCGGGGCCGAGTATTGTAGTTGCACCAGGGCGTGAAGTGCCGATGCGCGTACGTCGGTCCGTAATAGTTGCCGAAGTAATAGTGGCAGTACGAATCGCGGACCCACAAGTGCACGAACAGATTGCTCGTGTTGATCGTGCAACGCGGCGTGTAGAAATAGTTTGGCCGTGAATACACCACGGAAGTGACGTAAATCGGCGCGAAGATCTGACCGCGGCGCGGCACCCGCCAATCCCAATAGCCGTTGATGAATACATAGCCCCGCGGTGTCCAGACCCAATGCGGCTGCACATAGATCCAGTCTTCACGATACGGAGCGTAATAACCGGCCGACCAAACATAGTCGTTGTTAACGTAGGTCCAGGTGCCCGGAATATAGAAATAGTCATCGCCGGGCGAAGCCACGGTGGGGCCTTGCTCCAGCGAAGCCGGCGGCGCCTTCAGGTATTCAACTTCCTCGACCTGATCGTCGATCCAGAAACCAGAGACCCACTGAAAGCCGCCATCCACTTCGGCCCAGTAACCCGGCACCCAACGCTTGCCCGGCGGGGGATCACGCCAAGCGCCGCTGATCCAGATGTAGTCGTCGCGGTCTTCGTCCCAAGCCCAATAGCCGGGGAACCATTGGACGTTCTGACCATCGGGCTGGTATTCGGGCGGCTGTTCGCGGATATCGGCCGGCGGTGGCTTCGGCACCACCAGACCCGGTTTGGGATCGGCAACGGTCGGACTAGCGAAGGCTTCATGCACAGGTCCGCGCGTTAACGTTTGCACACCGTCGGAGTCGATCTCCGGCGGCAATTCTTCCTGAGCACGGCTGATGGACAGCGAGCTCAGCAGAAATACTGAGAAAACGAACGACCAAACGCCCCGCACCGACGGATGAACAGACATGTCATCCCCTTTTAGAAAAACCTGGCAAACCTACCGACATTCGACCACGCACTGCTGTTTAAAGCAACTTCAATGCCTAGGCCGAGAGCAAGCCGAAGTTCTCTAACCACAAGGGCCCGAGCAATTCCGCAGAAATCTGCTGTACAAAGCCAATAAATCGCTTCCCAGCCAACACTTACAGCAGCACCTCGGTCGGCCAGCGATGCTCTTTGTGTTATTTCGACGCTTGGTTCACGCACGATAACGCCAACTCTCCACAGCGAAAAATCGTAGTCATTCTGACGACAGTCTGTTGCGCGTTTGATCTTCGCGCCGACCACGCCGGGCGTGCGACGGCGGCCCGAGTAGCTTGTGCAGAATTGTTTCTCTGGCGAAACTTTGCCGGCGAAACTTCGTTCATGTTTGGCGGGTTGAATTGAAGTGACCAATCACACTCGCAGAGAACCGAACGATGAGCAATGAACTGACCCGCCGCACTTTTGGCCTGGGAATGACAGCCGGCCTGATCGCGATGAATGCCACCCCAAGCTTTGCGGACGAACGCGTCGATCTACTCAATCCGCAGCATCATCAATTGGCCGCGGAGTACAGCGCGTCGTGCAAAGGAATCAGCATGCTCGTGCGCGTCGACAACAAGGAAGTCTTTGCCGATTATCCAAACAGCGGCCGGCAAGACCGTGCTCACGAACTGGCCAGCGGCACGAAGAGCTTCTGCGGGGTGCTGGTTGCGGCGGCTGTTCAGGACAAGTTGATTTCCTCGTGGGATGAAAATGTCAGCGAGACGCTGACCGAATGGAAAACCGACGAACAGAAAAAAAACATCACGCTACGGCAACTCCTTAGTTTGACCAGTGGCATGAGTGGCGGCACCATCGGACGCGTCCCGACCTATGCTGATGCGATGGCCACACCGCTGAAGTTTGAACCGGGCAAACGCTTTCAATATGGCCCCGCGCCGTTTCAAACCTTTGGCGAACTGCTGCGTCGTAAACTGGAACCCAACAAAGAATCGCCCTACGACTTTTTGCAACGACGCATCTTCAAGCCCATCGGCCTGCAAGTTGGTTCGTGGCGAAAAGGAACAGACGGTCAGATTCATCTTCCTTCCGGTGGTTCGTTAACGGCGAGCGAATGGGCCAAGTTCGGCGAGCTCGTCCGCGCGGGAGGCGTATGGGAAGGGAAAGAAATCGTGTCGCCCAAAGCGCTCGATGAATGTTTTGTTCCGGGCAAAATCAATCCCGCGTATGGCCTCACGTTTTGGCTAGCGGCGGGCGCGGGGAACACGCGCGAAGCACTCGCGCCGGGCCTGGCTCGTTTTCGCAATACAGGCGGAGCGGAGAAAAAAGATGGGCTGCGTGTGCCCGATCTGGTCTTCGCGGCAGGCGCGGGCAATCAGCGCCTCTTCATCAGCCGCAAATTAAAACTCATCGCCATCCGCCAGGCCGACGGCATTCTCGCGGCTCTCGGGGGGAATGACCAAACAGGATGGAACGACCGCGAGTTCTTGTCGCGCTTGATGTATGGCATGGATGCAGCAGGGAAGAAGTTGTAAGAAAGCCCGACGCGTAAACGAGGAAGATGCGGGGACGCACGAAGAATCACATTCCAATTAACCACCGCACGCCTCGCACCAGCTGCCAAATCGCCCAGCAGATCATCCAAAAAAGATAAGCAAACAGCGAAACGAGCATTTCAAGCGGATTAAAAATTGCGTCGAGAAACCTCATTATCGGCGCACTCATTCTGGTTGTTCGGCCTTGGCGGCAGGAACTTGTTCGCGCGCGGCATGTCGACCCTTAACGACACCCACTACGCCCCCTGACACCACCCAGCTCAAAAAGAGCAGCATTGTCGTCACGCCAAAGAATCGCGCGCTCCACCCCAAGCCTGCGTGCGCACACAGAGCAGCACACCCAATTGTCAGCGCGATTAGCACCGGACCGCCGAGCGCCAGCGCAATCCCCACATGAACCAGCCGTCGAGACTTCGAAGTCTCCATCATGCCGCCGAAAGCCAAAAATACCGGCCACAGCAGAAAATCCGGAGCGAATACGACGCCCAGCACAATGAGCAGAAAGGCCAAACCGAGCCACTGATTCAAAAACACGCTTATTTTCCCTGCCAATTCAAGTGCTTGCGCAAAAACGCAAACGTTCCCTTGCCGTTAATCGTATGCGGCCCATCGAAAACTTCTAGTTCGCAGCGGTCGCCAATTTTCAGCCGATGGCTGTAGTTGTAAAAGACTTTCGCGTACTCGTGCGCAACCCATTCGTCGGTTGACACGCCGTCCGTATGACCACGTTCCACCATAAACGGCCGCGGGCAGATCAGCGCGGCCATCTCGCTGTAGTTGAACGTCGGGCCGAGATCGAACTCGAATATTTCGTACTCGCCAGTCCAGATGTAGCTGAACGGCAATCGCGTCGACGCGTTTTTCGAAACCCACTCATTGAAATCTGCCGAGCAGATCGACAAGCAGTAATCGGGGACCAGCGGCGGGATGCGCATCGCGCTTTTGCCGCCGTACGACAAACCATAGAAAGCGATGCGCTCTTTATCGACCATCGGCAGTTCTTTCAGCCAATTACAAATCTGCTGATGCTGCGGCACCATGATCGAGAACAGCGTTTTGCCCAGCGGATTCAACTTCCGCTGCAGCGTGCGAAATTTGTCTTTGCCGATGTAGATGTTCTGCGGCGCGAACGTGATGAAGCCTTGTTCGCATAACTTCGCCGCAAAGTCGTGATAGGCATAGTGATCTCCCAGAAACACATCCGTCGGCTTGCCTTCCAAGCCGTGCTGACAAACAACGACGGGCCGCTTCTCGCCTTCCTTGAGATTTTTTGGAATGAGCAACACGCCGTACGCAAAGACATTCGGAAAGACATCGAGCGCCACTTCGTAACCGGTCCATTTCTCGTTGTCGTATGTCTTGCGCGAACGCGGCTCTGCGGGCAGCAACTTGTGATCAAACCGGCCGATGGTTTCCGTGGCGAACTGCTCGCGATATTTTTCGACGTTCGCTTTGTATTCTTCGATGGTTTTCGACGCGTACAGAGGTCGCATGAAGTCGGCGCGAACATGCGCGCTGTCGGCGAGGAGCAGTTGGGTGTCGTCGATCAACTGTTTGACGAGGCGTGCCTGGCGCGCAGCGGCATTGGGAGGCACCTGACCTCGCTTGTCCACTGGGTACGCGAGTTTTTCCAGCGCCAATTCCGCGCCGACAAGATTCGTGAGAAAGGCACGGCGGACTTCATGGTGACAGAACTGGTCTGCTACTTCGCGCACCGTCGTCAGTGCGGCGGACTTCTGCGCAGCATCGCGGGGCAACTGACTCGAAATCGCCAAGAGTCGCCTCGTTTCCATCGAGACATCGGCGGGCGTGGGAAACTGATAATCGGCCGGCCCGCCACCTTCACTGGGAAGTTTCACACTCGGGCCCGGCGTACCGTCGATCACCAGCGAACGCGGGAGAACCAGGCTCGCTAGTTCGGCATCGCCAAACGTTTCAACCAGGCCCTGCACATTGCGGTCGAGCGGTTCTTTCCAAATTTCTTCTCGCGGGCCAAAGTAACCACTAACACATGCTGCATCGATCCGCTGATCGAGGGCAGCTGTGTAAAGTGCGAGCTGGCCGCCGTCGCCATAGCCGATTACACCGATTTTGGGATCGTTGCCCTTGGCAGAACGCGTGAACCAATCGACGCCGGCCAGCACATGTTGCACTTCATAGCCGAGAATGTGCCGTCCCATTTCGAAGGCGGGACGATACACAAACTCGCGATCCGTGAGATTCGGGCCGCGATCTCCACCGCCGAAGGAACGTTTCTGCATGCGGCGACTGACGGTCGCGGGAATAAGCACGCGGCAACCACTTTCCGCGAGGTAGAGAGGATATCGCGACTCTTCGACGATGCCGTCGACAAGGCCGCACAATTGTTCGGGTGTTTGTTCGGCGGACGGAATCGCGATCACATCGGCGACATAATTCGTGCTCGTCGGCAGCAGCAGCAATCCCTCCGCTTGAATGTCGCGTATTACAGGCCACCGAACGGCAAGAATCTCGTAGTTCTTCCCTTTGCCAACCAGCGCGCCTTGCGCGGTACTTGCGATCAGTTCCGGCCCTGCAGACTCCACGCGCTGATCGCGGACACCGAGAATGTGTGCCAGCTTCTTTCGCTGCGGCTCGATTGACTTCCGATAGGCTTCAGTCGAAGTGAAATCGTGCTTCCATCGCTTCTCCCGTTTCGCAGGTGCTGCGGCCAATTCCTTCAGCAGGAAGCGATCGACCGCTTCGACCATCGTCGCCGCGATGTCGCCCTGCAGTTCAAGTTTTTTGGTGTTCGGCAGAAATTCGGGTTCTGCTGAACTGGCCGACGAAACGGAGAGCAGAAAAATGACTGCGACGGATACGATGGCAAACCGCATGGGAGCAAACTCCGGCGAGAGGGAGGGCAAGTGTTGCCGTGAATATATCCCCGCCCGCGCGGCCTGCAACCGTCGGGCTCAGGCAACTCGCGTTCTGCCGGACTTCTGCTCGATTTTCTCAAACGACTGTTCAATGAGTTGCTGCTCTGCCGCGGTGACGGAGTAAAGCTCATAGATCAAGGCGTCGAGTTGATCATCGAGATTCGCGGACCGCGCGTGATGCATTTGACGAGCAAGATTGACGATTTTTTTCTGCAGCGGCTTCGCAGCCCCTTCTTCAGCAGCGATCGGCAGCCGCGCGAGCTGCCCTTTATTCACAGACAAGTAGCCGCCGGCCAAGCATTTTGCACCGAAGCGTTCGCGAAACAAATAGCTGAGCAACTTGGAGTTGAGGACTCCTAGTAAGTAATACGGATCAACTTTCAAATCGGCGGCCGCATAGACTTGCACGCCCAACGCACAACCCTGCTCATCGAAGGCAGCTTCCAAACGCTTGCTCATGCCGCTCAGCACGATTTTTGGTTCACGATACAGCTGCACCTTTTTGGCCGTGATCGCGGTCGACTGCAGCGACAAACCAGGTCGCTGCCAGCTGTGATTCAAGAAGCGCACGTTGCCGCATTGAAGTGCGTAGCGATCGATGTTGCCGCTGACAATGAAGTCGACGTCGTCAGTGCTTTGAGTTGCCGGAGTCAGTTCGCGGAGTTCCGCAGCGAGCAAGTTTGCGGAATAGCCTGACGCGCCGCTGTGCAGAGTCGCCAGCGATTCCAGCGGCCTGGTCGACACGCGATCTTCCACGCCGATTTCATTGCCGAGCACAAAGGCGCGCGGCTGCAGTGACGCCTGTGAAATCATTCGGCTGCATCTCGCCAGGTTGGTAGGCTGGAAGTCCGCCACGCTGGTGACTTGGGCAACTCGCACTTGCTGCCGTGTCTCCGCGGACTGCCGCTGCAGCACGATGATTTGCGGATAAGTGCCGGCCTGCGGAAAGACACGCAGCGTCGAAAGATCAACGATCTGCTCAAGCGCAGTTTCACGCAGGAGCAATTCTCGCAGTTTGCTGGCGTAATCTAGTGTCGCCCATTTGTTCGGCACGATGAAGCCCAGCCGGCCACCCGGTTTCAACAGTTCCAGCGCTCGTTCGATAAACAGCACATACAAATCGAAGTTGCCACGCGCGGTGCGAAATCGCTGCCGCAGATCGGCGACATACTCCGGTGGATGGCTGCGAGCCAGTTCGCGGATATTTACATACGGCGGGTTGCCCACGATGGCATCGAAGCAGTTTGGCAGCGGCGACGTCAGCGCATCGGCACAGTGCAAATTGGCTGCCTGCAGATTTGGCTGTTGTTGGGCAGCAGCGATGCTCGCTGCATCAATATCTGTGCCATGCAGCGCCCGATTCATTGCTAACGACTGCTTTTCATCGCGGAGATCCAACTGCCAGCAACGTTCTCTCAGTAACCTTCCAGCAGCGAGCAAGAACACGCCGGCGCCACAGGCCGGATCGAGTATTCGCGGCGGTTCGGTTTCGCCTTGCCAGTCCCGTAGCAACGGCGCATAGGTTTGCTCGACAATCCATTCCGCAATCTCCGTGGGCGTGTAATACACGCCGCGGGCACGGCGGTCGATTCGCTCGAGCTGCGGTTCATGTTGCGGCTTGGAAAAAAATCGCTTCATCGCCGCGACTTGTACGAGCTGCATGCAATGCCAGCAAGACAAACTGGGTAAGCCTGCTCGAAAGAATGGCGCGACTCGCCGATTTTGCCTCACCGGTTGTCGTCGCGACGGTCGATATTCTGCACATGAATTCCGCCGTTTTCTTTTTGCCGTTCACCCAAACCGCCGTGCAAGCGGGAGCCGCAGTGCTGGGAGAAGTGACCGAGAGCGTCACTGCTGCAGGAGCTTCGTTTGCCGAAATGCTGACGAAAGAGCCCCAGGAAAAAGACGAGAAGAAGATCGACGACGCAGTAAAAGAGCCCGGCGATGCCACCGCGATCCTGGCGCTGGTCGATCAAATTCAAAGTGGCTTGCAAGCCAAGCTGCAATCGATGGGTTTGCAACTCGACGGCGAGTTGACGCTGTCGATTGATAAGAACGGCAAAGTGTCGGTCGCCGGCGATTCGGATTCTGCTGCGGTCCTGGAACAGATCATTAATTCTGATCCCGCGTTGCAAGCCAAAATGGGCGCGCTCACGCGGGCCTGCAATGCAGCGGGCGAATCGGACCAGCTGAAAGCCAAGTTCCGTTATGAACTGGGCCGGGTGCAACTGCAGGTGGAAGAGCCTGCAGCCGAAGAGCAACCCGCCGGCGAAAAGTTGGCAGCAGTCTCTTAAAATTTCCGCAAGCAGCCCCAAACAATCGTGAGCGCGCGACAATAACGTCGCAGCGTTGCCGCCTGCAACGCAGGTCCAGTACTTCCGAGAAGCGAGGAGACCCTCGCTAACGCTGCGGGCTTCCTGACCGCCATGACTCTTGCTACGTTTGTGCGCAGGGCTGAATCTTTTCGTCAGTAATTTCGTCACCATCATCGACAACCGCCATGAACAAAGTTATTCGCCTTCCCAAACGCGCAGATGTCAAAGTTGCAGATACCTGGGATCTCTCGACCCTGTGCAAAGGCGAGCAAGATTGGGAACTGCAGTTCAAGAAACTCGAGAAAATGATCTCCGGCTTCGATAAGTTCCGCGGCAAGCTGGGCGATGGCGCCAAGGTGGTTGCTTCCTGCCTGAAGTTTGATGCCGACTTCGATCGGCTCGGTGAAAACGTCGGCGGCTATGCGCATTTGCGCGCGACCGAGGATCAAACCGACAACGCCGCGCAAGCGATGGTGGCCAAGTTTCAAAATCTGGCCACCAAGGCTTCGCAGGCAGCCGCGTACATCCGTCCTGAATTACTCGCGCTGCCCGATGCCAAGCTGAAGGAATATCTGGCCGCGAAAGAGATGAAGCCTTGGAAGTTGGTTTTGGAGCGTATCATTCGCTTCAAGCCCTATTCCCTCACGGGGCGCGAAGAGGAAATTCTCGCGATGCAAGGAGAAATGGCCGGCGCCGCGAACGCCGCCTTTCGACAGTTGCTCGACGCCGATCTCAAGTTCGGCAATGTCAAGGATGAGAAAGGTCGTGAAGTCGAGCTCTCGAACTCGACGTTCATGAAGCTGCTGGTCTCGCCCGATCGTAAAGTGCGCAAGGCAGCCTTTCATCAATACTACGAGCAATTCAAAGGACACGAAAACACACTCGCTGCGACGCTCAACGGTTCGATCCAGAAGGATGTGTATTACGCCCGCGTGCGCAATTTCAAAAGTGCACGTGAAGGGGCGATGTTTCCCGACAACGTGCCGGCCAGCGTCTATGACAACTTAATCGCCTCGGTCCGCAGAAATCTGCCCGCCGTGCATCAGTATTACGATGTTCGCCGCCGCAAGATGAAGCTGAAAGACATCCATCACTACGACACCTATGTGCCGATTCTCAGCGACCTGGAAGTGAAACGGACCTGGAACCAGGCCGTGAAGCTCGTCATGGAGTCATTGCGGCCGCTCGGCAGCGAGTATTGCAGCGTGCTGGAAGAAGGTCTGCTGGGCCGCTGGTGCGATCGTTATCCCAACCAGGGCAAGAACAGCGGCGCGTTCAGCAGCGGCAGTTACGAAGGCTGGCCGTACATTTTGATGAACTACAAGGAAGATGTATTCAACGACGTCTTCACGCTCACGCACGAAGCAGGTCACTCGATGCACACCTGGCACTCGGCCAAGCATCAGCCCTATCAGTACTACGGCTACGTGATCTTCGTCGCGGAAGTCGCCAGCACGTTCAACGAAATGCTATTGAGTCATCACCTCATCAAGCAGGCGAAAGACGACCGCCAGCGGGCCTATTTGATTAACCGCGAAATCGACGACATCCGCGGCACGGTCATTCGCCAGACGATGTTCGCCGAGTTCGAAAAAATCACGCACGAAATGGCCGAGGCGGGCGAACCGCTGACGGTGAAGTCGTTCCGCGCGACGTATCGCGAATTGCTAGATGCTTACTTTGGGCCCGATTTTGCCATCGACGAAGAACTCTCGCTCGAATGCTTCCGCATCCCGCATTTCTATCGGGCGTTCTATGTCTACAAGTACGCGACTGGATTAAGCGCTGCTGTTGCTCTCAGCCGCAAAGTGCTCGGCGGCGGTCCAGCGGACCTGGCCAGCTATTTGAACTTCCTCAAAGGAGGCTGCTCGAAGGATCCGCTCGATTTGCTGCGTGATGCGGGCGTTGATATGGAAAAGCCCGATCCTGTCGAAACCACGCTAGCTCATTTCAACAGTTTGGTGAAGGAATTGGATGAGTTGCTGTAAATACTCCTTGTGTAAAGAGTCCCTCGCCCCGGTACTCCGCGGAGAGGGCCGGGTTGAGCGGCCTGCTTTGGGTACCAGTTTTGATGAATAAGACAGCCACCGCCCTCAAAGAATGGGCCGTCATCTGCCGAGCGATGGAAACCGGTCGGCAGACGATCTTGCTCCGAAAGGGTGGCATCGCGGAAGGGCCGAGCGGGTTTTATCCGGAGCACGGCTTCTTTTGGCTCTATCCCACCCAGTTCCATCAAGGGGTTGAGCAACTTGTCCCCTCGTTTGCAGCGCTGCTAAATGAAATTGAAGAGATGCGAACTGCAGCGGGGCAGATCGTCATCCGCACGTTTGCAGCCGTCGAACAGGTTGAGTACTTGACCAACATTGAACAAGCACTGGCCTTGAATGGTTTGCATGGCTGGACCGACGACGTCGTGCAGCAACGTTTTCATTACAAGCGACCAGGGCTTTTTTTGTTCGTCTTGCGTATTTTTCGTGCTGCTGAATCAGTGGCCGTAACGGAAACAGTGGCGATGGCAGGTTGCAAATCGTGGGTGCAGCTTCCCTCGGCAATTCCTTTTGAATCCTTGCCGCCGGTGATCACCGACGCAGCGCATGAACAAGCCGTCTTGGAAATTCGACGACGACTCGCTCGATAGAAATGCGCATGCTGGAGGGTGCGCGGTGTACTGCTTATAGTGGGAACACCGTCGACCAAGTTCTCTCCCGCGAGGATCGCCCTGATGCGAGCCTGGTTTTATTTCTGCTTCTTCACCGCTGCGATTGCACACCATGCGCGCGCAGCAGAACCGATTGATTTCGATCGCCAGATCGCGCCGCTGCTCGCTGGTCGTTGCCTCGATTGTCACAGTGGCAGTGAACCAAAAGGGGGCCTCGATCTGTCGACGCAGACTAGTGCAAGTAAAGGTGGCGAGTCAGGCCCGGCTGTTGTCGCTGGCAAACTGAGTGACAGCCAATTGTGGGAACGAGTCATCGCGGGGGACATGCCGCCGAAAAAGCCGCTGCCTGAAAGTGAACGCCAATTGCTGAAGGTCTGGATCGAAGCGGGCGCGAAGTGGGGTAGCGATCCGATCGATCCGTATCGCTTCTCAACGACCGCGCGTGCCGGCTACGACTGGTGGTCACTGCAGCCTGTCCAGCAAACTACTCAATCGAAACAGATCGATGATTTTGTCGAAGCGAAATTGAAAGAACAGCAACTCGATTTTTCTCCTGCCGCTGACAAACGTGTCCTCATCCGGCGACTGACGTTCGATCTAATCGGCCTGCCGCCATCGCCCGCAGAAATCGACGCTTTTGTGCAAGACGATTCGCCCGACGCTTACCAAAAGCTCACGCAACGGTTGCTCGACTCGCCCCATTATGGAGAACGCTGGGCCCGGCATTGGCTCGATGTGGCCCACTTCGGCGAGAGTGACGGTTTTGAGTTCGATAAAATGCGGCCGAACGCTTGGCGGTATCGCGATTGGGTGATCGACGCGCTGAACCGTGATATGCCGTACGACGAGTTCGCCAAGCTGCAAATTGCTGGCGATGTGCTGCAACCGCATGATCCGCAGGCCGTCATCGCCACGGGATTTCTCGTTGGCGGCGCGTTCGATAGTTTGCTGCCGGCCGGCGATGCAATGCGGCAGATCATGCGCCAGGATGAACTCGAAGACATCGTCGGCCTGGTCGGGCAAACGTTTTTGGGTCTCACCGTGCATTGTGCTCGTTGTCACGATCACAAGTTCGATCCGATTCGGGCGGAAGACTATTACAACCTCGCCGCGTCGCTGGCGGGGGTGCGTCGAGGTGAGCGGAGTTTGCCTGCGAAAGACACGCCTAGTGAACTGCAGGAACGACATCAGCAGTTGACGAAGGAGCTGAAATCACTGGAAGGAGTTGTGCGAGACCAGATCCTCGCCAAACGCAAACAAGAAGCAGATTCTGGAAAGGCGAAACTTCCCGAACCATTTGCGTCTTGGGAATTTGATGACGACGTGAGGGACTCAAAGGGCACGTTGCATGGTCAGTTGCACGGAAAAGCGAAACTGGAAAACGGCGCGCTCGTGCTCGATGGAAACAATGCGTTTGTCTCAACCTCACCGCTGCCACAACGGATCAAAGCGAAAACCATCGAGGCCTGGGTTCGCCTCGCCGATTTGAATCAGCGCGGCGGCGGCGTGATGACGCTGCAAACGCTCGACGGCAGCTTGTTCGACTCGCTCGCGTATGGCGAACGCGAAGCGGGTCATTGGCTGGCGGGGAGCAACTTTTTTCAGCGGACGAAAGATTTTCAAGGCACGGCAGAAAAAGAAGCCGATCGGCAGTTCATTCACCTGGCCCTTGTCTATCACGCCGATGGCCGGATTGCAGCGTATCGCAATGGCCTCCCGTACGGCCGCGAGTATCAATCCGCTGCTGCACTCGCGTTTGATCCTGACAAATCGCAACTGGTCTTCGGCCTGCGGCATGGTCCGCCGGGTGGGAACAAAATGTTGAAGGGTGCGATCGAGCGGGCCCGCTTTTATGAACGCGCGCTCACGGCAGTAGAAATCGCCGCGTCGGCCGGTGTTGCTTCGACCTATGTTGCTGAAGCGGAACTCGTTGCACAACTGAGCGATGCCGAGCGGGCCAAACGCGACACCTTAAAGAGCGAACTAGCGAAGATCACCAGCCTGCTGGAATCGATTCGCGATCCAAAAACCTTTGCCGTCACGCCACAACAGCCCGGTGTTTCGCACTTGCTCATTCGTGGCAATCCCGCGCAGAAGGGGCCCGCAGCCAAGCCGGCCGGCATTCGTTCACTCACGCCCAAGCATTTTGATTTCGCACTCGCTGCGGATGCCCCGGATGCGGAACGACGGAGGAAACTCGCCCAGTGGATTGCCAGTGAACAGAATCCGCTCTTCGCGCGGACAATCGTCAATCGCGTCTGGCAGTATCATTTTGGTCAGGGCCTGGTTCTCACACCGAACGATTTGGGCTACAGCGGCGGGCAGCCTTCGCATCCGGAGTTGCTCGACTATCTGGCCCAAGAGTTCGTGCAGCGGAAATGGAGTTTGAAAGAAGTGCATCGGCTGATTGTCACCAGCCGAACTTATCAGCAGTCGTCGCTGCCCAATGAAGCGGCGATGAAGGCTGACAGCCAGAATCGGCTGTTGTGGCGGTATTCGCCGCGGCGACTCGAAGCGGAAGCGGTACGCGATGCGATGCTCTCGGCAGCAGGCGAGTTGAATCCGGCGCGTGGCGGTGTGAGCTTCAAGGATTTTGAACCGTTCAACCGTGGCGGCACGCAGTTTTATCGGCCCATTGATGCGGAAGGCGCCGAGTTCAATCGCCGCAGCATCTATCGGATGTGGGTTCGTGGCGGCAAAAACCCGCTGCTCGATACCTTCGACTGCCCCGATCCTTCGACGCTAACGCCAACCCGCGGCAGCACCACAACTCCGCTGCAAGCGCTGTCGCTACTCAATCATTCGTTCACGCTGCGAATGGCCGATGCCTTTGCGAAGCGACTTGAACGCGAAGCAGGAATGGAATCTGGCCAACAGATTCAGCAAGCGTTTGAACTAACGACGGGCTCCCCGCCGACCGCCGGGCAACTCGCTGCGAGTCAGCAGTTTGTGCAGAAGCATGGCCTGTCGCCGTTTTGCCGCGTGCTGCTGAATTCGAATGCGTTTTTGTACGTGGATTAACTGCGATTTCGGTTATTTTGCCGAAGAGCTTAAAATCGGCCAACTCCATGAGAATTCAAAGCAAAGCAACAATATGTTTGCGATTAATAGAACTACCGGAACTGACCAGGCCAGCCTGCGACCTGATATAAACCCGAAGATCATGGCTATCTTTGGCACTCCTGCATCTGTGCCAAATTTTTCAAGGTGCTGCGTGTCACGATAAATGAGAAGGGCAAGCAATAGCAAGAGAATCGCGCTCAATGCGAGTAAACTGAAGGCTAACCTAGACTCATGGTCCGATCGCACAACATAGAAACCCGCTAATGCACTAGCTTCGATCAAGTAGGCAATCTGCAATCGTCCCCATAGCAGCTTATTTTGTTCGACATAAAGCTTTACCTTATCCGATTCAGCCATAATTCGCCCTTTCGCTTATCGACTTATCACACCAGGACAATTATGTCTGCGTTGATTCCGAATTACAGTCGCAAACCGTTGATAAATGTTTAATTTTACTACCCGCCGCGATTTCCTTTCCTTCGCCGCTCAAGGCATTTGCGCCACCGCGCTCACGTCGCTGCTGATGCAAGGCGACTGTGCGCGCGCTGAAAAGATCCCAGGCCAAGCCAGCGATCCGCCGCCACATCACCCGGCGAAGGCCAAACGCGTCATTCATATTTGCCTTTGCGGCGCTTACAGCCAGCTCGATACCTTCGATTACAAGCCGGAGTTGGCAAAACGCCACGGCCAACCGTTGGGAGGCAGCGAGAAGCCCGATGTCTTCTTCGGCAAGGTCGGCCTGCTGCGGCAGAATGATTTTGAGTTTCACCAACGAGGAAAAAGCGGCCTGTGGGTTTCGGATTTGTTTCCACACATCGCAGGCGTCGCCGATGAACTGACGGTCATTCGTTCGATGGTCGCCGAATCGTCGAGCCACACGCCTGCCACACTGCATGAAAACAGCGGCTTTCGGCTCAATGGATTCCCGACGCTGGGTTCGTGGCTCTCCTATGGTCTGGGGTGCGAAACCGATGAACTGCCGACGTATGTGGTGCTTCCGGACGCGCGCGGTTTGCCGGCCGGGGGGACCAGCAATTGGTCACAAGGTTTTTTGCCGGCTCAACATCAGGGCGTGATGTTTCAAAGCAAGGGCGCGGTCATCAATGATCTGTTTCCTGCCCGCGAGATTGCAGCAGATGTGGAAAGTGACAGCCGCAAACTGCACACACTGCTAAACCAAACCGATCGTGAACGCCGCGGAAGCAGCGACGAGTTGCTCGCGCGGATGCGAGCTTATGAACTGGCTGCGAAGATGCAACTCGCCGTGCCGCGCGTCACGGATCTTTCGCAAGAGACCGCCGCAACCAAAACGGATTATGGTTTGGATCGCGAAGAGACGCACGACTTCGGCCGTAGCTGCTTGCTGGCGCGGCGGCTGATCGAGCAGGGCGTGCGGTTCGTGCAGCTGTTTTCCGGCGGTTCGTTTGGATCGCCGCGGATCAATTGGGACGGCCATGAAGACACCAAGGCCAATCACACGCAGGAAGCGCTCCGCATCGATCAGCCTGTGGCAGCACTCGTCAAAGATTTACGTCAGCGCGGCTTGTTCGACGATACGCTACTCCTCTTTACCACGGAATTTGGTCGCACGCCCTTCGCGCAGGCCGATGCGGGCGTGCTCGGCAAAGGGCGCGATCACAATCAGTACGGCTTTTCGGTCTGGGCCGCCGGCGCGGGTTTGAAACCGGGCATCGCTTACGGCGCAACCGACGACATCGGCTGGAAGGCGGTCGAGAATCCCGTCGCCTGGCATGATTTTCATGCGACTGTTCTGCATCTGCTCGGCATCGATCACGAGCGGCTGACGATCTATCACAACGGCATTCAACGCCGGCTCACTAACGTACATGGACACGTGGTGAAAGGGATCTTGGCGTAGAGTCGCAGTTCGCTCCGCGAAGCGTTGACTTACTGCGCTTCGCGACAGAGGAGCAGTTGCTGCTGGCCACCGATGCGGCCGTTGCCGATGGCGTCGAGCAGCAGGCGATAATCGGACTCCGCAGCGGGCATATTGAACTCGATCGTGAAATAACCGTCGGCGCCGATCGGCGATAAAGGTCGCCAAAAGAGCGTGTCCGGGGCGGCTTCGGTAAATGCTCCGCCCCCATTGAACCTACGTCGCTCGAGCGATTCGCGCTCGTCCGACTTTTTCGCTTGTGGTTTGTCGGCTGCGGCCAGAGCAGCCTGTGCGTCGCCTTGCTTGACATCGGCCAAGGGCTGTTCGCTACGCAAGGCAAGAGGTGCTTGCAACTTCATCTTTTCATCCGTCACTGCACCTCGAGCAACCGAGTCACCTGGCTGCGCGGGTTTTTCGCTGGGAGTGCCTGGTGCAATTTCCTTGAGCGCCTCATTCGGCAAATCGCCGCCAGTAGCAGGTGCATCTACAGGCGCAGTGGGACCAACAGCGACAGTCGGCGGCTCGGCGGGTTGCGTCGCTTCGAAGGGAGCCGGTGCAGCACCGTAGTTTTCGACCTGCGCCACATCCCAGCCCAGCGGTTGTGCTGGAACAAACCAAGCCAGGCCCAACGCGAGACACGCGGCGGCAATGCCCACCGTGGGAACCCAGACGGCGGTCTTGAGTTGACTGCGAATCATCAAGAGCACACCGATCAGCAACATCACTCCAGCACCGGCCCACACCAGCACCCGACCGATGGCCCGAATCCGATCGAAATGCGCGGCCTGCGTTGCCGCGAGCGCTGCCTCGTATTCCTGTTGCACCACAGCTCGGTTGTCGGCGACTACCTGGGGCGCGTCGATCGATGCGGGAGCCTCTTGAGTTTGAGCATCGAACTGCAACTCGATCGGCGCTGCTTCATTTTCTGCGGCCGGCTGTTCGAACGCCTTGTCCTTTTCGGCATCGACGCGTTTCATGAATCGCTGGGGCTGTTCTGGAGAGATACCCGCCTCGGCAGATGGCGCGAGTTGCCCGGGCGCGGCGGCAGCGGCCACCGCAGCGTTTGCGGCAAACGCCGATTGCTTGGCGGCTTCGCGAGCTTGCGCTCCCTGCGGCGGGGCAGCCAACGCGAGTTGTTGGGGGGGCCGCACGCTGAAATCTTCTTCGCGGGCCATCTGGTCGACCAGGAGCAGCGGCGCATTGGTGGCTGCCGCAGCAACGTCGTTCCACACCCGTACGCCAACCGTGGCCTCGGAGGCGGGTTGACCTTGTTCGTCGACCACGCGTACTTGCAACTTGACTTTCTCACCCGGTGCGTAGCTTTCTTTCAAGCCGGCAACATCGAAGCGGAGCGAATGGACAGCCGAGCGAACCAATTCCTGCCGATAAGCAGGCTCAGTTCCGAAGCCCTTGCGATACAGTTCAATTTCAACGCGGCCTGCAACTTCGGGCGGCAGGTCGGCAGGCTTCAATTTCTTGCCAACGGTAATCTCGCGCCGCGTAATGACCTCGCTGCCACGACGTGCGACAAGGATCAACTCTTGTTCTTGCAAGTCAGCGGGAAGTTGCAACTCGGCCGCGTTCACCAGCGCGGGCAAATCTTGGCCGGCCGCCTTGTCGCTGGGCAGGGTCGCGCTGAACGCTTCGATCGCGGGCGCTTCGATCGCACGCGCTGCGGCGGCGGGAGCACCTAGATTCTGCGGGCGAGGCTGGGGATTTGCCGCACGTTCCACGGCGTTGTCTTGGGCCTCTCCCGGGCCTCCCTTAGCGTAACCACCTTGCTGCAACTTCATCGCGCCGGCTTTGCCACTTGGTGCAGGCGGAGCAGCAGCAGATCCGTTCGCTTGAGCCGGAGCATCGGCGAGTCGCTTTTCCATGTTCTTACGATCTGCCTGATCGGGCAATGCAGCCGGCGCGAGCTGGGGCGGAGCAGGCGCTGCCGGAGCCGGCGGCGCTGCTGCTGGTTTCGCCGGTGCTCCGGGTGCCAGCGGAGCATTTTGCGGAACACCACGGGATAGAGCAGGAATGTGAACGTCGCCACTTCCTTCCGCCGTCTTATCGGGCATATCCGCTTTAGCTTCACCTTCAACCGAACCGGCCGCTTTGTACATTGGATTGGCTTTCAGTTCGACGGACTTGGCTGCGCCACGTAACAGGCGGTTGCCATCGGCGTCGGCGGCTGCGTTGCCGCCGAATGCGGATCCACCGGCAAGTGCGCCGTTCGCCAGACTTCGATTGGCGCTGCGCTTACCAGCGTGATCCAGCGGCAGTTCTTGGCGCTCAGTCAGCATGTCCGCCTTGCGGGCGGAATCGCGACCGTCTTCGGCTTTGGCTAATTGATCCTGCTGCAGGGCGCGACGACGGAGCGCCAGCTGTTCACTTTCGATCGCGCGATTTGCCGGCAAGGCAAACTGCCCGCTGATAACACCGGCCTTGCGATCGGCTTCCCAGGTGGGCTGCACCACATCAGCGCCGGCATGATTCTCGATCATGAGTTCGTCGGTATCGGGAGCGGCCACCTGCTTCGAATACTCTCCGATCTTCAGCATCGAGAACCCGACGGTTTCACCCGCCTTGACCGCTGGTTTTTCGAGCAACAGCAGTTGACGCTTCTTCTCTTCGGTCACTTGCAGTTCAGCCGAAACCACCGCCGTGGCCCGCTCGCGGCCTTCTTTCGGAATCGCTTCGAGCTTCACGCCAGGCTTCAGCACCTTGCCAGGCAATTCCACAGCGCCGCGACCGGCCTGGCTGGTCTTCAAATGGCGGCGAAATGTCTCGCGCCCCTGCTGATCGACCAGTCGCACTTCGATTTCCGCTGAGCGGCCGTTGTTATTCACATCCGTCGTATTGATCTCGACGGTTTGTGTCACACCCTCGGGAGTGTTCGCTGGGGCGGTGATCTGTGTAAAGAAGTAGTCAGCCTGCGCGACGGAAGTCTTCACGGTCTGCGGTTGATACAAACCGAACGCAAGCAGCACCAGCAACGCCACCGTGCCGCCCACGGCGAGCCAGTTCGTGCCCCAGCTGCGTTGTTCTGCCGCTTGCCAACTTTTGCTGGCTGGCGTTTTGGAATGAGAACGAGAACCTGCCTTCGCCACTTTGGCATCAGGACCCGCCGAAATGTGCAGCGCTGAATCTTCAACACGAGCCGCGCGGCCGACCAATTCGGCCTGTAAACGAACTTCCGCATACAACCGGGCAATCGCCGGATCCGATTTGATCTGCGTGCGCAGCGCGGCCGCAACATCGTCCTCGAGCAAGCCGTAGGAAAGTTCCCACAGCTGCTGACGAAGCTCGTCGTGCGGTTCGTTCTTCGAGTTTGATTCCGGACTCTTGTTCATCGCGTTTCATTCCTGCCGTCACTGCACTCATCCGTGAGCTGCACTGTCGGCGTGTCATTCCTTCTTACTCAGCCAAAACCTCGCGCAGCCGGGTCAGTGCCAGCCGCATCCGTGTCTTCACCGTGCCCGAAGGGATCTCCAAGGCTTCGGCGATCTCTTCGTACGTCAACTCGCCGTTCTGCCGGAGCAGAAAGACTTCTTTCTCTTCCTCGCGCAATTGCCCCAGCGCACTTCGCAACCGTTGCAATCGCTCGTCGTGTTCCACGATTTCATCCGGCCGTTGCTCGTGTCCGGCGATCGATGTTTCGTCCTCGGGCAGCCCTTGCCGCTTTCGCCGCCAAGCGGTTTCCCGCAGGTCGCGGCCAGTGTTGAGCGCAATCCGAAAAATCCAAGCCTTGAGGTTTTGCACTCCGGCGACCTGGTCCTGATGCTTCCAACACTTGAGAAAGGCCTCCTGCAAGGCGTCGCGGGCATCCTCCAAATTCCCCACCAGATAGAACAGCGTGCCGAGCAGTTCACTCTGGTGAAGCGCAAACGCATCCTCCAACGGACGAACCGGGCGCGTAGCCGGCTGGACCGCGGTATCGCTGACAGCTTTGCGGGTTGGGGGTGCCACACTCATGCCTTCTTAACAGTAGACGACGCGCAGACCGATTTTGATTTGTCGGCGCAAGCATCCAGTCAATTTTTTAGCAGAAACAAGGCAGGGGAGGGGAGTGAAGTTTCGGAGTGGTAAGGATTTAGGGGGTTGGAAGGCAGAACGCAGAGTTGGGAATGGAAGGGCGCATGTGAATTACTCCCTCGCCCGGGTACGCCGGGGAAAGGGCCGGGGTGAGGGGCCGGCAACGCATTCGATATACTATTTGCTTGTGCATTCCTTTCTCAGGCGAACGTCAACTTTAGGAAATCTCATGGGCAAGAGGTTCATTTTCTGCCTGACGCTCTGTCTGGCGTTGCTTGGTTGTACCCCGACCGCGCCGCCGAGTTCTCCGACAGCACCAAAACCCGTCGCACCAACACTCCCCGAACATCCAATTGCCGGCCCCGCGCAACCGATCGCCGTCGCTCCCGCCGAGCGTGAGATCTGGACGGCCATCTACATGCTCGACCGCAAGGTCGGCTATTCGCATGTTGCGATCAGCAAATTGAAAGAGAACGGCGAGGAATTGATTCACACCGAGAGCGATTCGGAGTTGACCATCCTCCGAGAGAAAGACAGCCTTACGCAGCAGCTGCGCGTGCAAACCTGGGAAACGACGAGCGGCGAGGTGCGACGCTTCGAATCGCGGATGACCAGCGGCAAAGACGAGATCGTCGCTCAAGGTACGATTAGCGAACGAGGCTTGGTCTTGACCACGACCACGCTAGGCAAGCAAGTCAAGAAGCTGATCCCCTGGCCGGAGAAATGTGGTGGCTATTTTGCCGTCGATCAGTCACTCGAGAAAAAGCCACTCAAAGCAGGCGAGTCGCGCACGGTGCTCGGCTTGCTGCCGATTTTTAATCAACCCGCCGAAGCGCAGCTCACCGCAATGGAAGAGGAAGAAGTTTCGCTCCGTGGCCTCAAGCAGAAATTATTGAAGATCAAAAACGAAATCAAAATCGGCAAGGACACGCTGACTACTTATTGTTGGATCGACGAGCAGGGGAAAATGCTCAAGACCTTCGATCCAACCTTTAAGCAACAGACGTATCTCACGACCAAAGAATTCGCCCTGAAGAAAGAAGACCTCGGCAAAATCGACTTGCTCGCCGAGACCACTGCGAAGCTGAAAGGCGAACTGCCCGCCGAACGTCCCCTAAAGCACATGACCTATCTGGCGAAGTTAACCGATGGTCAGAAGATCGACGGCCAATTTGCCACTGACGAGTTTCAGCAGTTCGAAGCCGTCGACGAACTCAGCGGCAAATTGAAAATCACCCTGCTTGATCGGACCAACCCGATCGACGAAAAACTCCGCGGCAGCAAGCCGGTTCCGGAGGACTCTGCCCCGAACAGTTTGATTCAAAGCGACGACCGCGAGGTGATCCGCCTCGCCGCGTCGATCTTGCCGGACGAAAGCGAACCTTTCACATTGGCCGTCGCTCTAGAAAAAGGTGTCCGGCAACACATTCACAAGCGCGGTTATGCACAAGCTTTTTCCACGGCAGCCGAAGTGGTCCGCTCGCAGGAAGGGGATTGCACCGAACACGCGGTGCTCCTCGCTGCGGTTTGTCGAGCGCGACGAATTCCGGCGCGCGTGGTTCTTGGCCTCGTCTATTACCCACCGCAGCAGGGCTTTGCGTATCATATGTGGAACGAAGTGTGGATCGGCGAACGTTGGGTGCCCCTCGACGCGACCGTCGCGCAAGGGGCCGTCGGCGCCGATCACATCAAGCTGCGGCATGCGAACCTGCACGGCGAAAGTGCCTATGCCGTGATGCTGCCGTTGCTCGCGGTGGTTGGACGTTTGGAGTTGGAAGTCGTCAATTCGAAGTAAAAGCACGTGAATCAAGCCACCCTGTCGCAACACCTGCCACCTCCCAAACTCCAACTTCCCGCCGTGCAAACCACGCTGCGGACAAAGAGGCTGCGCCTCCGTCCGTTCGACATGTCCGATTCGCTCGTCGTGCAACTTCTCGCCGGCGACAAAGAGGTCGCCTACAACACGCGGCTCATTCCTCATCCTTATCCTGACGGTCTGGCCGCGGTCTGGATTAGTTCGCTCCCGCAACTCTACGAAGAGGGGAGGGGAGTCTCGTTCGCCATCACGCTCCCCGCCGGCGACATCATCGGCAGCATCGGCTTGTCGCTCTATCCCGTCGATAACCACGCCGAGCTCGGCTACTGGGTCGGCCGGCCTTATTGGAACCAAGGCTACTGCACCGAAGCCGCCGCCGTTGTGCTGAAGTACGCGTTTGAAAAACTCAAGATCGAACGGGTCTTTGCCCACTACCTGGCCCGCAACCCCGCCTCCGGCCGCGTACTGACGAAGCTCGGCATGCAACAAGAAGGTTGCCTCCGCAGCCACCGCTACAAAGCCGGCCAGTACGAAGACCTGATCGTCTGCGGCGTGCTGCGCCGGGAGTTTGGGAAGAAGTAGCACGCGCCGCGTGTCCGGTCCTAGCCCGCTACGCCAGCAAGGGAGCGCCGCGCGAAAGCCATTTGCTTCGACAGAATCTTACCAACCGCAATGTCTGCCAAGCCACACTTGCGTGCTGCCGCACGGTTGCCAACGGTTCGTCATCGCGCGGCGCTCCCTTGCTGACGTAGCGGGCTAGGACACTAGACGCCGCGCGACAAGGACACGGACGAGGGATGATGCGCATGATTTTTATGGCAATTATCAATTTTTTGCAATCACTGTCTGATTAAGACCTGAGTTGTCTTTATCGACTTTAGAATGCAATCAGCCCCAAAGTCCGTAAAGTCCGTTTACTTCAGCTCCAAATTCGACCTGCTCAGCGCCACGCAAAACTGTTATCAACGATCCGCGATCTCCTCTTATTTTCTGAGGAAAACCATGATCAACCACCCGGATAGGTCATTATCAGACGGGGCGCTGATAACAGCCGCTGATAATGGCTCGCGGTCGCCGCCGAAACAGCCGAAGGCGTGGCTTGCCAAGTGTTTGGGGAGATGGCGACATGCGCGGGCGTTGTTAGCAGGGCAAGATTGCCGAGATCGCCTGTTATCAAACGATGATTTGCAACTGTTATCAGGCCAGGCTACGGGTTATCAGAAAGCCCAAAAGTCGAGAAGTCCATGAATTCGCACTTGTTATCAAGAAGCACCAGCTCACTCGAATTTTGTCGCGATTGACGTCGACCACGGGCCATGGGAATTTGAACAGATGGGTAATTTCAAGCTGATCCTTCGAGCTACCTTGCTGGGCTGCGCGGTTCGTGCACTTTGCCTGGGAATGTCGTGCGCGCAGCCGGCGTCTGATTCGCTGGGGATCTGGAAACTGGAGGAACTGCGGACCAAGGATGGCAAGTCGTTCAAAGGCCTCGTGCAGGACGAGCGGGAGCATGATCTCGACTTTGCCGAGATCGTGCAGCCCGTCGGCAAGCCGATGTTTGCCGTGCTGCGGTGGATCACCAAGCGCGAAGTGCTGGGGATGACGAAGCTGCCGGAGAAGGAGCACGACGAACTCCGCCGGCGGTTCGAGCAGTTTCGGCATCGCACCGTGATCGAGGCGGGCAAAATGGAAGAGCTGCTGCTGAAGACAGATGAAATCGGCGGGCAGAAACATCACCTGTACGACGGCCCGTGGTTTCGCGTCGACAGCACTACGGACGAAGAAGCTACGCGCCGCTGTGTTGTGCGAATCGAGCAGATTTTTCAGGCGTATCGCATGATCCTGCCGCCGAAAGGTCGGCCACAGGAAACTCTGCGTGTGCGATTGTATGGTTCGCTCGACGCATATCGCGCGGAGCTTCGTCGGCTGAAACTCAACATCACGAACCCAGCGTTTTATTCGACTCGCGAGCGAACGATTCTCGCCGGCAGTGATCTGGACACCTACACGCGACATTTAGCCGAGATTCGCCGCGATCATGAACAGGCCCGCAAAGATTGGGGGCAGCGGGACAGCGATTTTCAAAAACTGCTCAAAGATGAAGTGCAAAAGCTGAAAGCGGCGGGCTTCAACCCGACCGAAATCAACGACGAGATCAATCTCCGCAAAGCTCGTTGGCGGGAACAATTGGCCGGGAAGATGGCGCAGTTCGTCGAGATCGATCGCCGCAACGACAGCAAGTTTGCCGACGTCACCGAGCAGATGTTTGCCCAGCTTTATCACGAAGCCTTTCACGCCTGGATCGATAATTTTGTCTATACCAAGTCGCGGAAGAACGTGCCACGGTGGCTGAACGAAGGACTCGCGCAGGTGTTTGAAAGTGGCAAGCTCGATGGCCAATCGCTGCGGCTCGATGCGCCGTCGCCAGCCAAGCTGGATCTTCTGCAGGGTGACCTGCGTCGAGATCCGTGGCCGCTCGCGGAACTGCTGAACGTAGAGAATCCGCCGTTTTTAGACGGCCATACGAGCGACAGCCAGGCTGCGAATCGGACGTATGCCTATGCCTGGGGACTCGCCTGGTATCTGGCTTTTCACCAGCAAAAACTGGCCGGTCCGGCGCTCGATGAGTTCATGGCTCCGGCCTCGGCGGAACTAGCGCCGATCCAGCGGTTCGAAAAATTCACCGGCAAGAAGCTACCGCAGTTTGAAAAGGAATGGCGACGCGCGATTCTCGAAGCACGGCCGCCGCGCTGAGGAGTGTTCGATGACTAACCGCAATTTCACGCCAATGCTGGTTGCCGCAGTGCTGCTGTTGCTGCCACCGGCGCTGTATGTGGGCAGTTATTGCTTACTCGCAGAAAGCGTCTACACCAAATTCGGGCGAGGTGCCAGTTATCGGTACGGCGGCAATGTAGCGGAGGCTTTTTACAAACCGCTGGAACTCGCCGACCGCCGGTTACGGCCGCGGGAATGGGAACTACTTTGTGAACAGCCCGCGTATGAGGATGGACCATGACCCATCATCAGCGATTACGGTGGCTGTTGCCCTGGTGCGGTAGGAATGTCTTTAGCCCGTTCAGGAATGACATGTTGATTCATGAACGCTTGCCACTGACGATTGTCCTGCAAACGCGGATCGGCCATCCGCAAGCGATCGAGCGTTGCACCGTCGTACTTCTCCTCGATGGCGGTCATCGTCCGCCACTCATCCAAGGAAAGCGCAGTGGGGGCAGCCGGTGGTGGCGGCGGTGGTGGTGCACTGCCACAGCCAACCAACGAACCGGCAGACAGCAAGAGAATGAAGGAAGCAAACCAACGAACGGTATTATGCATGGCGGGATAGTACGCAGTTGGAGACAAGAGACAGCTCCTCTCTCAAACAATTTCCGGAGAGGAGCGAGATCTGATTGGCAGTGTGACGACTTTCACATCGTCCGCTTACGGCAGCGTCACGATTTCGCCGTTGTTGCGCGTCGAGGCAGCGCGATAGATCACTTCGTCGATGTTCGTATTCACAAAGCGAACCGAGCCATCACAGATGGCAAAATTAGCGCCAGCTGGATGTTGGCTGCGATACGCGCCATAGACGGTTGCCGTGTGATCGTGTCGATTGAACTTGACGAAGGTCGAACCCCAGGCGTAGCCAATATAGCCATACGCCCAGACGCCGCCGTACAACATCGACGGTTGGCCGCGTGGCGCGAAATCGGTTTCGCCGGCCAGGAAGGTGTTGCTCGTGCCATCGACAATGTCTCGCATCTTGGTGTCGTTCTTGTTCGGCGAAACATCGCCGCCCGTACTGGCGATGTCTTTGATCGGCACGATCGGGCCATCGAATTCCGGTTCCGTTCCATAGTGGAAGAGTTGAACGTCGTAACTGCC
This sequence comes from uncultured Pirellulaceae bacterium, assembly GCA_964394305.1. GTDB lineage: Bacteria > Planctomycetota > Planctomycetia > Pirellulales > Pirellulaceae > Anatilimnocola. Next base: position 126,444 of record CAYMWL010000004.1, read on the forward strand.
GCTATTGAACAAATAGCTGCACGGTGCGCGGTTCTCTGCCGTGAGCGGACCACTGGGCGGCGTCATCGTGGGGCAGGTGTAGGTTGGAATCTTCATTTGCTGCAGCGAGGCATTGGTGAAGCCATCGCCGTCGTTGTCAACCACGCTATTGCGGGGCAGCTTGGGATCCCAACGACGAGCGATCGCATCTCCTTCGAGAAACGGCAAAATCTGGATCAAACCGGTGGTGTAGGTGTCGACGGTCTCACCGGGCAAGCGCGTGCGCGTGGCATAGGGCAAGTTCAGGTACGTGTCGTGAAAGTTGTGCGTGGCAAGGGCCACCTGCTTCATTTTATTGCTGCACGACATGCGGCGGGCCGATTCGCGAGCGGCCTGCACAGCAGGGAGCAACAGCGCCACGAGGACGCCAATAATCGCGATCACCACCAGCAGTTCAACCAGCGTAAAGCCGCGACGACTTTTCCAGGAATACGAACGAGGGACACCAGACATGACACAAACCTCCAAAAGCGGGCCTGCACTTCGACGAAATGCAGTAGGACGGGTGAGAACCGACCGAGACCATGGTCGGAAAGGAGGCACGTCGCTGGCGAAGGTCATTTCCGCTGCGTAAGACAAGCGAAACGACCATGTTGCTGGTTAGAGCCGTGGCGACAGTCTCGAATCAAACCGCTGCTTGCGTTGCGAATTGGCAGCACAACCATCGACCTAATTAAGACTGAGTCTCAATTACAAGAGATTAAAGCCGGTTCCTTGGGCATTGTCAAGCAGCAAGCTCCGGCCCGTTGCAGAAAAATGACGACTTTTCGGCGCTTGCAGACCAGTAAACGAGCGTTGATGATGTGCCTGATCAACTTTCCAAACCCGCCGCAGGAACTTGCCCCATGAACCTACTTTGCTGCAACCCGCTTCGGATCCTTTGCCTGTTTTCCGCTGCGACGCTGTTCGGCGGCCTGCAGGGCAGGGGAGACGACAACGCGGCGAACCTGCACGCGACGCTTCGCGTCAATGCGAAAGGGGTCACTTATCCGCTTTTCAATGGCAAGAACCTGCACGGCTGGAAGGCACTCAAATGCGAAGCGACCGTCGAAGACGGCAAACTGGTGATCACCGGCGGCGACGGTTTGCTGCGGAGTGAAAGTCGCTATCGCAACTTTGTGCTGGAGCTCGATTACAAACCGCGTAAAGGAGAGAAGTACGACAGTGGGATTTACTTTCGCGCGGAAGAGCCCGAGGCCGGCAAACCTTTTCCGAGTCGCTACCAGGTCAATCTCAAGGAAGGCGACGAGTTGAACCTCATTCGCTTTCCCAAAGCGCGGAGCACTGGACTCGTGAAGCCCGGCGACTGGAATCACGTCAAGCTGACCGTGCTCGGCGATCGCGCTGCATGTGAGATCAATGGCAAAGAGGCCTGGGCCACCGATGGCATCGAAGCCGAAGAGGGGTATCTCGGTCTGCAAGTGGAAGTGCCCCTCGGTGGGCAGTTTGAATTCAAAAACATTCAGGTCACGGAGATTGGATATACATCGCTGTTCAACGGCAGCGACTTAACGGGCTGGGAAGGAGCCGGCCAGGAAGCGAGCGCCTGCTGGCAAGTGGAAGATGGCCTGCTGATGTGCACTGGCAAAAAGGGCCCTTGGTTGCGGACCAAGGAGCAATATAGCGACTTCAACCTGCGGCTCGAATACAAGATCAAAGCGGCCGGCAACTCTGGCGTGTATGTGCACGTGCCAGAGAACGGCAATCATCACGGCAAGGATGCCGGCGTGGAAATTCAGATCCTTGATGACTTCTCACCGAAATACAAAGGCTTGAAAGATTATCAATTCACGGGCAGTGTCTATGCGGTCGCGCCGGCGAAAGAGCACGTCGGTCGCGAAGTGGGCGAATGGAACTCACTCGAAATCGATTGCATGAATCGCCGTTATCGCATCACGCACAACGGCGTGTTGATTGTCGATGCCGATGTCGAAGCATTTCCCGGTTTGGCAGAGCGCTTAACCAGCGGCTATTTGGGACTGCAGAATCACAGCGAAGAAGTTTGGTACCGGAACATTCGGATCAACCCGAGAACAGGAATGTAAGTCTCAGGTTGCTTCCAGTTGCTCCCAGCGAACAAAGGCCGCGGCCAATTTGTCTTCTAAGTCGCTCAACTTGGCTTGGGCGGCGGTAAGCTGATCGCCGCCCTGTTTATAGAACTCAGGCGCTGCCATCGCGGTGTGCATGTCAGCGATTTGTGCTTCGAGCGATTCGATCAACGCGGGCAGGCCGTCGAGTTCTTTTTGTTCTTTGTAGGAGAGCTTCTTCTTGCCGACACTCGTCGCGGGTGCAGCCGTTTTGGTTTCAACTGGTTTTGGTACATTTTTCGCAGATTCTACTGCTAAACGCGTCGCACGTTGCCGCTGCCAATCGTCATAGCCGCCGACGTATTCCTTCACATTGCCGTCTTCGAACACAATGGTGCTGCCGACGACGTTGTTGAGGAATTCGCGGTCGTGGCTCACGAGCAGCACGGTGCCACTGAATTCCACGAGCCGCTCTTCGAGCAACTCCAGCGTCTCGGCATCGAGATCATTTGTCGGTTCGTCGAGCACAATGACATTGGCGGGCTTTGTAAACAACTTCGCGAGCAAGACGCGGTTTCGTTCACCGCCGGAGAGAAACTTCACCAGCGTGCGCGACCGATCGGGACTGAACAGAAAGTCCTGCAAGTAGCCGATGATATGCCGACTGCCACCTTCCCAGCGAATGGTGTCGCCGCCTTCGCCGACATTCTCTTGCACCGTTTCGTCTTCGCGCAGTTGATGCCGCAATTGATCGAAGTAGGCAATCTGCAGATTCGTGCCCAGTCGCACTTTGCCGGCTTGCGGTTGCAACTGGCCGAGCAGCACGCGCAGCAGCGTCGTTTTTCCGGCGCCGTTCGGGCCAATGATGCCGATCTTGTCGCCGCGCATGATCGTCGTCGAAAAATCGCGAAAGACCGTTTTTTCACCGTAGCCAAACGTGACGACTTCGGCATCGCAGACTAACGCGCCGCTGCGTTGCGCTTCCTGAATAACGAGTTGCACCTTGCCGGTTCGCTCTTGCCGTTCGCTCCGAGTGATACGCAAGGCTTTGAGCGCGCGCACGCGGCCTTCGTTCCGAGTGCGACGGGCCTTGATGCCGGTGCGAATCCAGACTTCTTCCTCGGCCAACTTCTTGTCGAACAGCGCGTTCTGCTTTTCTTCGGCCGCGAGGGCTGCTTCTTTACGAGTGAGGAACGTGTCGTAATCGCAGGTCCAGTCAAACAGTCGGCCGCGGTCAACTTCCAGAATGCGCGTCGCCAACTTGCGCAAAAACATCCGGTCGTGCGTGACGAAGATCAGCGTCGCATTCCAGCGGAGCAGAAATTCTTCCAGCCAGGCAATCGACGCCACGTCGAGGTGGTTCGTCGGCTCGTCGAGCAGCAGCAGATCGGGCTTGGATGCCAGCGCACGGGCGAGCAGCACGCGGCGTTTTAACCCCGTCGAAAGCGTGCCGAATTCGGTTGTCGCCGGCAACTCCATTTCCGCGATCAGTTGTTCGATGCGCTGTTCAATCTGCCACGACGGCTCATGATCGTCGCTCGTGTGCAATACGCCGGCTGCGATCACATCATGCACAGGCCCGCTAATTTCCGGCGGCACATCCTGCGGCAGAAGCGACATTTTCGTGCCGGGCGCAAACACCACATCACCGGCGTCTGGCTGCACTTCGCCCGTCAGAACCCGCATGAACGTGGTCTTACCCGCGCCATTGCGGCCCAGCAGACCGATCCGTTGCCCCGCATCAATCTGGCACGAAACTCCATCCAAGAGCAGCGGCCCGCGAAAGCCGATTTTCAAATCTCGAACCGTAATCAGGGGCATGGCTGCAGCAGAAAAGGAAGGGCGAAAACTCGGATTATACCGCACGATCCGTTTGTAGCGGCCAGGGCTACGCAATCCATTTGCTCCGTAGCCAATTGCAACCTAGGCATTAAGGCCAGCAAGTGTAGCGAAACAACCACACCGCCGGCTCCCGCCTCAATCGCTATCCCACAGCGACCCGCCTACCTAAGCGAACCCGCCAATGATCGAACCCCACGCTGTTTGGCAGACTTTGGAATTTGTCCAGCGCGCGCTGTGGCGACACCGCGCAGCCGCGGTCAGCGTCACGCTGCTGTTGTCGGCCGCGATCACGGCTGGCGTGTGGTTCATGCCCAAGTCGTATGTCTCCGAAGCCAAGGTTTTCGTCCGCTTTGGCCGCGAAAATCAACTCGACCCGACGGCGTCGACCGGGCAAGCGATTTCGATCAACGAAACCCGCGAAAGCGAAATCAACTCGCTGCAGGAAATTCTTCGCAGCCGGGCAATGCTCGATCGCGTTGTCACCCTGCTCGGTCCAAGCTATATCTTGAACGGCAAAGATCAGGGCCCCGAACCACAAGTCTCGCAAGTGTCGTCGTCGCCGACGAGCGCGGGAATTGCTTCGCGGCAGCATCAATTGGCCGTGCAGAAACTTGAGAAGGACCTCGAAATTGCCTCGCCGCGAAAAACGACGATCATCGATCTTCGCTGCCGTGCGAAGCGGCCCGAACTAGCGCAGCGAATTGTCGCGAAGCTGGTTGAAGTTTACTTGGACGAACACGTCCGCGTGCATACAACGCCAGGCTCTTTCGAGTTCTTCGAAAGTCAGACGCAGGCGTTTCAAAAACAATGGCACACCGCTGCGCAGGATCTGCAGCAGTTCAAGACACTGAACAAGATCGTGACGGTCGACGGCAAACGGACGCAGCTGCAGGCCCTGATCAGCGACCTCGAGCAACGACTGTTCGCGGCCGAATCGGAAGTCATTTCATCGGAAGCGAGAATCGTTTCGCTGCAGGAATCGATTCGCTTGCTGCCGGAATTCATCGCCTCGCAAAAGGTGAAGCAGCCAAGCGTGTCGATGGAAGGGATGAAGCAGACCTTGTTCACGCTGCAAAGCCGCGAACAGGAGTTGCGGGCCAGAATGACCAGCGATCACCCGATGGTGATCGCGGTACAACATCAGATGGAAGATTTGCAAGAGATTCTAGAAGACCAGGAAGTCGATAGCGTCGCCCAAACGCACGTTATCAATCCGGCGCGTCAGACGCTTGAGCTCGATCTGCTCAAAGAACAATCGACGGTCGATTCGCTGCAGGGCCGCATCAAAGCATTGCGGTCGCAACAGGCCGAACACTATGTTTCGCTCGCAGCACTCAATGCGGCCGAAGTCCGGTTGGCGAATTTGCAGCGCGATGTCGACTTGACGGAAGTTCGTTACAAGAGCTACGCCGAGAAACTCGAACAAGCCCGCATCAACCGCTCACTCGACGAAGAGCGGATCAGCAGCCTGAGCATCGTGCAGCCAGCGACTTATGCGATCAATCCGCAGGGACCGCGGAAGTTGATCATCATTGCCTTGGGTGGATTTGTCGCACTGGGCGCCGGTTTGATCCTCGCGCTGGGATTGGCCTGGTTTAACCCTGTACTGCTCAGCGCGAACTTGATCGAACGACAGTTGCAGTTGCCGGTTTTGGGCACCGTAGCCACGCACTAGGCCCCCGCTGGTCCTGGAGAGAATTGGCACAACGTGCATAATCGACAAAGGCGGCGAATCATTTCGCTGGCGTAATGACCTATCCTTGCGTAGACGATTTTGAGGTGTCGCATGAGCCACTTCCCCACACCAACCATGTCCGCCAACGAAATTACATCAACGCAATCGCCAGCGCCGATCATACCAGTCGAGCGCAAGCCGGCGCGCGATCCGAATATGACCGAGCAGACCGCCCGCGGCGTGGCCGTTGCGCTGAATGAAATCTGGGGCCCCTGCACGCGCGCAGGATTTGGCATCTTGATGTATCACCGGGTCATCGATCCGATTCCTGGGCAGCCGCGACCAACCTGGAACGTGCCGCCGGCAGCGTTCGAAGAACAGCTCAGCGGACTGTTAGGGCGTGGCTTTGATCCTTGGCCGCTGCAGCGTGTGCTCGAGCACCACGAGAAGCAATGGAAAATTCCGCGGCGGGTGTTTGTCGTTACATTTGATGACGGCTACCAAAACAACTTCACGCAGGCGTTTCCGATTCTGCAAAAACTGCGTGTGCCCGCCACGATTTTTCTCGCCACACGCTACATCGATTCGCCAGATCCATTTCCCAGTGACGATTGGATTGCAGCCGGCGCCGCTGGGGTGCCCACCGAAGCCTGGCGGCCGATGACGACAGACGAGTGTTTGCAACTGCACAAGTCCGGGCTGATCGAACTTGGCGCGCATACGCATTCGCATGACGACTTCCGCGGCAAGCCCGATTATTTGCGAAGCGATCTACGGAAGTGCACCACGGTGCTCCGTGAAAAGTTTCAGGTTGAGAAACCGACATTCGCGTTTCCCTACGGAACCAAAGGGAATGGTTTTGCCGGTCCCGACCTCGTAGCCGTCGCTCGTGAATCGGGTTTGCGCTGCAGTTTGACCACCGAAGCCGAGATGGTGACGGCCAAGACGGACCCGTTCGATTGGGGCCGTTTTGCTGCGGAAGACATCGATACCTCGACTACACTCGCGGCCAAGTTGGGCGGCTGGATTACGGCAGCCAAAAAACTGAAGCACGTATTATTCGGCCGCAAAACCACGCCCACACCACAACAGCGATAACGCATGACCGCCACAAATTCCCAGACGCTTGCACACGCGCCCGCGGGAATGCTCATGCGCATCGTGCACTTCACGAAGCGTCTGACTCGCAGCCGTTTGCTGCAGAGCAGCGGTCTCTCCGTCATCGATCAAGCGCTGGTGAGCGGCACTAGTTTTGTAACCAGCGTCATCCTGGGCCGGTGCACCGGGCGCGAAGATCTGGGTTATTACTATCTTGCGCTGAGCATCGTGCTGTTTGTTCGTGGATTGCAGGAACAATTGGTTGCTGCTCCCTACATGATCTATTGCGGTCGACAGAAAGCTGCTGATCAGCCCCGCTACGCCGCAAGTGCACTGCTACACCAATGTTTGTTGTCGCTCGTTGCCGTCGCTGGGTTGGCGGTTGTTGCTGCCATGGGTTGGGGACCGGCGGGAATTCGGCAATCGCTGCTGCTGTTGCTGTGTGCTGCGCCATTGTTGTGGACGCGCGAGTTTGTGCGGCAGATGTCTTTCGCGCACCTCGATGTGCAAGCTGCGATTGTGACCGATCTAACCATCACCGTGACGCAACTCGGCACGCTTTGCTACCTGGCTTGGATGGGGCAATTAACCGTTGTTTCGACGCTCGCTGTCATGGGCATTTGTTGTGGCTTAGCTAGTGTCTCCTGGTTAGCTAGCGGCCGACAGAAATTCACGCTGCAGTGGGCTGCAGCTTGGAATGATTGGTGCCGTAACTGGACATTCAGCCGCTGGGCGCTGGCCAGCCATGTGCTCGCGTGCTCGTCGCCTTACATCTTACCCTGGGTGGTCGCGGCCACGCATGGCGAACGTGAAACGGGGACGCTCGGCGCGTGTGCCACTCTCGTTGGCTTATCGAATATGTTGCTCGTCGGCTTGGCGAACTATCTCAGCCCCAGAGCTGCCCGCGCTTATGCCGAACAAGGACTAGCGGAATTAAAGCGAGTGCTCTGGCAAACCGCGACGCTGTTCGTCGTGGGCTTGGGATCGATTTCGATCTGCGCTTTTCTCGCTGGGCATCAGGTTGCGGCGCTCGTGTACGGACCTGAATTCATCGAAACGCGTTGGATCATCGGCATTTTGTCGCTCAGCGTGCTCGCAAACAGTTTGGGGGTGACCGCAGGAAACGGACTGTGGGCATTGGAGCGCCCCAGCGCTAGCTTCTTTGCCGACTTGAGCTCGATGATCATTGTCATCGCCGCCACCATCACGTTCGTACCGCTGTTTGGGCCCGTCGGAGCAGCGCTCGCGCAGTTCACGGGAACTGCCAGCGATGCGTTGATCCGCGGCTATACGCTCCGCCGCACGTTGGCCGAAGTCGCTACGAATCCATATCAACCTGGCAGGAGCAGCGCATGAGTGCTCCTGCATTATCGCCTACGCGGCTCGCACCGTTTCTGACAAGCGACGCGTGCCAGCCGGCGGCAGAATCGCCGTTGCTCAGTAGTTTTCCGCGGCATTTTTGGTACGCAGCGGCGGCGCTGTTCGTGGGCGTGTTTTTCAGCGAACACGATTTGTGGTATTCGACTTATGAAGACTTTGCTCACGGCGAGGATAGCATCGTCGCGGGCACCGGCGGCGGCAATATCATCCGCCGCCTGGTGTTTTTGTGGATGGGTGGCGTTGGCCTCGCGCTCGTCATATTAGCCAACAAGATTCCCTGGCGGATCAAACCGCTGCTGGCATTTACCTTTGTAGCGCCGCTGGTGTGGGCGTGGCTGAGCCTGCTGTGGACCACCGAGAGTAGCCTCTGCATGCGACGTTTGATCGTGCGGAGTTGCTCGGCGATTGTAGCCATGGGCATGGGCCGACTCTTCACGCTACGGCAAATCTGCTGGCTGGCGGTGATCGTACTCGGCGGCTCGATCGGCATCGGCGTACTTGCCGAACTGGGGCTGGGAAGATTCAGACCCTGGTCCGGCGATTACCGTTTCAGCGGCACGCAGCACCCGAATCCGGAAGGCATGTACCTGGCTGGTTGTTGCTTTGCCGCCGTCGCGCTGGCGTGGAGTGAACGGAAACATCGACTGCTGCTGATCGGCACTGCACTGGCTGCGGTCATACTTCTTCTGCTGACAAAGTCACGCAGTGCGACAGCCGCGCTCGTGATTACGGCTGGCGCGGTTCTGCTGCTGCAAACAACGTTGCGGTTTAAATTATTCGCTGGATTAAGCGGCGGCTGGTTGCTCGCCGTCGTCGTGCTCGCGGTCTGGTTGCTCCAGATCGACGCGTTACGCGAGTTGGGCGAGGCCGCCTTGATGGGTCGTAAGGAAGCTTCCGACACGCTCAGCGGGCGAAATTTTATTTGGCCGCTGTCGCAGCACTTCATCGATCAGCGACCGTGGTTCGGTTATGGCTTTGAATCCTTTTGGACGGCCGATCACGTGCAGTTCGTCGCTGACGAGCTACAGTTTCCTGTCATGGAAGCACACAACGGTTATTTGGAAGTGCAACTTAGCACTGGTCGAATCGGCCTCGGTTTGCATCTGCTCGCCGTGTTTGCCGGCATTGCCGCCGCGGCCCGCTGGCTGTGGAAAACGGGCGACGCCAGCTGTGGGCTGATCACGTCGGTGCTGATCTATTCGCTGCTGAGTGCGTGCTTCGAATCGACGATGTTTGGCCTGTTCTTTGTCACGCTGGTGGCCTGGGCAGGCGTCGCACATCTGGCGTTTGGAGGCGCTCAGGATGTGACACAAGAGTTACCGCAGCTCCAGGAATCGGCCTGATGAAGGTTTCCAATATCACCATCGTCGTCTGCACCTACAACCGCTCGGAGATGTTGCGCGATGCGCTCCGCAGTTTGTACGATCTGCGGACTGCTGGCGAATTCACGTACGAAGTCCTCGTCGTTGACAACAATTCGTCCGACGATACTCCGGCCACAGTCGAACAATGCAGCCGTGAATCTCGCGCCACGCTCCGCGGAGTGCGGGAAACAAAACCAGGCGTTGCTGCGGCTCGCAATCGCGGAGTCCGCGAAGCCCATGGCGAGTGGATTGCGTTTTTCGATGACGATCAAATCGCCGACAGCGACTGGCTGTATGAGCTGCGCCGCGGCGTGCTCGAACAGCAATGTCGCATCGTCGGCGGCGCTGTGCATTTGCTGCTGCCGGAAAACTGCGAGCGCGATCTGCATCCGTTCGTCCGCATGCTGCTGGGCGAATCGAAGTGGTCCGAAACACCGCAACCCTACAATCACAAGATCAATCCGGGCGCCGGCAATTTGATGGTTGAAAAGTCGATCTTCGACGAAGTGGGCCTGTTTAACGAAGCGCTCCGCCGCGGCGAAGACACGGATTTATATCGCCGCACCCGCGCTGCGGGAATGGCCGCCTGGTACCTGCCGGACGCGATTATTCATCACATGACGCCGGACGAGCGACTGTCGGAAACTTATTTGCACAAACTATCGCGAAATATGGGCGATTTGCTCGCGGCCCACGAATGGAACACGCGCAGCACGTTGGTGGCTACCGCGACTTGGTTTGCCAAAGCTTGTCGCGCTGCACTCGTCCAATTTCCGCAGCGACAGTTCGCACAATTGATCGGATGCAACGAAGCAGTCGTCGGTCATCGCTGTAAATTGGCATTATCGGCGGGGCATTTTGCTTACGGCTGGTCGCGCTTTCACGAGTTGTGGCAACCACGGCAACACCCCGCCAGTACCACAGCTGTTGCCGGTCGACCGATGGCTTGAAACCAATTGGTTGAAACGAACGAAGTTGAGTGCTGTTCACTTTTATGCAGAATCCAAATCTGACGCTAACCATCGCTGGTCCGCTTGAGATAACAACGGGCATGGCTTCCATGAATGATCACCAACAGAGCGATGCCAATGGGAGCGATCTTGCGCGAATGCAAGTTCGCGTCGTGCCGGGACGCCAATTGACTCCCGATTTGGTACAGCGATGGAGTGAGTTGCAGCGCGGCAATCCGGGCTTGCAAAGTCCCTATTTCCGTCCCGAATTCACGCAAGTGGTGGCTGCGGTGCGTGACGACGTCGAAGTCGCCGTCATCGAGGCCAACAGCGTGCCGCAGGCTTTCTTGCCTTTCCAGCGTGGCGCCTTGGGAGCGGCTCAACCGGTTGCCGGCCGGCTGTCGGACTTTCACAATTGGATCGCCTCGCCTGACTTTCGATTCGATCCGCAAATGTTATTGGCCAGATGTGGACTGCGCTCGTTTCGCTTCGACCATTTGCTGCATGCTGCCGATTGTTTTCAACCGTATATCTTTCAGCATTCTCGTTCGCCGTATCTAGATTTGTCGCAGGGCTTTGCTCACTACGAAGCAAACCGCCGAGCCGACAACTCGGAGATGGCTACGATCAAGCGGAAGCTCAGCAAGCTGGCCCGCGAAGTCGGCCCACTCCGTTTGGAATGGTCTTGCCAAAGTAAGACGGTGCTGCAAACGCTGCAGCACTGGAAAGGCGAGCAGTACGTCCGCACCGGCAACGTCGATCTCTTTTCGATCGACTGGATCCGCGCGTTGTTCGATCGCTTGCTACAGCAACCAACGCCCGAGTTATCAGGCAAGCTCACCGCCCTGTATGCCGGCGATCGACTGGTTGCCGCGCACCTGGGAATGGCTTCCGACCGCGTATTGCATTGGTGGTTTCCCACGTACGATCGGGAACTCGGACGGTATTCGCCGGGGCTTGTGTTGATTTACATGATGGCGCAGCAAGCCAATGACTTCGGCATTCAGCGCATCGACCTGGGCAAAGGTGATGAGGAGTACAAGTTCCGTATCGCCACGCATGTCGATCAAGTGGCCGAAGGCTGCGTCGACGCGCTCCGCACCCGGCAGCTCCTCCGTCTCGGTTGGCGGGCGGCACGCGATTGGGTTCGTAACTCACCACTTCGCAGTACTGCCCGCATTCCCTATCGCATGCTGAAACGCGTGCGCGATTGGTTCAAGTTTCGCTAGTCCGTTGCTAACAGCATTCATTCCACTGGATCGCTTCGATGACAATTGCCGAATTACCCGAGACCGTTGAATCCGCTGTCACCCTGCCATCGCAGTCGGTGCAAGTCAGCATCGAACGCACTGCTCAATTGGCAGCCGCCGATTGGCAACTATGGAGCGATTGGCAGCAGCAGAATCCAGCGCTGAGCAGTCCGTACTTTCGGCTTGAGTTCACGCAGGCTGTGAGTCGCGTGCGCGACGATGTGGAGGTTGCAGTTCTGAAGACGGCTGGAACAATCGTTGGTTTTCTTCCATTTCAACGGGGTCAACTCAACATCGGCAAACCGGTTGGCGGAAAGTTGTGCGACTTTCACGGCTGCATTTCGCCCGTAGGATTTGCGTTTGATCCGCGACAAGTCATCGCTGCGGCTCGTTTGTCGACTTGGGACTTCGAGCATGTACCCGCCTCTCAAACGAGCTTCGCGCCGTTTGCTGCCAATCGCGATAACGCTCCCGGTTTGGAATTGAAAGATGGGTACGCTGGTTGGTGTGAACTGCGGCGCGAGCAAGGTTCGCAAGTCGTCAGCAAGACCATGCAGAAGGTTCGCAAGCTCGCCCGCGAGCAAGGCGAACTGACGTTGGAACTGCAAAGCACTTCGGCCGAAGTGTTTGAAATGCTACTCGCGTGGAAGTCGGCTCAATATCAATTGACCGGGCTCGCTGATGTCTTCTCTTTCCCATGGACACGAGCGCTGATCGAACAATTACAGGCGCCAACGGGTGGTGAATTCGGTGGCTGGATGTCAGTGTTGCGAGCGGGACAAAAGATCGTTGCGATTTGCTACTCGATCCGCAGCCGGCATGTGATGCATGCGTGGTTCACTGCCTATGACCGCGACCTGGCCGCCTATTCGCCCGGTTTGATCATGTTTCTAAAAATGACCGAGGCCTGGCCGCAAGTCGGTGTTACGCGCTTTGAACTCGGCAAGGGTGATGAGCGCTTTAAGTGGAATCTGGCGACGGACAGTCAGGAACTCATGGAAGGCTGCGTCGCGCGGCCGACGGTGGCGACCTGGCTCCGAAACGGTTGGCGGACGACACGAGACTGGGTCGAACAATCGCCGCTCGCGTCGACGGCTAAGTTCTCTGGCAACTTGCTGCAACCCTTGCGGCGTTGGCTGGCGTATCGATAAATCTAGTGCCGACGCTTCGCGGAGACCGACATGTTATTCCTCAATATCCTGCTGATCACCGTTGCGATCGCCATTGCGATTCCGGCTGCGATGTTTTGCCTGGAAGTGCTGCTTGCGCTCGTTTTTCCGCCGCGATCACGGGCAGCAAGCGAAGGTGGCACAGCGCCGTCGTTTGCAGTTTTGATTCCGGCGCATAACGAACAAGCCGTAATTCAACGCACGCTGCAGATTTTGCTGCCGACAATTCCAGCGGGAAATCGGGTCGTCGTTGTTGCGGATAACTGCAGCGACAACACCGCCGCCATTGCTCAGCATTGCGGCGCCATCGCGGTGGAGCGAAGCGACACTTCGCGCCGCGGCAAGGGCTTTGCGCTCGACTTCGGCATCTCGCATTTGGCAGCGGATCCGCCGGAAGTCGTGGTTTTTCTCGACGCCGATTGCCGCGTTGATGAATTCACTGCCAAGCGACTCGCCGCCGCTGCACACCAAACCGGTTGCCCTGTGCAAGGCTTGAACCTGTGCGATCCCGATCCTCGTGGCGGTGTGCTGCAGGCCGTTTCCGGCTTGGCGTTTCGATTTAAGAATTTCGTCCGACCGCTGGGGCTAACCAGGCTAGTGGGCATGACACATCTCACCGGCACCGGCATGGCACTGCCGTGGAAGCTCGTCAATCGCGCGCAAGTCGCGAGCAGCAACGTCGTCGAAGACATGCAGCTTGGCATTGACCTGGCCGTGAGCGGCTACCGAACGAAGTTCATTCCTGGTGCACATGTCAACAGTCCATTGCCACAACAAAGGGCCGCGGCTACGACGCAGCGAACTCGTTGGGAGCACGGCCACCTGCGGACGCTGCTGACTCAAGTGCCGCGCTTGTTCGCACGAGCCCTCGCCACGCGTCGATTGTTCTTGTTTGTGCTGGCACTCGATCTAGCCATTCCGCCGCTGTCGCTACTAGTGATGGGAACCATTTGCTTCTGCTTGCTCGCTGCTGTGGGTTGGATTTTCGGCGCTAGCCCGGTACCTGCCACCATTGCCGGAACTGCGGTGCTATCTGTCGCCGGCTGCGTGATGCTCGGTTGGTTTGCTTACTGCCGGAAGCAGATTCCGCTGCGAGCTTTGGTGCTAGCGCCACTTTATGCCGTGTGGAAAATCCCGCTGTATGCCGCGTTTTTGTGGCGCAGGCAGCAAAAATGGGTGCGAACCGCCCGTGACCTGTCGTAAGCAAATTCGCTCGCTAGCGATGCTGCCACTGGCTTTGCCGATTGAAAAACTTCTTCGGATTGGGAAAAAGATTCAACCTGCGGATGTGAGCTGCCGAATTTAGGCTCCGTAACGGTTCATCTCTGCGCTGGGGGGCGCGCGATGTTTGGCCAAAGCCATTGGCCACCATTCACGGAAGCCCTCCGCATGTTTGCGAACTTCAGCAAGACCACGCTGGCCAGCGCCATTCTTTTGCTCTGCGGAGCGACGGCTATCGTCACGGCCCAGCAGCCTGTGTATTCGCAGCAACAACGCGTCGCAGTCCGCAGCAATCCGAATCTGCAACGACCAATACCCGTCGCCGCGCGCTCGCAAGGTCAGCCGCCAGTGATGGCGCGCGTCATGCGACAAGAGCAACTCCCTCCGGCCGATCCTGCTTTGCGAACTCCACCGCCGGCTACTGTGCTGCAGGGCGAAGCCGCTCAACCGCCGCTCATCGAAGCTCCGCGCAGCTCGCCGGAATTTTATTACGACGATGGCATGATGTACGACGGCTACGGCGACGCAAACATGTGGGCCGCGCCCGCGATGCCGATGCTCGGTGGCATGAGCTTTTCGCTGCGTGGTGAATTGCTCTATTGGTGGACCAGCCCGCTCAACACGCCAGTGCTCGCCACCACAGCCCCCGCCAACGTTGCCGTTGGTGAAGCCGGTGTGCTCGGTGAACTGGGCACGCAAACCTTGTTGGGCACGGAGCTCAACGACGACATTCGCTTCGGCGGCCGCCTCACCGGTAACTTCTGGCTCGACCCGATGCAAAATCGCGGCATCGAAGTCAGCTATACGTTTCTGCCAGGTGATGACACCAACTTCGCCGTAAATAGCGATCAACTCCCCGTCATCACGCGCCCCTTCTTCAACGCCGAAACTGGCTTGCAAGATGCGGAACTCGTGGCGTATCCCGGCTTGCTGGAAGGGGATCTCTCGGTCAGCGCTCAGTCGTTCTTCAGCACGGGCGACATTGCCTATCGCTGGAACGTTGGCCGCGACAGCTGGCGGCGCGTCGACTTGATGATCGGTTATCGCTTCGCCTATTTGCACGACGAAATTCACATCCGTGAACGCCTTCTCTCGATCAGCCAAAACAGTGGCATTGTGCCGGGAACGGAGCTCGTTGTCCGCGATAACTTCGATGCAGCGAACTATTTCAACGGCGTCGAGATCGGCGTCGCTGGTCAGCGTGATACGTTCCTCGGCCTCGCCGACTTCTGGTTGAAAACGGCGCTCGGCAACACGCGCACCAAGTCGATCATCAGCGGCAACACAACCACCACTGCCAATGGTCAAACGGTGACAACGGACGAAGGATTTCTGGCTCTGCCGACAAACATCGGCGAGCGGAATCTGGATGAGTTTTCGACCTTCGTCGAGCTGGGCGGCAAGTTGAACCGCGACTTCGGTCCGTGGCGAGCTTCGCTCGGCTACAGTGTCATGTTGTGGAGCTCAGTCGGCCGCGGCGGCGATTTGATCGACACGAATGTCAACACATCGCAATTGCCACCAGGCCCACTCACCGGCGCACCGGTGCCACAGTTCCGCGAACGCCAAACCAGCTTCTGGGCTCAAGGCGTGACTTTCGGTTTGGAGCGATCGTTCTAGGTTGCCCGCCGGAGAGGCAATGGTGATATTGACCTGGCGAGGAATTGGCACTTCCTCGCTAACGCTACGGGCATCCAGTTAACGCCACTTCTTTTCGCGAGTGAGCGCTTCATCGATTGCCAGCAACTTCAAGGCATCGGCTGACGAGTTGGGACTATTGTCGCTGCGGAGAGCCTGCAGCACGCTGGTCCGTTTGGAACTCGTGGAAGTGGTTGTCGCTGTTGACTTCGCGGCGACGCTCTTGGGCGTGGTGACTTTCGTCGCGACTGTTTTCGTCTTCAGCTCTGCAGTCTTGACTGCCGAAGTCTTAGACGCAGTGGTTTTCGCCGCAGTCTTCTCCGCAGTGGATGTCACCTTCTTTGCTGCTGCCGTCGATGGCGTGGAGGCAGCACTCGTAGTTGCCGTCTTCGCACTCGAGGCCGCTGCTTGTTGCTGTGCTGCAAGAGCGGCGGAATCAGCGGGGACAAACTCCCCGGCCGAATTGTTCGCAGCAGGCAATGACTCGCCCGCTGCACTGTTGTTCTCAGGTACAAATTCCGCTGCTGCAGCATTGTTGTTCGCTGCTGCGGCTCCACCGGCCGAAACCACCGATGGCACCGTGGCATTGAAGATCGAATCGGCCAGCGTTTGATTGCCCGCCAGTTCCGCAGCGCGACCGTTGAGCACACGCAACGTCTGGGCGGCAGCCGGCGTCGAAGCCAGGAACAATCGCTTGGTGACGAACTGCGGCAGCAATCCCAGCTCGCCAAAGTTGTTACCTGTGCCTTCTTCGGCCGCAGCGAGCACGATACCGGTGATCTTGTCGTTTGCCAGGGTGCCGCCTTGCGTGCCCACAACGTCGACGCCATCGAACATCGTCGCGGGCTGCGTTTCGGTAATTTCGTACTTGCCGCTGGTCAGCCCCGTAAACGAATAGCTGCCGTCGTCGGCCGTCATCGCAGTCAACGTAATCGCGCTACCGCCCGTCGGTGTGCCCGTGAGCGTGATCGTGACACCAGGAATGCCAACTTCACCTGCATCCTTCACACCGTTGTTGTTGCCGTCGACATATGCAAAGCCGGAGAGTTTGCCGGTGCCCGGATCTTCTTGAATCGTGCCGGTTCCCGTTGCGCTCGCAGTGGGAATGGTTACATTGCGAGCACCGCCACCCGCGAATGTCGGATTGCTGAGGCTAACGGTGAATGTTTCATCAGGTTCATCGATGGCATCGGTCGCGACGGTGAACGACAGCGGCGTGGCCGGGGATGTTTGACCGGCCGGAATCACGACGGTGCCGGTCTTCGTCAGGCTCGCGAAGTCGGGGTCTGATGTCGAACCATTGGTTAAGGTGTAAGTCACCGTCACATCGACATCCGCGGGCTGCGACATCGTGATCGGCAGCGTAATCGTCGAAGTGCCGCTGGTCGGTTCAATCACCTTCGCGCTGCCGATGCTGATCGTCGCCGAATCGTCGTTCGTCACCGTCCCGGTTCCGACTTTCTCCGTTGCCGAGAGCACCACGCTGGTGCGATCCGGAGTACCGAGCGTAACGGTGAAAGTCTCATCCGCTTCGACCGTCGTATCGCCGAGCACGGCAAACGAAGGAATCTTGATCGATGTTTGTCCGGCGGGAATCGTCACGTTGCCTGACTTGGTTAAGGTCCCGCTGAAGTCATTGTCCTTCGTGGTGACATGTGCGAATGTCCAAGGAATCGTGACATCAACCGACGCCGCCTTGTCGAGTGTGACGCTGAAATCGAAGTTCGTATTGCCTGAGTTTCCTTCGGTCTGAGTCACCGCCTTGATGCTGGCCGTGGCAGTGTCGTCGTTCTGCACCGTGCCGGTGCCAATCTTCGATGTCGACGAGAGCGTGACATTCGACGTTTCTGGCGTGCCGAGCGTCACGGTAAATGTTTCGTCGAGTTCGACCAGCGTATCTCCGTTCACCGGGAACGATGGTGTGATGGTGGCCTTCGTTTGACCGGCGGGAATCGTAACCTTGCCACTCTTGGTCAGGCCCGCGCTAAAATCGCTGTCGGCCGTAGTGACGTGCGTGAAGGTCCAAGGAATGACGACATCGACCGCAGCAACCTGATCGAGCGAGACTTCAAAGTCAAAATTCGTCGTACCGGAGTTGCCTTCGGCCTTCGACACCGCATTTATGCTGGCAACGATCGAGTCGTCGTTCTGAATCGCGCCGGTGCCAACCTTTGCTGTGGCGTTCAGCACTGCGCCGCTGGTTTCCGGCGTCGAGAGCGTAACCGTAAACGTTTCGTCCGCTTCGAATGACGTATCGCCATTCACCGCCAAAGTCGGCGTGATCTTCACTGAGGTTTGGCCGGCGGGGATCGTCACTTTGCCGGTCGTCGTCAATCCAGTGAAGTCAGCAGCGTTCGTGGTGACGTGAGCGAAGGTATACGGCACGACCACGTCGATCGGGGCGGCCTGATCGATCGAAACGGCGAAGTCAAAATTCTTCGTGCCGCTGTTCCCTTCGGTTTGCTGCACCGCGCTCGTGATGCTGACGGTGACTTGGTCATCGTTATTGATAGTGCCCGTGCCAACTTTGGCCGTGTCGCTGACAATCGTATTGGCCGTTTCCGGTGTGCCGAGCGTGACCGTGAAGGTCTCGTTCGCTTCCAGCAGCGTGTCGCCATTCACTGGGAACGTGGGTGTGATCTTTGCCGAGAGTTGGCCGGCGGGGATCGTGACCTTGCCGCTCTTGGTCAGGCCGGCGCCAAAGTCATTATCGAGCGTCGTGACGTGGGCAAACGTCCAAGGAATGACGACGTCGACCGCGGCCACCTTGTCGAGTGTAACGGTGAAGTCAAACGCGGTTGTGCCGCTGTTACCTTCGGCAATCGTCTTGTTATCGATGCTCGCAACGACCGTGGTCACATCATTGATCGTGCCAGTGCCAACGGTATTGTTATTCGCCAAGACCGCGCCGGCCGTTTCAGGCGCTATGAGCGTGACAGTAAACGTTTCCGGCGTTTCGCTGAGAGCATCGCCGGCAACGGGGAATGCAGCGGTGATCTTCGCGGAAGTCGAACCAGCTGGAATCGTTACCTTTCCAGTTTTCGTCAACCCCGCGCCAAAGTCGGCGTCGGCAGTTGTGACATTCGTGAAGCTCCACGGGACCACCACGTCAATGTCAGCCGCAGCGCTCAACGTCACCGTGAAATCGAAGTTCTTTGTATTGCCGTTCGCCGGTTCGACATCGTTGACGCTATTGATTGTCACCGTCACTTGATCGTCGTTATTGATCGTGCCAGTGCCGATTTTGGAATTGGCATTTACGCTAGCGTTGGGAGTTTCCGGCGTGCCAAGTGTAACGCTGAATGTTTCGTCGCCTTCAAGCACGGTATCGCCAACAACCGCGAAACTGATCTTGGCCGAAGTTTGATTGGCGGGAATCGTCACCTTGCCGCTCTTGGTCAGACCGGCAGCGAAATCCGTATCCAGCGTGGTGCCATTGGTAAAGGTCCAAGGAATGACCACATCGACGGGCGAAGCCTTGTCGAGCGTCACCGTAAAATCGAAGGCAGGTGTCCCGGTGTTGCCTTCGGCTTGGGCCTTGTTGGCGATGCTCGCGACCACGGCGGTGTCGGCATCGACAATCGTGCCAGTGCCGATCGCATTCGCGGACAGAATCGCGCCGGTCGTTTCCGGCGTGGTTAGCGCAACGCGGAAGGTCTCGTTTACTTCCGTTAGCAAATCGCCCGCAACCGGAAACACACCGCTGATCTGCGCCGAAGTTTGCCCGGCAGGAATCGTCACTTTGCCTGTCTTGGTCAAGCCAGCGCCAAAATCCGCATCGACCGTCGTCAAGTTGGTAAAGATCCACGGCACGACGACATCCACATCCGCGGCGGCACTCAGCGTAACGGTGAAGTCAAAATTCTTGGAATTGCCAACCGTCGGCTCCATATCATTGACGTCGTTGATGCTGACCGTCACCTGATCGTCGTTGGTAATTGTCCCTTCGCCGATCGTCGCTCCGCTGAGGGTGATCGCGGCATTTTCGGGTGTGCCGAGCGTGACCGAGAACTCTTCATTCGTTTCGAGCGTCGTGTCGCCGTTCACAGGAAAGCTCGGCGTGATCTTCGCAGAGGTTGAACCCGCGGGGATCGTCACTTTGCCACTCTTGGTCAAGCCACCGCCAAAGTCCGAATCTTCGGAGTCGATATGGCTGAACGTCCAGGGGATAACGACATCAAAGGCCGCAGTCTTATCGATGGTGACTGTGAAATCGAAGTTCGTCGTGCCGGAGTTCCCTTCGGCAAGCGTGATCGAATCGATCGTTGCTGTCGCGGTGTCGTCGTTGATGATCGTGCCTATAGCTTCGCCGTCGCCAATCTTCGCGCCGTCGATCTTGGTGATCGATAACTTGAACGTCTCGTCGTTCTCGATGAGTGTGTCGCCATTGAGTTTCACGGTCACCGTTTTCGATATCGAGTCTTTGGCAATCGTCACGGCCTCATTCACGAGCGCCGTGTAATCGGTACCGGCCAGCGCGGTGATGTCGGCTGTCGAAACTTCCACCAGCACGTCCGCCAGCGGATTGGCCTTAGTCAGCGTGATGGTGAAAACGAGCAGCGTTTCGCCGCTGTTTCCTTCGAGAATGGCCACATCCGCGATGTTCGCAACAGGGGCATCTTCGTCGTCATCGACAATCGTGCCGGTGACCGGATTACCCGCGGTTACATTGCGGCCGCTGGCTTGCACGTTGCTCAGAGTCGCCGTGAAAGTTTCATCGAGTTCGATGTTGGTGTCGCCGATGATCGGCACGTTGATTGTTTGCGTCAACGCCCCACCCTTGGTGAACGAGAGCGTCTGCTTGGTCTCGGAGTAGTCATTGTCGACGAGGGTTGCCGTCCCATCCGAAGTCGCGAAGTGGACTGTGAAATCGATGTCGACCGGATTGCTAAGCGTCGCCGTGAACACCATGTTCTTCGTGCCAGCGTTTTCTTCGTTCTGCGAAGCCGGCGTGAGTGTGACCATCGCCGAATCGTCGTTCGTGATCGTTCCTGTGATCGGGCCGGATGGCAAATTCACAGTGAATGCGCCGGACTGCAGATTGCTCAGCAGCACCGTGAATGCTTCGTCGAGTTCCACCAAGTTATCGCCGATGATCGGCACTTCGAAATCAATCGCAGTGGTGCTATTTGCGGGGAAGGTGATGGTCTTGCTCGTGGCGGTGTAATCCACACCAGCCGTCGCGGTGCCATCTTGCGTGTCGAGATCCACCGACACTTCGCCAGCCACTGGATTGCTCAGGGCAATGCTGAACTTCAGATTCTTCGTGCCCGCATTTCCTTCTTCGATCGAGACCGATTGAATCGTGATCGACACAGCATCGTCATCGGTGATGGTCGCCGGGGCAGACGCGGTTTGAATCGACACGTTGCGCGCCGGCGCACCAGCATCGAGCGTATCGAGCAGCATCGTGAACGTTTCGTTGGGTTCGACGCTAGTATCGCCCAGGATGTTGACCGGAATCTTGATTGTGCCCGACTTGCCGGCTTCGAACATAATCTTGCCGGTGGTGGGCGAATAGTCGTTGCCGGCGACCGTGGCTGTGCCATCTTGCGTTTGGAAGTTGACCAATACCGGAACATCGGACGGATTGGAAAGCGTGACGGTGAACTCAACCGGCATATTACCGGCGTTCCCTTCCAACGTTGCCGCGGGGCCGGTGATGATGATCGTTGCGGAATCATCGTTCTGGATAGTGCCAGTGCCCACTTTGTCGGCCGATAATTCGACGCCAGCAGTCTCGGGCGTGCCGAGCGTCACGGTAAACGTCTCATCGAGTTCGACCAGGTTCTCGCCGAGCACGGCGAACGACGGGATCTTGGCGGACAACTGCCCCGTGGGAATCGTGACTTTGCCCGACTTCGTTATACCTGCATCAAAGTCTTCGTCCTCGGAATCCACATGCGCGAAGGTCCACGGAATGACCACGTCGGTCGCGGCCGCATTATCGAGCGTGACCGTGAAATCGTAGTTCGTATTGCCAGTATTCCCTTCGACCTGACTGATCGTCTTCGTGATGCTCGCCGTGACCGTATCGTCATTCAGAATCGTGCCGACGCCGGTGCCGTCACCGATGTTCGCGCCGTCCGCTTTTGACAGATTGACCTGAAACGTTTCGATCGGTTCGCTGAGCTTGTCGGCGACCACTTTCACCGTGACGGTCTTCGTTGTCTCGCCCGCGTTGAAAGTCAGCACCTGGCCGGTGACTGTCTCGTAATCGCCAGGAGCAATCGCGGTCACGTCCTTCGTATCGACCTGCACGAGCACCGTGCCCGTGGAAGCAGGAGATAAAGTGACAGTGAACGTAAACGACGTCGTCGTGCCGTCGCTTCCTTCGTTGGCCGTGATGTCGTCGATCGTCAACGTCGGCGTTTGCGCGGTATCGGCAACCGTGATGGTTTGCGCTTCAATCGTCGCATTCTCGAGCGACGAACCATCCGCAAATGCCGCGCTCCCCTTACCGATGGCGATCGTGAACGGACTGTTGGCAACCGTTGCATTCGCTTTGAACTTCAGCAGCGCAAAACGGTCATGCGTCGCTTCGCCAATCTCGTCTCCTTGCCCCAAATTCGGCAAGCTCGCGCCGCTGAGTTCATCAATCGTGCCGGCGTTGTTATCGAGCGTACCGTCGCGGAAGAGTGGAAAATCGGGAGTGATGATAGTCGTCGAAGTCGTGGGGTCGAAGGGCGTATCGATTTCGTCGAACGCGGCTGGATCGAACCCAACATCCAACGCGAGGCCGATGAGGCCCGACGGAACTGCGGAGGTATCCTTGGCGGTAATTTCGACCCAGAATTCCTGGTCAGGTGTGACCGTGTCGTTGGCGATCAGCGCGCCGGGTACGCCGCCGTTGTCGGCATATAAATTGACAACGAGATCAATCGTCGCGAGCAAGCTGCGATTCTCGAGCGACTCCAGCAACATCTTGCGGCGCGCAAGCTTGTGACGGCGATCGCGCTCAGCGGGAGAAGAGTTGTAAGAAGTAACCCGACGGCGGCGGGCAGAGCGCTGGTCCGCAAACTTCACGGCAAACCTCAATTCAGGAAACGCAGATCATGCTGCCGCGGCAACCGTTCGCCGCGGCAAATTCGTCCCTGAATACACCCCTCACCGCCCAACAACGGGTCATGCCGCCAGCCGGTGACCAGCGGGCTCATTCCCGCTGGCAAAAGGTTCCATCGTAGTTGCGACCGCTCGAATTGTTACCCCGCCGCGGAATCCAGCGATCCCGCGATCGGGTGAGTCAACGAGCGATTAATCCAGCCAGGCCAATTCTGCGAACAGCTCGTCGTGGTCATTTCCGCTCTGCGTGTTTGCTTGGTTTTCACCGGCGAACAACGCATCCAAGGTCAAAACGTCCACGTCGCTCCCGCTGGCCGGTAGCGTGGCTGCGGAGTTCGACGCCGCTGGAAGCCGGCGCGTTCCCACTGGCAATAGATTTGTCATCACTTCTTCAGCATGTTCAGAAATCTGAACATCGGCCGCACCGGCTGCGTGGCCAAGTTCGTGCACGAGCACCGAGAGGAGATCGAAACGCCCACTGGCAGCGGCAGAGATTGCAACCCCGGTCGAATCAAATTCGCTGTTGTCAGCAGGCGTCGAATCGACAAACCATCCCCAACCCGCCGCGGTAACATCGAGCGTAATGACACCGTCTTCGAACTGCGCCACAATCGAGCCGGGCAGATCAGCGATCTGCACCGTCACATCGCCAGCGGTGGGAACCAGCGATTGCGCGGCAGCGACCACGTCGGCGACATCGGCCGCAGTGATCGCAGGTGCAGCGTTGTTCGTGTTCTCCCCCGCGAGCGCCATTTGTGGCAGCGGTCGAGAACGGCCGAACTCGACATTGAATGGACCGAGATCGCCGAAGTTGATCGCCGCGTCGCCGTTGATATCGGCCGTCGGATCAACCGGCGTGACGCCGACCGCATTGTTAAAGACGCCGAGGTCACCGAGATTGACGCTGCCATCGTAGTTGATGTCGCTGTTGAAGGTTGAAGCGCCGACGAGCGCGATGTTCGTCGTCGGACTGCCGGGCGAATTGCTCAATAGCACCAGGCCATTCGCCAGATTGAAAGTCTGCACCGTCGGATCGGCCAGCGACGGCAACGTCGGGGCATAGGTCAACGTGAACCGCCGTGTCTGGCCAGCGGCGAGCACAATATCATCACCTGCGCCGGCAACCAACGGCGGGCTGATCGTCACATTCGGTGCGTTGAGTTGGAACTCAAACAGCGTGATCGACGTCGCGCCGGTGTTGGTCACGTCGATGTAGTGCGCCGAATCAGGACGCGCCGGGCGAACCAGCGTGCTGTCGGTGCCACCGACGCGGAATTGGCTGAGCGGCGTGGTGAACTGCACGCGGGCGTCGTTGGCCGTGCCGCTGTTGTCGACAATCGACAATGCGCCGCCGCTAGTCACGGTCACGCTCGTCGGCACGATCGTCACGGGAACGGTTGCCGGTGGCGCGGCATCGGCAGTCGAGTAGCCATTGCTGCCGACGGTAACCACGAATGGACTCGCCGCGCTCGCCGCTTTTGCGCGGAGCTTCAGCAACGCGAACTGTCCAAACGAACCGGCGCCAATAGCTGAACCGCTGCCGCCACTCGGCAAGCTGGCGCCGCGGAGTTCGTCGATGAAACCTGTCGCCGTGTTCAACGTGCCGCCACGGAGCAGCGGGAACGATGACGTAACAATCTGCCCAGCCGTCGTCGGACTGAAAGGCGAATCAATTTCATCAAAAATCGCCGCATCCCAATCGATATCGAGTGACAGCCCGATCAAACCGGCCGGCAGATTCCGTCCATCGCGGGCCGAAATCCGCACAAAGAACTCCTGGCCGTTAGCGACCGAGTTGTTCGCAATCACCGAGCCCGGCACACCGCCGTTGCTGGAGAGCAACTCCATTTGCACCGTGATCTGACTCGTCGCATCGACCAGGTGAATGCCGAAATCGCGGCCCGTGATGGGTGTGCCCGAAACCAGCGTCACATTGTGCAATCCGCCCGCGGGCGCCGTCACCGTACCACCTGCCGGCGGCATCACGCGCACGCGATAGTTGCCCGCCGGCAAATTGCTGAACGCATAGCTCCCCGCTTCGTCGAAGTTCGGAGTGTTCGCATCGTCTGCGAGCGTCACCGTGGTCGGCTCGCCCGGATCGAACACACCGTCGTTGTCGGCATCGAGATAAACCGTCACGCCCGGCAAGTACACATCGTTGAAACTCTGCGGCAGTTGAGCCAGCACGCTGACGATGTCGGCTGGATTCGTCAGTTGCGTCGCATTCGGGTCGATGGCCTTGAGCGTTACTCCCGTGGTGCTGCCGACGTTCGCGCTCGGCCCCACACCAAAGGCAATCAACTTGTGATTGGTCAGCGGCGTCGTCGGCGGATTGCCGCGGAGCGCGTTCAGTTCCGGCGTGATGGTCGTCACGCTCGTCAAATTGTGCGAACCATCCGACAAGAACACCATAAAGCCAGCGCCGTTGGGCGTTGCCAACTGCGTGAAGATATTCGCCGTCGCTTGCAGCGGCGCTTGATAGTTGGTGAACGATTCGCTGCCCGCGACTATCGCGCGCAACTTCTCTATCACGTCGGGAATGCTGTTGCCGTTGGCATCGGCATTCACCGGAGTCGCGATTTGCACACCCGCCGTCACAGGATTCATGTCGAGCGTGGTCGCCGACTGCACGAACGTGACAATCGAGATCGTCGTGTTTGCACTGAGGGAACCATTGGCAATCCGTTGCTGCAAATCGCCGTGCAAGGCAATAAACGCGGCAATTTCATCATCAAGAATCGACTCGCTGATGCCATCGTTGTTCACGTCGCCAACGGGCGTGGACCCGACGGGATTCAGCGTGATGATGGTGCTGTTCGAAATATCGATCACAAACACAATGTCCGGCTCGGAGACCAAAAAGTCACGCACGCCGTTGCTGTTTTGATCTTCGAACACGCGGCCGCTGATCGCGGTGCCGGTGAGCGAGACTTGATAGTCTTCCACTTCACCATCCGGGGCGAGTCCGGTGGGCGTCAAGCCACCGGCCTGGCTAAAGCGGAAGCGGGCGAACGTGTTAATGTCCGAAACGGTGCCGACGGGCACGAGGAACGCGAGCGTATTCACGCCCGGGTTCAGTGGTTGGCTGGCAAAGATCTGCTCGGCAGCGTCGAACACGCCGTTACCGTTCACATCGATCCAGGCATCGAGCTTGCCCGCGGCGGAAGCGGTCACTTCGATCGTGGCCGTCGCGCCGACGGTCAGTGGCGAGACAAACACCACGCCGTCTTCGTCGTCGGTGCTCGCCGCATCATCGCCAACCGCAGTTGCTGTCGGTTGGCCGTTAGATTCTTCATCGATGCCAGCGCCCAAATGGAAGTCGGGCACGATGATGTGCCGCGGCCCGTTGTTTGCCAGCAGGGTGCTGAAGGTGTTCGGAGCATCGCCGAAATCGAGTGGCGGCTCGATGTTGACGAGATAATCTTCGACCTCGCCAGCCGCGACATAATCGTCGTACACCGTCACGCCGCCAGAGGGAAACAGCGTTTGCTGTTCGGGTGTGAGCGGGGCAGGGGAGTCCCCCGGCTCAACCAGTTGCGCTGCGAAACGAAAGCGTGCGAAAGTTTGGCCGACCTTGGCAGCCGCCGGCACCCAGAACGTGAACGTCGATGGCCCGCCGCCGCCGAGCAACAGCGGCCCACCCAGCGCATCGGACGCAGTGATCCATTCAGTCGGATCGTTCCAGTCGCCATCGGTATTGAAGTCGAACCAGGCATTCACAAAGCCTGGCACTGACGCATTCACCTGCACCCGCACCGCCCGACCGGGCACCAGCGGATCGAGAATCGTAATGCCGTTCTCGTCGTCGAGCAGCGCAAGGTCGTCGCCATTCGCTGTTGCGGTTGGCTGGCCATCCGCTTCTGGATCGACCGACGGCCCCATAAAGACGCCGCTGAGGATGTTGTGATAAGCGCCATTGTGCGCGCTAAGTGTCGGATACTGCGGCACGAGCAAGCTATCCGGCGCATCGCCCCAATCGTCGCGATCGCCGAGGACGACCTGATAGTCTTCGACTTCGCCATCGGGAATGAACGCGGCCGTGTTGAGCGTCGCCGGCACAATGCCGTCGGGCCCCAGGTTGTTCGTATTGAAGTTCGAAGTGCTGAGGCGGAACCGCGCGAAGGTCAACGTATCCGGCGTGGCGTAAGCGGGAACAGCGAACGTAATCACATCGCCCACGCCGCCGCCCGTCGTGAGGAAATCGTTGATCACATGTTCCTGCGGATCATCCCAATCGCCGTCGCGGCGGAAGTCGATCCAGCCATTCAAGTAGCCGGGGAGTGTCGATGTGATACGCACCGTGGCATTTTGTCCGGGCACAAGTGGCGTGAGAAATTCCACGCCGTCTTCGTCGTCGTTGCCGTCGAGCAGATCGTCCCCCAGCGCGTGAATGTGCGGCACGCCATCGGGTTCATGATCGATCCGCGCGCCCAAGTACAAGCCCGTGATGATGTGCTGCGGACCCGGATCGGGATCGTCGAGCGGATTAAGAATCGTCGAATAATCGGGTGGGCTTTGGCTGTTGAAATCGGGCGCATCGCCGAAGTCGAAGCCGCTGATGATCTGTACTTTGTAGTCTTCGACTTCGCCGTCCCACGCCGTACCCACCGGCGGCAAATTCTGCTCGCTGCTAATACGGAAGCGAGCATACGTGAGACCCACCACCGCGCTGGGGCTCACTTGAATGGTCACGCTATTCGCGCCGGCATTGAGTAGCTGATTGCTAACGATCTTTTCGGCCGGTTCAAACACACCGTTGCGGTTGTAGTCGAGCCAGCCTTGCAGCCAGGCTCCGGTCACCGAACTCTCGAACGACATCGTGACAAAATCGCCAGTCGCCAAGACCGGCAACTGCGCCTGCGTGAAGCCGGCAAACGTCACGCCGTCTTCGTCATCCGGCACGCCCAGGTTATCGTCGCTGCGAGCATCATTGTCAGGCAGCGAGTTGATTTCACTATCGATGGCCGCGCCCAAGCGGGTCGGCCCGACCGGATGCCGCGCGCCGTTGGCAATCAACGTTGTGCCGAAACTGTTCGGTGCATCACCGAAATCGGCAGCGACCACGTTCTGCACGTAGTCTTCCACTTCGCCATTAAACGCCACGCCACGCGTGCCGAGTGCGTTGCCGTTCACCAGCACCGACAGCAAATAGTTGCCCGTAGCGCCAGCGACAACTCCCGCGCCATTGGTCGGATTATAGGTCGTGTTGCCAAAACCCGTCACGCCGATGTAGTACACACCTGGTAGGGGAACGGCATAGGTCAGGAACGAATCGTTGTTCGCAAGTTCGCCCGGCGCAACACCGTTGTTATTCGCCGCGACTTCCACCCCCGCTGCATCGAACAATCGTAAATACGAATCCGTCAGCGGCCCGCCCAAACCGAGCGTATCGATGTCCAGCGAAATCACATCGCCCGCACTCAACCAGACCGCGACCAGATCCACATCGGTGCCAGCCGTGATTGCGCCCGGCGCATTCGTCAAACCAATGCCCGTGTTATTCACCGCCGCAATCGTATCGGCCTGCCCCGCCAGGCCGTCGCCCAGATCCGTCAAGCGGAAGCGGAACGATGCCGGGCCGACCGGAGTTGCGGCCGGCACCAAAAACGAAAGAACGCTCGTGCCAACGGGCACGAACTGCGGCCCCGGCGGCGGGCCGTTGAAGTCGAGCAGTTCGTTGTCGTCGTCCCACTCCAAGTCGCCGTTGTAGTCCATCCAGCCGCGCAACCAACCCGGCGCGTTCGTCACCGTCACCGCCACACGCACGATGTCGCCCGGAATCAGCGGATCAAGAAAGATCACGCCATCTTCGTCATCGAGCCCATGCAAATCATCGCCATTCGCCGCGAATTGCACCGTCGATTGTCCATTCGCTTCGGCGTCGATTTGCCAACCCAGCACAGGGCCGTTGGTCGTAATCAGATGCCGCGCGCCGTTATGCGACAGGAACGTCGGATAGTCGAACAAATTCGCCGGGTCGTTGAATGCATCGCCAAAATCGAGATTCGACACTTGCACCTGATAGTCTTCGACCTCGCCGTTGTTCAGCCAACCGGTCGGCGGCACGATCGAGTCTTCCAAGTGAATCCGGAAGCGCGCGAACGTGCTGAAGTTGACCACATCCAGCGGTCCACCAAGCGTTGGAATGTTGATCGTGATGATGTTCTCGCCAGCGACAACCGCCCACGGCGACCCCAGCGACTCGCCCAGGTTTTCGAACAGCCCATCGCGATCGAAATCGATCCAACCACTGACATACCCTGCACGATTCGCGGTGATCTTGAGCTCAGCGGTGCGCCCGGGCACGAGCGCCGAAGTCGGAAACGCGACGCCGTCTTCATCGTCAGGTGTGCCCGCGGTGTCGTCGCCGGTCGCCGTGACGTTGGGCTGACCGTTCGTTTCAAAATCGATGTTGTTGCCCAGGTAGAGCGGGAATTGATCGTCGCCGCTGAGGGTCGCGTAGTTGATTGAATGCCGTGCCCCGCCGAGGAGCGGATCGTTCCACACATAAGGCACGCCCGGTGAACTCTCGCCCCGCAATGTGATGTAATCGGCAGGGCCCAGCGGCGCGGGCTGCAGCGGCGGAATGTTCGGATTGTCTGGCGCGTCGCCAAAATCAAAATGCGTCTGCGGATTGCCGACAAAGATCAAATAATCTTCCACTTCACCCGTCCCGGCCAGGCCGGTCGGCGTGAGGGCGCCTTGGCTGCTGATGCGAAAGCGACCCCGCGTCAAACCGGTGAGTGCAGAGAGCGGCACGGGCACCGTTTGTGGATTGTGCACGCCGTTGGTCACCGCCGTGCTGAACAGCGTCTGTTCGTTCGGATCGTTGAAGTCGCCGTCCTGGTTGTAGTCAATCCACGCATCGATGAACGCTTGCTGCAGCGGCTGCACGCCGTTCACGACAATCTGCACCGGCACACCCAAGCCCGGCAGAATCGAGTTCGTAAAGAAAATGCCGTCTTCATCGTCGCCGTCGATGTCCTGATCGTCGCCCAGCACCGTGTTCACCGGCTGGCCATCAATTTCCGGATCGACATACGGACCAAACCGCAAATAATCCTGCGGCTCGGGTTGTACGTGCACCTGCACGTTGTCGATGAGCAAGCCCGTATCGAAATCACCTTGCAGTGGCGGCAGTGGCAACGAACCCTGATCGGCGACTTGGAACCGCAGCGTGTAATCGCCGGGCTGCGTAATGACAAACTGAAATTGATTCCAGCCCGTTTGCCCATCGAGGAAGTTGCTGCCGTTCGTCGAACCGGCGCTCGTCACCAACACGCCGTTTTGATCATAAATCGGCGAATCGGCAAAGCCCGAGCCCGCCACGCCGTTCACGCTGTTTGCAAGAATCGAAACGCCGTTGAGCGTCACGTCAAAGAAGTCATCCAGCGAAGGACGAGTTCCCGGCGTGAGCAAACCGGCCGCTTCGAGTTCCGCGGTAAGCAGGTTCCAATCGAAGGACAACGTCGCCGGCACATGCGACGTATCGAGATGAAACATCGTCGACAGCAGGCTGTTGTCGTGATCGGGATCGACGTTCAGCGGATCTAGGGACGGCGAATTAGCGGCATTTACAAAGCCAGCGCCCGTCGACAGCAAAGCGTAGTGCGTCCCTTCCGTTGTCGCAATGCTCGGCGAAAGATTCGCCGCGGTCAGCACTTCCACATGATTGGCCAGGCCGCCGGTGCTCCAACCCGCCAAACCGCTTTCAAAGCCCCAGTTATTCACACCGTTGTGCGTGATCAAACGTTCGACTTGCGGCAGCACATGGCTCGCGCCGTTGCTTGCTGTCACCGTCGGATAGGTCGGGTCGGGCAGATCTCCAAAGTCCCGCCGCAGCGCTTGTAGCGTCACTTGATAATCTTCCACTTCGCCATCTTCGGCCAAACCGAGCGGACTCAGCCCAGTTTCGGTGCTGATGCGGAAACGGGCGAAGGAACTACCGGCCGAGAAAGTGCTCGGCACGACGAACGGCACCGGATTGATCGCGCCCGAGATCATCGGCAAGTCGATGGCGATCTGTTCGCCCAAGTCAGTGAAGTCGCCGTCGCGATTAAAATCGATCCAGGCGTTGAGATAACCGCTGATAGCCGTCAGCTGCGGTTGATTGAAAGGCGTCGGCAGATTGACGACCGAAGTCAACGGCGATGCCGTCGAATCGATCCACAACGTATTCGTCCCTTGAATCAGCGGAATGCTCGGATCCAAGCCGATCGTCGCGCTCGCATCAAAGTACACGCCGTCTTCGTCGTCGACGCCCAGCAACGGCGCAAGGAACGCGAGATCGCCGGCACTCCCAATCCCCGTTGTGCTCGGTAGGCTGCTCATCACGCCAGCCGTGGTGATGGTCACCACTTGATCGTTGTTCTGAAGCGAACCAAACAGCACGTTGTCTTCCGGCCGAACCGTCAAGCCATCGACGAGCGTCGTATTCGGAATTAAACCGGGATAGACGAGTGCAATCGTACTCGTCACGGCAGCGCTCAGCGGATCGACGACATGCAGTTGGCCGGTTCCGCCCGACAAGCTCGTGAGGAACAACGTCCCCTCGCGATTGAACGCGAGACCACCGGGCGAACTGGCGCCGAGGCCCGTATCGCCGACGAACGTCGCGCTGCCGGTTAGCGGATCGATGCGATACAAATTGCCAAACGTCCCCGAACCGCCGATGCCGAAAATCACATTCGTCAGCGGTTGCACGGCGAGGTCATAGATATTCACCGGCGCATCGGTCAGCGCATTCGTAATCGCCACGCCCTGCGGCCCGTGCGACAGAATCAGCACCGGCAGGCCGGTTGTCGGATTGATTTCAACCAGCGTGCCGCCAACTAGGCCCACGGTCGAGACATACGTCTTACCGCTCGCGAGCACCGCCATACCGCTGACGCCGGTGAACGGGAAGTAATTCGAGAGGACTTCGCCGGCGCCGCTCACATCGTCGATCGCCACGATCGCGCCATCGTTGATCGCCGACGTAAACGCAATGCCGCCGATCAAACCGCCGGCTTCGATCTCTTGATCATCACCGAGCGCCAGTGGCCCCGGTTGGCCATTGGCTTCGATATCGGCCAGTGAACCCATGAACGGGCCAACATTGAAACCGATCGGGTTCTGCACATGGGCAGGGCCGAGGTTCTGCTCCAAAGTGTGATAACTGTCCGGCGCATCGCCGAAGTCTTGATTGCCAATGGCCAGCTCGTAGTCTTCGACTTCGCCGTTGCCGATGCCAAGGCCGTAAGTGGGCGACAGCGGATTGGTATCCGTCAGGTAATGTCCGGTCGGTCCGAGCGTCGGCGTTTGGCTGAAGCGGAACCGCGAGAACGTCTTCGCTGGCGAAAGTCCGGCCGGCACGTTGTACGTCAGCGTGTTCGCGCCCGGATTCAGCAACTTGCCGGTGAAGATCTGCTCGTTGCCATCAAGGAAATCGCCGTCCGCGTTGAAATCGACCCAGGCATTCAAATAGCCCACCGCCGACGCCGTGACGACGATCGTTTGAATACTTCCTGGCACGAGTGTGCGCGACAGCGCGACGCCGTCCTCGTCATCGCCGGTGCCGTGCGTGTCGTCGCCCAGCGCGTTGTTGTCGTACAGCGGGTCAAAACGCTCGGGATCGACCGAATGACCGAGATAATAGTGCGCAGCAATGTCATGGCTGGCCGAGCCGTACGACGGCGGCGCATCGCCATGATCGACTCCGGGGACGAGCAGCACTTGATAGTCTTCGACTTCGCCGTCGACTGCTACACCATTGTTCGGACCACCCATGATGGTCGAACCAAACCACGGCAACATGCCCGGCGTCGTGGTGAAACGAAAACGAGCGTACGACAGCCCAGTCCCCGTCCACGACGGATTGTTGAAGTTCACCGTGTTCACGCCAGCGGACAGCGGCAAACTGTTGGCGATCTGTTCGCCCGCATCTGCAAAATCACCGTCGCGGTTGTAGTCGACCCAGGCATGCAAATAGCCATCGACCGAAGCGTTCACCGTGGCAAAGTCGCTCAGCCCCGCTGACAGATATTTGATGCCAATCGGCCGGCCGAACATATCGAGCACGTTCGGGTCATGATCGAAATTCGTCACGCCGTCTTCGTCGTCCTGACCGTTGACGATCCATTCGTCGTCGCGATCGTCCCCTTGTGCATTCTCGGTCGGCTGGCCATCGATATCGGGATCGACATTCGGCCCCAGGTGCACACCGGTCTGGCACGGGAATACCAGGTGCGAAGCACCGTTGTTGGCAAGCAGCGTTTGATAACTGGCCGGAGCATCGCCGTAGTCCCGCGGCGTTTCGATATTCAGTCGATGGTCTTCGACTTCACCATCGGGAATCACGTTGTGGTCGTAAATGCCATCGGGTGCGAGCGGCCGTGAATCCGTGGTGAAGCGGAACCGCGCGTAGCTGGTGCCAACCACAGCATCGAGCGGCAGGCTGAGCGTGAGCGTGTTGGCGCCGGCATTCAACGGCTGTGATAACGCAATGTTTTCGTTCACATCATTGAAATCGCCGTCGCGGTTGTAGTCGATCCACGCGCTCAGATAACCGGGCACGTTGGCATGGACTTGAATGTGCGACACGCCGCCGGGGAAGAACTTGTTCGGCTGAATGTTATTGAAGCTGTCGCGCCAGAAATCGAGGTTCACGCCATCTTCGTCGCTCGTGGCCAGCACCTGGCCGAACGCGTTCTGGCCGAAAGCCTTGTTATCTCCCAAGGCATCGGCCGTCGGCACGCCGTTCGTCTCGGCATCGACGTTGCCGCCGAGAAAGACGTTCGGCACCAGGCGATGCAGCGGACCGTCGTTCGTGCCGATGGGATCGAGTGTGGTGTGATAACTTTGCGGCGCATCGCCGAAATCGACCAGCGTGGCAGGCGGCACGACGATGGCCATGACGCGGCGTTCTTCGAGTTGCTCCTGCCGCGGTTTGAAGAGCTCTCGTCGCTGCTGCTGGCGATCGGTGGGGCGGCGTTTGCGCCGGGGGAATTCACGTGACTTCGGTGCGAACACAGACTGCGGGCGCGTGGGCACGGCAGATTCCTTTGCTGAAGCTTGTATTTCCCAACCGCGGGCCAAACAAGCTGAGACCAGATATCACGATAAAACGTGCGAGCACAGTCCCTTGCAGCACCTAGAACCCCCCGCCGGGGCGGAGTTCCGATAATAACGTACAAATCACAGAGGCAATGTGCAATCTGACGAGCGGTTAATTTCGCGAGATGAACTGCCAATTCAGCTGAGTGCCGCCTGCTGTTACCAGGGACCTCCTCAGAAGAGCGACGCGGGAAAAATGAGTACACACGAGGCTCGTCGACATTTAGACTGTCCAGGTTGCTCGGGTAGGGCAGGGGAGTCAAGCAAAATGCATCACCACCATGGGATATTTCGATTGCTGCTCGTTATCGCCGTCGTGCCGGGGTTCACTCTGTCGCGCTCGCCGGCGGCTGCTGCCGAACTCGATTTGCCGACGACTGCATTTCTGCAGCAACACTGCGTTCGCTGCCATGGCGAGAAAAAAATCGAAGGGGAGCTCCGTCTCGATCAGCTCGGAGCCGACCTGGCCGATGGTCGCACCTTTGAACAATGGCAAGCGGTGATCGCTCGACTCCGCGCGGGTGACATGCCGCCGAAGGACGAACCTCGGCCACCAGCCGCGGAGGTTGCCACGGTGATCCGGCGCATCGCGAGTCGACTGGATGAAGCTGCTGTCGCCCGTCGCGCCGAAGGCCGCGTGACGCTGCGGCGCTTGAACCGGACCGAATACGAAAACACGGTCCGCGATCTGTTCGCCGTCGATGTCGCAGTGAAAGAACTCCTGCCCGAAGACACCATCGCGCACGGCTTCGATAACATCGGTTCAGCGCTAAGTATTTCGCCGGTGCTGATCGAGCAATATCTGGAAGCCGCCGATGCGGTGATCACGGCTGCGCTGACGCCAGTCGCCAAAGGTCCGCCGACGACCGAGCGGCATCTGCTGAAGGACTCGATTCCTTCTTATTACCGTGGCTGTTATTTCGACGGCGACGAAACGTTGCTATTTCGGAGTGAAGGAAACCCAACGCAGCTCGCCAAGTTTCGACCGAAGGAAGCGGGCCTCTATCGCTTTCGCGTGGAAGTGCGTGCACATCAATCGGAAGTGCCACTCACACTCGCGGCGCTCGGCGGCAACTTCAACACCGCGGCCGGCAGTGCGCGGCGGCTCGGTTTTTTCGATGTGAATCCCGGCAAACCGCAGGTGCTGGAACTCGTGGTGCGACTCGGTCAGCGCGAAACGCTCAAAGTCGAGCCCATGTGTTTGCCGCGGGCCTATGTAGGGCAGGACAAGTTTCTCGAATACCCGGGCCCCGCGATCGGCATCACCGGCATCGAAGTCGAAGGCCCGCTCCCCGAAGTCTGGCCGAGCGAAAGCTACTTGCGCGTAATGGGCGAAGCCGATCCCGAGCGTGGCACACTCGACGACGCCAAAGTGATCCTTGGCAAGTTGCTGCCCCGCGCGTTTCGCCGTCCCACGACCGACGCCGATCTGCAGCCCTATTTGAAATTGGTCGGCGAATCGCTGGCCATGGAAAAGCCGTTCGATGAATCGTTGCGCGTCGGCTTGAAGGCCATTCTCTGTTCGCCGCGGTTTTTGTATCTGCGCGAACCGGCAGGAAAGCTTGATGATTACGCGCTCGCGTCGCGGCTGTCGTATTTCCTCTGGAGCAGCTTACCCGATCGACAACTGTTTGAACTGGCTGCGAAAAATGAGCTGCAAAAGCCTGATGTTCTCCGCACTCAAACCGAACGGATGCTGAACGATCCCAAGGGTCAGCGGTTCATCGAAAACTTCACCGGCCAATGGCTGGGCCTGCGTGATATCGATTTCACCACACCCGATCCGCAGCTGTATCCCGAGTTTGACGAAACGTTGAAATGGTCGATGGTCCGCGAGACGCAATTGTTTTTCGAAGAGTTGCTGAAGCACGACTTGTCGACGCACAATTTTATCGATTCCGATTTCGCGATCCTTAACGATCGCCTGGCTCGGCATTACGGCATTCCGGATATCACCGGCGTGAATCATCGCCGTGTGTCGCTGCAGCCCGAGTATCATCGCGGCGGCGTACTCACGCATGGCAGTGTCTTGAAAGTGACTGCCAACGGCACCACGACTTCGCCAGTGCTCCGTGGCGTGTGGGTGCTCGATCGCATCATGGGCGCCTCGGCGAAACCGCCGCCAGCGAGTGTGCCGGCCATCGAACCCGATATCCGCGGCGCGGTGACGATTCGCGAGCAACTGGCCAAGCATCGGCAGACGGCCAGTTGCAATGCTTGTCATGCGGATATCGATCCACCTGGGTTCGCACTCGAAAGCTACGACGTGATCGGCGGCTTTCGCGAGCACTATCGGGCCGTCGGCACACGCGACAAGGTCCGCCCGCCCGAAAGCAAACTCACAAAATGGCTTGCCAAACCCAACTATGGCATCGGGCCCAAAGTCGAAGCGGGCGACGTGTTAAGAGATGGCCGGAAGTTTTCTGACCTCGCCGAGTTCAAAAAGCTGTTACTCGCCGATCCAGATCAAGTGCCGCACTGCCTCGCGGAGAAATTGATGGTTTATGCAACCGGCAGTCCGATACAATACGGCGACCAGGCGGAGATCGATAAGATTGTGACCCAAGTGAAGTCAACCAAGTACGGTTTGCGCTCGATCGTTCATGCGGTCGTCGCGAGCCCGATGTTTCATGCGAAGTAGAACTCGTAGCACGAACCCCTAGGTTCGTGCGCCCCACAATTGCACGTACCACGGGGTTCACCTGACGTTTCCTGCCGTTTGCCAAAGGCTGCTGAGATGCAATCCACAACTTCCCGACGTTTGTTCCTGCGTGGCGCTGGTGTGGCAATGGCTCTGCCACTGCTCGAAGCTTTTGCATTTCGCAAACCGATGTTGGCTGCGGAAACCCCAAAACACGCCGAACCGCCGCGGCGGTTGTTGTGTATTAATACGACGCTCGGCTTGCACACGGAAAATCTTTTCCCCAAACAGCCCGGCAAGGACTACGAGAATTCGCCTTACCTGGAAGTCATCAAGCAGTACCGCAACGACTTCACGGTGTTCTCAGGCCTATCGCATCCCGATGTCGATGGCGGCCACTCGGCCGAAGCTTCGTATCTCACTGCTGCACCACATCCCCGGGCGGATAGTTTCAAGAACACAATCTCACTCGATCAATACGCCGTCGAGCGACTAGCGCCGGATACTCGGTTCGCCTCGCTGGTTCTGTCGTCAGCTTCGAGCCGTGGATTGTCTTACACACGCAGCGGCGTGCAGATTCCGGCCAGCGAACGGCCTTCGCAGGTCTTCAAAAAGATGTTCGTCGAGGGAACGCCAGCCGAAGTTCGCACGCAGGTCGAACGACTCTCGCAGGGCGAGAGCATCATGGACACCATTCGCTCCGAAGCGAAAGCGCTGGAACGAGATCTTGGCAAGCGCGATCGTGAAAAGCTCGCAGAGTATTTCTCTGCTGTGCGCGAAGTCGAACAACGTTTGCAAAAAGCGCAAAGTTGGGCGAAGCAACCGAAGCCGGCCGTCAGTGCGAAACTGCCGGTCGACGTCACGGACAGTAAGGAAGTTGCCGCCCGTGTGCGCTTGATGGTCGATCTGATGTGCCTGGCGTTTCAAACCGATTCGACTCGCTTCATCACGTTTGCGTTCTCTGGCATGAATGCGGTGCCGAAGATCGATGGGGTGACGCAAGACTGGCATAACCTGTCGCATCACGGCCAGGATCCGGCGAAGCTCGCGGAGTTGAAGATCATCGAACTCGAACAAATGAAACTCTTCGGCGAGTTGCTGGCGAAGATGAAAAGCAGCGAAGAAAAGGGTCGCACGCTGCTCGATCAAACCATCGTGCTCTTTGGCAGCAACCTCGGCAACGCGAGCAGCCACAGCAACATCAACATGCCCATCGTCGTCGCCGGCGGCGGCTTCCGGCACGGCCAGCATTTGGCCTTCGATCCGAAGAAGAACCCGCCATTGTGCAATTTATACGTGCAATTCCTGCAGCGCTTGGGCCTCGACATCAACGCCTTCGGCAGCAGCAATGGCACGATGCCGGGATTTGAGTTGGCGTAGCAATTAACCCTTTCGCAACTTCGTAAACACCTCCGCCATCGCATCGCGCATCATCGCCGAATCGCTGGCGTAGACGATGAACCGCGCACCCTGTTTGATTGTGCGCAATTGTTGTTCCGGCTTGCCGAACCAGCTTCCCGCGGCGATGTGATGCCGGTTGCCGACGTCGATGATCCGTTGCATCATCGCGATCAGATCGGGATGGTCGTACTCATTCGGAATGCCCATGTTGGTTGTCAGGTCATTGGGCCCCACGAACAGCGCATTCACGCCGGGGATCGAGCAGATGGCATCGAGATTCTCGACCGCTTGCACCGATTCGATCATCGGCACATACAGCGTGTCGGCACAGCGTTCTTCGAAGCAGTACTTTTTCGTTTTCTCGCTGGGCCATTTGCCTTCTTTCAACACACGCTCGAGCGCCGCACCCTTTAACGGCCGAAAAACAGCGGCTGCGGCGAGCCTTTTCGCGTGCTCGATGTCTTCCACATAGGGGACAACAACGCCATCGAAACTGTCACACACTTTTGAGACATCATCCGGATCAC
The DNA here is from genome assembly GCA_964394305.1 of uncultured Pirellulaceae bacterium. GTDB lineage: Bacteria > Planctomycetota > Planctomycetia > Pirellulales > Pirellulaceae > Anatilimnocola. The sequence continues at coordinate 164,822 of CAYMWL010000004.1, forward strand.
GGCTGTGCGTGCGAGCGAGGCAAGCAATTCCTTTCGCGGCGAGGGCATATCGCAGCGGCAAAAAATCGGCGATGTCGAGCGCGTTGTGCTCGGCCGTGCAAATCACAAAGTCGAGCGAACCCGGCGGGATTAGATCGACAATGCCCGGATTCGTCGCGTGCTGAATCATGGTGCCATAAACCGTCTCGCCGCGAACCAGTTTTTCTTTCAAAGTCTTGGCATTCATCGTAGCCTCGCAAGTTCGGAGAAGATTTTTGATTGATCGTTGGTGAGGATAGCCTATTCTGTGTCGGGAAGGCAGAAGGAATCATGCTGAAGACTGAATTGGCAGAGCGACCGACCAATGTACGCTGGATCATCTTTGCGCTAGCGTGCGGCGCTTCGTTTCTGCTGTACTTGCATCGCTACACATGGAATACGGTGGCCGGAGAATTGAACGCTGCTCCCTACAACCTCAGCAAGACGCAAACAGGCTTCTTGCTGTCGCTCTTTTATTACACCTACGCGCTGCTGCAGATTCCCAGTGGAGTCGTGATCGACCGCTTTGGCCCACGATGGTTTCTCACGTTCAGCATTTTGCTTTGGTCCCTGGCTTTGGCCATGCTCGCGGCGGTCTTTATGCGAGTGACTCCCGCGACGAGCAGTAGCAGCGATCTCACGCTGCTGCTGATTCTGGCCGGTTCCTCGCGACTCTTATTCGGAGCGGCGCAGGCGGGCTGTTATCCCGCGCTGACTCGCATTTCGCGAGTCTGGTTCGCGCCGCAAGGCCGAACGGCGTTGCAAGGGTTGATCGCTTCGACCGCAGGACGCAGCGGCGCGGCGATGTCGTCGATTGTGTTGTCGACTCTTTTGATGGGTTGGCTGGGATTCAGTTGGCAGAGCGGCTTGATCTGGGTGTCGCTGTTAGGACTAGGATTCGGTGTGGTGTTTTGGTGGGCTGTCGCCGATTCGCCCGCTGATGATTCGCGCGCGAATGACGCCGAGCGACAATTGATCCACGGCGGCGAAGCCGCTGCGCCGCTCGACACCGCGGCCCCGTCGATGCTTCCCTGGAGGAACGCCTTCCGCAGCAACAGCATGCGCTGGTTTGTCTGCCAGCAATTCTTCGACGCCGGCTCGGACGTCGCGTTTGTTGGTTTAATCTCGCTCTACTTTTCGCAAGCCCGCGGGCTCAACTTGAGCAGCACCGGGTGGCTCACCAGTTTGCCGCTGATTGGCGGGGCGCTGGGTGGCTATTGTGGCGGCTTGTTAAACGAGCGGTTCATCGGGTGGAGCGGCAATCGCCGCTGGTCACGCTCATTGATCGGCTTCACGGGCAAAGTGATCGGTTGCAGCCTGTTGCTACTCGTGGCTCGCCAGGAGACTGCGGCCGCGGCGGGGGCGATGTTGCTGCTCGCCAAGTTTTTTGGCGATTGGAGTCAGCCCACCGTTTGGGGCACGTGTACCGATCTCGGTGGTCGGTTCAGCGCAACGGTCTTCAGCATCATCAATACCTCGGGCACGCTCGGCGGCGTCGTCATGCCGCTGGTCTTTGGCCAACTACTCGATTGGTTCACGCGCGAAGTGCAAACAGGTGAAACCATCACCAAGATCACGAACTGGGACCCGCTCTTCTATTTGCTCGCGGGCATGTATCTGGCGAGCGGCTTGTGTTGGCTGATGGTCGATTGCACCAAGCCGTTGGAAGCCAAGCCGTAGGGTGGATCATACCGCTCGACCCACACTACAACCGCTGCTGCTTGACGCGATCCCAATCCAGTTCAATCCCCAAACCGGGGCCGGAGTTGAGCGTGGTGAACGGACCGTCGATGAAGAGTGGATTCTTTGCCAGCGAGAACTCGTGATAAAAAGGCCCCAAACAATCGCCTGGATTAAGGTCCACTTGCATGTTGGGCGTGGCGACGATGAAGTGCAACATCGCCGCGGCGCCGATGTCCCACTCGAGATTCGAACCGATGGTGCAGGGAATGTGGTGCTCGGCTGCGAACGCAGCGATTTCTCGCGCTTTGCGAATGCCTCCTTGTTTGCCGGGATACAAGCTGAGCGCGTCGCAGCAGCCTTGCTCGATTAGCTCCTGAGCTTCAACCCAATCGAAGCAACTTTCATCGGCGAGCATCTTCTGCCCGGTAGCGTGCTTCAATCGCTTGAGGCCTGCATAGTTGCCGCGCGGCAGCGGCTGTTCGACGAGCGTCAAATTGCAGTCGGCCAGTTTTACCAAACAGTCGAGCGCCGCAGCTTCATTCCAGCCACCGTTCGCATCGATGGTGAGTTTGATATTCGGCCCTACGGCTTCACGAACAGCCCGCACACGCGCCACATCGGCAGCGGGATCGGTGCCAACTTTGACTTTCAGCGTATCGAAGCCCGCGGCCACCCGTTCCTTCGCGCGGGCTTGAATCACATCGGGAGCATACGCTCCGAGAGAAAATCGATTGCGAATGGTCAGGCCGCGACAAGCGCCGCCGAGAAGTTCATACACCGGCTGGTTCGCTGCCCGGCCCGCGATATCCCAGCAAGCCATTTCGATCGCGGCCTTGGCGAACCAGTTGTCGACGGCGACGGCATCAACGCGTGCATCAATCTCGGCGACGTCCGTCGGATTGCAGCCGAGCAGCACAGGCGTGAAGACATTCTCGATCAGCGCTTTTACACCGAAAGCAGTTTCGCCGCTCCAGCGTGGCGTGACGGTTGCTTCGCCCAACCCGACCAACCCATCATCGGTATGCACCACCACGAGCACAAAATCGGAGACATCATGTTTGCCTAGCGCCGAGATCATCCGCCGTTCGGGCTTGAGCGGAATGCGAATCGGAATAGCTTCGATGCGGGTGATTTGCATGCTTGGCTCGGCGCTCAGATAGTTAGTGGGCTATTGTCGCGTGACATGGGGAAGCGCTGAGTATAAGTTGACGCCAGCGACCAAACAGCAGGAGTGAGCCGATGCTACAAGCCGGAGTTGCCCGCCGCGAGATCACGCCGTTCTGGGGCGTGGAGTTGACTGGCTGGGGTTATTACATCGAACGCAAGTGGCAGCGGATCAACGATCCACTGTTTGCCACAGCGCTCGTCGCGAACAATGGCCAACAAACGGTGGTGCTGCTCACACTCGATTTGATGCTCATCGACGAAACGTTCACCCGTCGCACGCGCGAACTCATTTCCGCAGCGACTGGCATCCCTGGCTCGACGATCATGCTCACTTGCTCGCACAGCCACAACGCACCGGCGGCGGGCGGCTTGCGCGGAGTAGGGGAGTGCGATCCGTTTTATGAGGAATGGGCCAGCAAGCAGGCAGCGACGGCTGCGATCCTGGCTTGGCAGCAGCAGAGGCCGGTGCGGACACTTTCCCGTGCGATCGATGTGCCGGGGATCAGCTTCAATCGAACCCGGCTGAATGGAATTGTCGACACCAAGTTATCTCTCCTGTGGATCGGCGACGCCAGGACCGAATTGCCCATCGCGATCGTCGCCAACTTCGGCGCTCATCCGACCGTCACGACCGAATTGCGGCACTGGGATGTAAGTCGTGATGTGCCGGGCCTGGTTTGCGACGGTCTGGAAGCGGCCTATCCCGGCGCGCTCGCCCTGTACGTGCAGGGTGCCTGCGGCGATGTGAACTTTCTGCGCGAATACCAGAACCCAGAGCGTTGCCAGGAACCAGCGAACCGCCTGGTACAGGCGGCTGTCTCCGTGTTAGGAACCTATGAGGACATGCTGTGGTTAGCCGAGTTCGGCGAAGGTCCCGGCAAAATCATGAAGTTATTCGCCCCGGATATCGTGCGCTCTGCTCAGGCGACCGCCGAACTTCCCACGCGCCGCTGGACGCGCGAGGAGATCGAAAGCGATCGCCGCGAAGCACTCCGCCGCTTGGAGCAAGATGACATCAGCGGTTGGCGGGAAACGATCGGCCGTTCGATGACCAATCGGCCCGATGACATGATCAAGCGCCACGGCGGCGACGAACGAAAAGCCGTCCGGGCCATGTGCCGTTTTCATCTGGAGTGGACGGAGCAGATGCTGCAGGACTGGGAGACGCGAGAAGAGATTTTGCAAACCGAAGTGCAGGCGATCCGCATTGGCGACACGATTCTGGTGGCCAATAGCAGCGAGTTCTTTAGCCCGTTCGCGCTCGGCATCCGCCGCGACGCGGGAGTGGAAAATCTCATGTTCGCTTGCTACGCCAACGGGCGCATCGGCTATTTGCCGGATGCACACGACATTGCCGCGAAAAGTTACGCGGGTTATCAATCGCCCAAGTATTGCAATCAGTTTCCGTTCATCCGCGAATCGGGCGTGGCGATGTGCGAGGCGATGCTCGACGTCATCAATCGCGTTAAAGCGGTCAGCGCGACTCCGAAATAAGATGCCGCTGTACGAAGCCTTCATCCAGCGTCACGCCGAGCCCCGGTCGGTCGGGGACTTCAATCCAACCATCGACAGCTTGCACTTTTTCGTGCGTCAGTTCATGCCGCAACGGTGAATCTTCCACGCAGTCTTCGAAAAGAAAAGCATCGCGGCTCGTCGACAGCCAATGCAAACTGGCCGCGACGGTAACCGGACTCGTGTAGCAGTGGTTGCAAACGCGAGCGTTGATTTCTTCGACGCGCTGACGGATATAAAGCGAATCGGTGAAACCGTTGCGCGACAGATCGACTTGATAAACATCCAGGCAGCGGCCGTCGATAAGCGGCCGAAAAGCTTGCCGACCGCATTCCTCCTCGCCGGCGGCAATCGGGATCGGCGAGCGATCGCGGAGCCAGCGGTAACCTTCATAGTCGTCCGGGTGCAGCGCTTCTTCGAGCCAGCCGGGACGAAACTCGGCAAAGGAATGAGCTCGCTGCAGTGCAGTGCGAGCATCCCACACGCAGCCCGCGTCGATCAGAAGCGTACCGTCGTTGCCGAGACCTTTTCTTGCGCCGCGGACTAAATCGACATCGAGCGCCTCATTCTGGCCCATCGGTTCCCAGCCGAATTTCACGGCCTGATAGCCCGCATCGCGCCAACGGCGAGCAATCGCGGCCGTTTCATTGCCGTCTTTGCCGAACAAGATCGATGCGTAAGCCAAGATGCGCGAATGATGCTTGCCGCCGAGCAGCCGATGAATCGGCTCACCATAGTGTTTGCCTTTCAGATCCCACAGGGCCATGTCAATCGCCGCCATCGCAGTGATCGGCACGCTGCGGCGGCCGGCGTACATGGTGCGGCGATACATCAGCTGCCACATCCGTTCGGTTTCGAGCGGGTTCTCGCCGACGAGCAATTGTCGCAGGCCAGTCGCAATGTTGTGGCTGAAGGGCGCATCAATGACGGCCTTCACCATTTCCGGTGAAGAGTCCGCCTCGCCAATACCTTCTAGCCCGGTATCGGTGCGCACTCGCACGAGTACCGAATCCTGGCTGCTGGCCGTTTTGGCGACGACGTTTTTGATCCGCAAAACCTGACAGACGATCTCGGTAATTTTCATAGAAGGGCAGGGGGAGAGGATTACGAAATCTCACGGCCGACGACCACGATGTGCTGACCACGCGGCACCCGCGCAACCCAAGCCTGCGCCAGGACAACTCCATCGACTCCCGCGCGGGCCGGCCAAGGATCTCGATCGATGTGGTCGAAGTCATGCAACAGGCCGACGACATCGCCGCGTTTCACCGGCGTGCCACAATCGAGCAGAGGTTCGTAATGGCCCGCGAACGGTGCGACCGTGAAACAGTCGCGATCAACCATTTCCAATTTGCGTTGCGTGCCCGCTTTGTGATGAGCAATTGGTTCAATCGTGCCACGCAACTGGTCATTGTGAATGGCAGCAGAGAGCACACCATGACGACCATAGCGCACCCCTTCGGTGCAAACCGCACTGCCCCAGCCCAATTCGGTGCCGACCGTGATTTTGCCGAGGCGCTCGGCTTCGCTCGGCAGCAAACCAGGCGTGATGTTTTGATAAACCATGAGCGCCGGCGTGCCAAACCAGCGGGCGGTTTCTTCGATCTTCTTCGCGAGCACGGGATCATCGACCGGATGATAGTTGGCGCAAATGGCAAAGCGGGCGACATCACCGCCGGAATGCAAGTCGAGCACGACATGCACACGCGGCCAGATGTACTCGCGGACAAACGCGGCGATGCGATGCGTGATGCCCGCAAGCGCCGGCGTTTTGCCAGCGCCATCGACAAAGGCGCGGTTGAGATTCACGCCATCATCGAGCGTACTTTCGCGCGTGCCTGCGAGGAAGGCTGCCGGATTGAGGACAGGAATGAGAATGATGCGGCCGAGCACATCGGCGAGTTTGATTTCGCGAATCAAGTGCTTGAGAACAATGGGCCCTTCGTATTCGTTGCCATGGTTCGAGCCAGTGGCCACCAATCCTTCGCCAGGCTTCGCATGTGGCCCGACGAAGACGGTGAGCGGCAACAGGTGATCGCCCCAAATGCTGTCGTGTTCGAGGGCTACCCAATAGTCGCGGCGGCCAGGGGAATCGAGATCGAGGCGATTGGGACGAACCACCTGGCGTTCGGCGGGAAGATCACTCATGGCAGGGTTCCGTGATCGGCGGAAGAACAGGCACGGCAGAGCGCGTTGCACTGTAGCAGATGAACTACTGCCAAGAAAGAAGATCGGCGCGATAACAGCTGCGATCGCGCCGCATTTGAATCTGCCGTGATGAAACGCAGGTTACTCTTCAACTGCTTCTTTGACCTTGGCGACGAAGTGCGGGTTCTTACCGCCCGTCGAAAGTTCAGCTGCCTTGGCTTCGGCTTGTTTCTTTTGGGTAAAGTCGTACTTGGCGATCCGCTTCGAGGCCTGATTGAACACTCCCCAGAACAACTTCAGGCGGGCAGGTTCGGTGCTCTTGGCGCGGCTTTTCCGCTTGGTGGCCGCCTTCTTCTTTTTAACTTTACCGCCAGTGGCGCCTTCTTCGCCGGCTTCGACTTCAGTTTCTTCCGCATCTCCGCGGGCTTCGGCGGCATCTGACTGTTCACGCAACTCGCGACGATTGATAACTTTACGTGCCATGGAGGGTATTGCCCTAGCGAACCTGAAAGAAGGACGAGTACGAACAGCATATCTTAACGATTTCGACCGCCGGCTACTAGTTGGGCAGCAACTATTCATCGTGGTCGTCAGTGATGGGCGTGGCACCAGGAGGCGGCGTGCCACCACCGTCTTTTACGTAGCGGGACCGCATTTGGGCGTACTCGGCGGCATCGGGAAAGTCGATGGCCGTTTCGCCGCGGAGGACCGCCTGTTCGAACAAACGCTCCAGATAGAGACGGCACCAGCCGCAGCCGGTGCCAGCGCCAAAGCAGTCGGCCAACTGCGCTGGACGTTTGGGCTTTTCGACGCGGATGTAGTTGACGACTTTTCGCCGCGTGACATGAAAACAGAGGCAGAGCTCTTCGTCGAGATTCATTAGTTTTGCCTTTGCTTCCCCCATTCCCTTGCCACGGTACTCTGGGGAGAGTACGAATTGATCATGTCGTCGCCAAATACAGCGCAATGCGACATGCATCGCGATACATCGCCAGGTCCAGCATCTCGCTGGTCATGTGAACGTTCATCTGCCCACAGCCGAGCGTCACGGTTGGAATGCCGTGCAGGTTTGTCCAATTCGCATCAACCCCGCCATTGCTGATCGCCTGCAACGGCTCACGGCCCACAGCGCGAACGGCCTCTTCGGCCATTTGCACGCAGGGAGCATCGGCAGCCAGTTTAAACGACTCATAATCGAGTCGCCCCTCGATGGCCACGCTGCCCCGTTTTCCATCGCTGTTCTTCACTTCTTTCGCCGCGTTGCGGAAGGCCTTTTCGATTTCGCCGATGAGCTTCGCGCGGAACTTGGGATCGTGACTGCGAGCTTCGGCTTTTATTTTGACCTCGTCCGTCACGACGTTCGTCGCTTCGCCGCCGTGGATAAAACCGACATTGCTCGTGCCGCGGCTCTTTCCCTTCTCCACCAGGCCATGCCAACCGCCGCGGTGCAAATCGGCAATGGCGAGCGACGCGATGCCGATCGCGCTGATGCCGCGCTCTGGCGATACTCCAGCATGTGCAGCTTGACCGCTGATCTTGATGTCCATCCGATAACCACCCGTAGCGCCAACCGTCAGCTTGTTGGCCGCGCCGCCATCCCAGTTAAACGCCAGCGCCGGTTTGCCGAGCAACGGCACTTGCAAGTTGCGAGCTCCTTGCAAGCCAATCTCTTCTTGAATGAACCAGCAAAACGTCAGCGGCGGATGAGGAAGCTGATTGCGGAGGATCTCGAGTGCAGCCGTAAGAATCGTTGCCGCACCAGCACGGTCGTCGCCACCGAGGCCGGTCGTGGGATTGGCGGAACGAATGAACTCACCGTCGCGTTTCGGCTGACAACCCACACAAATCGGCACGGTATCGATGTGCGCCGAAAGCATCCGCCGCGGCGATTTTTTCGTTCCCGGCAATTTCAAGATCAGGTTGCCGACTTCACCTTGGAGAATCGATTTGGTGTGTGCGTTGTCGGTGACGATCGCACTCTCGGGCGTCCCCGCCGCCAGCAACTGCTGCTTGATGAACGCTACCACCTTACCTTCTTCGCCACTTTTGCCAGGGATGGGAAGCAGTTCCAGAATCAATTGCTCAGCCCGCGACAGATCAGGCTCGTAGCTGAGAGAAGGAGAAGTGGCGACGACATTCGCAGCAGATTTTTTTGGCATGTTGTTCGGCTGGGTGTGGAAGATTCGGTGAGCATTCTGGGAGGGCGAAATTTCCGCGGGGCCGTGAGGTGCGAGATGACGTCGATCGTCGCGGCGGCTCGGCAGGAGGCTCGCCCCTCCAGGCAAGATCGTCGGTATTATAGACACGCTTGGAACTTCACCGAAACGCAGGAGCCACCCGTGCGCATCTTTCTCGCCGGCATCATGCAAGGTTCGCATCTCGGCGCGGTCATGCATTATCAAGGGTATCGCACTCACCTGCGCGAACTACTGCAACAGCATTTGCCCGGCGCCGATGTCTACGATCCGCTCGCCGATCACACGCTGTCGCTCGACTACACCGATGATCGGGCTCGCGAAGTATTCCTGTTTCACAACCGCCTCTCCAGCCAGGTCGATGTGCTGCTTGCGTTTGTCCCCGAAGCCTCGATGGGGACGGCCATCGAAATGTGGGAGGCCTGGCGGGCGAACCGCGTCGTCATCGCCATCAGCCCGTTGACGCTCAATTGGACCATCAAATACTGCAGCCATTTGGTTTATACCGATCTCGAAAGCTTTCAGGCGGAGCTCGCCAACGGTGAACTCGCGGTGAAAATTGCAGCGATTCAGGCCAGTTTCGGCCCTGGGCCAAAATCGGGTGGCATGTAAGAATGGACAAATGCAATCGCTCCTCGATCCTAATCCTGCCCCGCTCAAACAATGGCTGACCGAACACGGTTATCCGGCCTTCCGGCTCGCGCAGATTCGCAAGTGGCTGTATGAACGTCGCGCGAAAGATTTCGGAGACATGACCGATCTGCCGAAGAAGCTGCGCGAGGAGTTGGCAGCGGATTGGCAACTGTGGACGGCGAATGTCGTAAAGCATCAGAAGTCGACCGACGGTACAGAGAAGTTGCTGCTAGAACTTCCGGGCAGTTCTGCGCCGGGTGTACCCGGAGGCCGAATCGAATGCGTGCTGCTCCGCGATGGCGACCGCCGCAGCATTTGCATCAGCAGCCAGGTTGGCTGTGCGATGGGTTGTGTCTTTTGCGCGAGTGGTCTCGACGGAGTGGAGCGAAATCTGACCGCGGCCGAAATCATCGAACAAATGTTGCTGCTGCAACGACTCCTGCCGGCCGAAGAGCGACTCAGTCACATCGTCGTGATGGGCATGGGCGAACCGCTGGCGAATCTCGACAATGTTCTCGCGGCGCTCGACGTTGCGTCAGACGACAATGGCCTCGGCATCAGTCATCGGCGGATCACGATTTCGACCGTCGGTTTACCCAAACCGCTGCATCAATTGTGTGAACGGAACGCTCGCTATCACCTGGCCGTTTCGCTCCACGCGCCAAACGACGAACTTCGCAATCAGATTGTCCCTGTGAACAAGAATATCGGCCTGACCGAGATTATCGCCGCGGCGGATCGCTATTTTGAAGTCTCGGGCCGCCGGCTGACGTTTGAATATGTGTTGCTGGCTGGGATCAACGATCAGCCGCAACATGCGAAGCAGTTGGTGTCGTTGCTGGCGAAGCGAACCGCGCTGCTGAATGTGATTCCGTACAATCCGGTCGCCGGGCTGCCGTATCAAACGCCGTCGGCCTCGGCGGTCAACCGGTTCCGCGACATCCTGCTGGAAGGGGGCATCAACATCAAATTCCGCCAGCGGAAGGGGGCCGAAATCGACGCCGCCTGCGGGCAGTTGAGACGCTCGACGCCGTCGTTGTTGTCGCTCGGGGCAAATTCGTAGAACGGAGCTCTGCTCCTTCCTACAATTTGAGATGTTACCGCCACGTAAACTTTTTCCATAATTCGCATTTTTTGCGGCGGAACAGTTGTCGCAGTCATTTACCCCGCGGTTCGATCGGGATACTTTCAATTAGTCACTCCTTTTTCAACCACGGATCGCCATGCGTTATCAGCACGTTTGCTTGGAAGCCTTCGGTTACTCGCTGCCCGAGGAAGTGCTGACCAGCGATGAAATCGAAACCCGCCTCGCGCCGCTGTATCAGCGGCTACGGCTGCCGGAAGGGCGACTGGAACTGATCAGCGGCATTCGTGAGCGCCGCCTCTGGCCCCGCGGCATGCGACCGAGCGAGCAGAGCATTGTGAGCGGTCGGCGGGCGATCGAAACCGCCGGCATCGATCCGCGCCGCATCGGCGCGCTCATCCATGGCAGCGTGTGTCGCGATTATCTTGAACCAGCGACGGCTTGCCGCATTCATCATCATTTGGGTTTGCCCGCCCGTTGCCAGACTTACGATGTTTCGAATGCCTGCCTCGGTCTGCTCAGCGGCATGGTACAGATCGCCAATTTGATCGAACTGGGACAAATCGAAGCGGGGCTCGTCGTCGGCACCGAAGACAGCCGGCATTTGCTGGAAAGCACGATCGCCGCGCTCAATGCCGATCAGTCGCTGACGCGCGAAACGGTAAAGTCGGCGATTGCTTCGCTGACCATCGGCTCCGCGAGCGCTGCCGTGCTGCTCACGCATAAGAGCATCAGCCGCACGCAAAATCGGTTGACTGCCGCCGCAGTTCGCTCGCATTCGCAGCATTACCATCTGTGTGAAGGTGGCATCCAGGATCAAGGAGGGAGTTCTGCTCTTCTAATGCAGACGGATTCCGAAAAACTGCTGGCGGGCGGACTTGAAACGGGCAAAGCGACTTATCTCGACTTCATCGACGAAAGTGGCTGGTCGAGCGACGACATCCAGCGCTCCATCTGCCACCAGGTCGGCGGCACGCATCGCAAGATGATGCTGCAGTCCCTCGAGTTGTCGCCCGAGCGCGATTTCTGCACGTTTCCCTGGCTTGGCAATACGGGCAGCGTCGCCCTGCCGATCACCATGGCTCTCGCTGTCGAAAGGGGCTTCATTCAGCCCGAAGAACACGTCGCCATGCTCGGTATCGGCAGCGGCGTCAACTGCGTGATGCTGGCGGTGGATTGGCAGAAATCGTTGGTAACGAGTGGTGCGCCACAAGTGGCCAGCGAATCTCTCGTGGCGTCGACCTGATGATTGAGATCGTGGAATACCGAGCGGAATACCGAGCGGAATGGCCGGCGGAATTTCAACAGATCGCGGCAGCGCTACGTTGCGTGCTTGGCGAACTTGCCCTGCGAATCGATCACATCGGCTCCACCGCGGTGCCGGGATTGGCTGCGAAAGATCGAATCGATGTGCAGATCACGGTAGCTGCGCTAACCGCTGAGGTCGCTCACCGGATTGGTCGCTTGGGTTACACACACGCGGCACAGATCACCTGCGATCATCAACCGCCGGGTAATACCGGGCCCGCCAATGCTTGGCAGAAGTGGTTCTTTCGTTCGTCAGCGGGACAACGGCCGACGAACACGCACATTCGTATCGCAGGCATGCCAAATCAGCGGTATCCGCTGCTGTTTCGCGACTACTTGCGAGCCCATCCGCAGCAAGCGGCTGCTTATGCAGAGTTGAAGCGGCGGTTAGCGCGTGAACTGCGCGATCCGGAGACTTATCCAGACGTAAAAGATCCCGCGGTCGATTTGATCTACTTTGCTGCGGAAACCTGGGCGATCCAGACGGGCTGGCAATGCTCCGAAAGCGATGCCTAGTCGACTGCTAGACGCCGGCCGCCATCTTCTTTAGCTGTTCCGGCAATTCGTCGGCCGGATGCAACACAAAGCTAAACTCGCGACTGCCGAGCAGCTTAGCTGTGTGTAAGTCGCGTTCGCGTTCGCGCAGTTCATCGCGCAGCCGAATTTCGACATCGGTTAACAGTAGGCTTAGCTGACGATTAAGATCATCGAGCGCACGAAATTGTTCCGGCGAAGCACCGCGGAAATGAAACTGGTGTTGGCGAAGCAACTCCGCTTTCTGCGCCGCGAACTGCGTGGCACTTTCCCGAATCGCCGGCGACGCATCGTTCACAAACTTCTCTGGATGAAAGCGGATCTCCCGAGTCAACTGCTTCGCGCTCAGCACGTCAGCGGCCGAAACATCAGGCCGCGGAATCGGCAGCCGCACGGTGCCGGTCGCGGTCATGTACTCCGGCGGCTCGATGCCAAAAAACCGACGAATGATTGCATCTGTTAGCTCGTCGTACTTCGCCCCACCAATGCCGTGGACGAATAAGTCGCTGAGGAAGAGTCGGGCGTACATGGTGGTGATAAGGGCCCGCGGGCGGATTTTGATGCCCTTTTCCGCGATTGCGGACCATTGGTTAAACCATCCCTCCGTGGAATTCTCATCTTTAGACAGGCATTCGGTGATTTGCTCGCGATCGGTCAGTTCGATTGACACCACGCCCGCCACCGTCCGTCGCGATCGCACAAATAGGCGACGCCGGAGCCGGTTCTCGGTTGTCCAAATCCAAAAGGGCGATTCGAGCCAATCATCTTCGGCGATGAGTTCCGGCACTGGATGGCTGGTGCTACGAATCCGGTTGATGACGCGATATTCCTTCAGCGACCGGTTGTAGATTTCACGAAATCGCCCCAACTGTTGGAACAAATGAATTGCGAAAGGGCCACAAAAGTAAGGCCCGGACGAAATCCAGGACAGAGGGATTTCTAAAGTTTGCAATCCAAAGTCCTGCTCCAAACGATGCCGTCCCTCGGCCAGACTTGTTCCCAGATTCTTTTCTGGATTTCCTCTGCCAACGTATTTCCAAAGTTGTTCTGCGACGATCGGCACAGAGAGCTGCGCACCAAACTGGGAGTCATTTAACGCCGAGCGTAAGCGGGCAGGAAATGTCTGCAAGGTTTCCTGGGATATGATCGATCGCTCTTCAAATGGTATGGCCTCGCCGGGCAAGTCGACAGCAATGGTCTCGGTATGAGTGGCTTGTAGAGACCCACTGGGAATCCGAACGGAATCTTGAGCGAGATCGTTGTCGACAACAAGATTAATGGCGACGGTATTCGGCAACTGTCCAATCCGATGAAGGACAAAATTCTTCAGCCATACGCCAGGGTGGAAGAGTTCGGGCTGATGACCAGCCAAAACTATGAAGGGGCGGGAATGATTGTGGGGAGGTACGTCAAACGAGATATCGCGGTACTGCTCCGTCATGGCAGCAGCACTGCATATTAGTTGCCTACCGAAAAATTCGCGCTGGTGTTCGAGATGTGGCAGCGAGCTGCTTTGCGAAGCGGCCGCGAGATTCTCGCGATTACTTTTTAGAATTTGTGCAGCACACGACTGTGATGGCTCGATCAGCACTTCGCCGTCACCCTGCGGCGCGCGGAAGTGTCGGGCGCGGATCGGAACTTCGCTGGGCGGCAGGTCGGATGGCTGAGTCATGTTGCGGGGTCGCACAGCCCCTCACCCCGGCCCTCTCCCCGGAGTACCGGGGCGAGGGAGTTTATTTAGCAGAGCGTATCCGGCCTCAACACATTATCTCGCTTAGAGCAAACACTCACCCGTCAACATCTGATCGCGAGCGAGTCCCAGCGCTTCTGCTGCCGCAATCGCACGGTTCAACGTCAGGTAGTAATATTGCAGGCGCACATCGCCGTCGTCGAGCGTGCCGCCGAAGCTGCGTTTCTCGTCGAGGTAGATCAGCGGTACCGGCATTTCTTTGATTCTCAGTCGGGCATACGCAGCTTGCACCCAAAACTCGAGTGGCATCGCGTAGCCGGTTTCGGTGATCGAGAGTTTCTTCAGCGCGCTCACGCGGTAGCACTTAAAGCCGCAGAAAGCGTCGGTCAGTTCCAAGCCGAGCCGCTGATTGATTTCAGCCGTGATGGTTTCGTTGATCCGCCGGCGCTGTTCGGGCGGCTGGCTGTCGCCATTGAACTGCCGCAGATATCGGCTGCCTGAAACGATGTCGACGTCCGGCGTGCAGCTTTCAAAAAAGAGCGGAATCCGCTTCGGCTCGTGCTGGCCGTCACAGTCGATGGTGACAATTTTGTCGAAATGATGCACGCGGGCGTAATTGAACGCCGAGATCAAACCGGCCCCATAGCCCTGGTTTTTCGGGTGCGTGAGGATGCGGACGTCCTTGCGGAGAGATAGCACCTCAGCGGTGCCGTCGGTCGAGCCATCGTCGACCACCAGCACATCGCGACAGTACCGCAGCACCTCGTCCAGCACACGATCGACGTGTTTCACTTCATTGTAAACGGGCAAAGCCACCAACCAACGTTCCGACATGTGAGGGGCCTTTGACGTAAAGGGTGAAACGGCCGTCCGTTGCATTCTAAGTACAGCAGTACAGTAGTCAATCTTCTCTACGCCTGCTGCCAACTGCAAGTTCGCAAATGGCAGCCGGTTGTGACGACAGGGGAAAGATTATGAACTAGGTTTCTGGTAGGCCGGATCAAGCGTACTTGCGCCGGCCCACGGAAGTGATACCGCCGGTGCCCTTGAGATCTTACACAGATTTTCTGCTGGCAAGGTGGGAAAGATCCGTAAGATCGATTTTGCTGAACCATTTTGGCTCGTTTGTATCCTTTTCAACCAGGATGCTTGATCGATTGGATTGGACGGAAGCGTCCGCTCCCAGCGCCTAGAATTCCGCTGGACATGCAGTCGAAAACGCCGCGGAAAACGTAGTTGGGTGGAGTTTGACGGCGCGTTACCGCATTTGGAGTCGTGTTTGGCCCATTAGTTGCAATTTCCGGGGTAAGTTCGCGAACACCGGTGAGCGGCCAGGGATACCAAACCGACGAGGAGAGACCACGATGCCGAAGCAATTTCACGTTCAAGTGATCGAGACCGCTGTCGACGGCGAATCATTCCCCGCTCGCGAATTGCTCCCTTGGGCCGATCCGTACATCGCCTCGCTGATGGGCCAACTGCAAAACGAAGCCGACGAAGAAACCTGGGACTTTGAAGCGAAGGACGAAGACCTCGAGGACGAGGAGTTTTTCGACGATGAGTTGCCGGAAGATTGGCACCTCGATCGCGAGCCCGCGTTGCCGCCCGTGTACGGTGGCTGGCCGCTGCTCAACGACCTGCCGACGGAGAGTCGTCATGAAGTTGCCTAACGCCCCGGCGATGTCGCGAACTGCGATCGTCCGCTCGCATCACGCGGGCGGCGCGGTGCAAAGCTACCGAACCATCGAGTTTCGCTCAGATTCTGCTCATCCGCAGGGTTTGCGGGACGTCGACTACGCGACTGCAGATCGACTGATTTCGCTCAAAGAGACGCACCGCATCAGCGTGCAGTTGGCCGTGGCCAAGTCTGCTTAGAGCTAATCGAAGTACGCGCTCCGCCTGATTTGGGTTACACTTCGTCGCGTCTACCTCTCCTGACGCGTCGAAGGATTTTTCGGTGACTCATTCCACTTCTACTCTGATCCAGTCGTTGATCCAGGATCCGATTGGTAACTATCCCAACGCGACCGTGGCCTGCTTTGATCCGACCACCGGCGGCCTGCCGCGGCGGCAATTGGACCATGCTCGCACGAAGGCTTTCCTGGAAAAGCTGATCGTAACCGGCTCGGCGACGCAGCGACGCGCAAATCACCTCGCTCTGCTCATCGGCGCTTCGACGGGCCAGGCTCATCTTCGCAATCCCACGGAACTGGCAGAATGGTTTCGCGTAGCCGCGAGCTTCGACTGGCAGGGAGCGGTGAAAGGCGCTCTCTTGAGGCCCGAAGATGGTGAGGCCGAGAATAATCGCCTATTAGATTTGCTGGCAAAACTAGAATACGCGGTAGTCTTTGCCAGGCCAGGAAATAACCTGGGCGCGAACCCCTCGGATCAGAGGATTGCTGACAACATGCGGCCGATTGTTTCCGGAGCTGCCAAACGGGGTTTGGCCGTGGGGTTGTATTCGATTTCCGACGTCAGCGGCTGCCCGATGAGCCCCGCTGTGGCCGCCGATTTGGTAGCAGGGGAGGGGGGCGGAAACATCGTCGCCATCAAGGTGACGGAAGCGAGTTACGAAAATAGCACGCTCCGGTTTCTCGATGATCCGCGGCTGGCTCATCTAAAAATTGTTCAAGGCTGGGACCCGCATCTCGCGCGAGCCTTGCAAGATGGCCCGCGGCACGACATTATGCGGCGGCAACGTTGTGGCTTTACGAGCGGGCCAATGTCGTTTGCGATTTATTCTTATCTGGCCATTCAATCCGCAGCAGAGAAAAACGATTGGGCCGCAGTTGCCCAACATCAAGCCGCCGTCACGGCGGTCTTCGCAGCCATGCAAGACGATCCTGGCAAGTTCGCCGATCTGCAGCGGGCGAAGGTCATCATGGGTCTGGGGCAACCAATCACGCGCGAAGTGACCGTACAGCAAATCGAACGTGTCTTTACGGCACTCGAACAATTGCCCAGCGGTGCGGAACGACGCGCACTGATTCGCAGCTTTGACCTGATGAACGACAGCCCGTACCACGGTCGGCTGCAGTCGTTGTTGTAAGTATCTATATTGACGCGTAGGGTGGGTCGAGCCGGTACTCCGCGAGGCCCACCATGAGTCGCTAGCCCGGTGGGCCTCATGAGTACATTCGACCCACCCCCCCCGATGAGCTTTCTATGTCAACCTATCCCACCATTTTCCGCGTGCGGCAAAAATTCGATTCGCAAACGGTCGAGGATATTCCCACAACGGTCGAGAACGAACTGTCGCGGTTAGAACTCACCACCAGAATTCTTCCCGGACAAACGGTCGCGATTACCGCCGGCAGCCGCGGGATTGCGAACATTGCGAAAATCATTCACGCCGTCGTGCGACACTTTCAAAAGATCGGCGCGCAGCCCTTCATCGTGCCCGCGATGGGTTCGCATGGCGGCGGCACTGCTGCCGGGCAAAGAGAACTGATCGAAGGTTACGGCATCACCGAGCACGCGATGGGCTGCCCGATTCGCGCGAGCATGGAAACCGTCGTCGTCTGCCAGGCCGAAGAAGGTTTTCCGGTGCACTTCGATAAGTTTGCGTACGGCGCCGATCATGTGTGCGTCGTCGGCCGCGTGAAGCCGCATACCAATTTTGTGGGCGATATCGAAAGCGGCCTGATGAAGATGATGCTCATCGGCCTCGGCAAGCACGAAGGAGCAAAGATCTATCACCGCGCGATCATGAACTACAGCTTCGGGCAGATTGTGCGGAGCGTTGCCCGCGAAGTGCTCAACCAATGTCGCATTGTCGCGGGCGTCGGGATTGTCGAAAACGCCTACGATCAAACGGCGAAAATCCAAGCCGTCGCGCCGCATGAGTTCGAGGCGCGAGAGCGAGAGTTGCTCGTCCTCGCCAAGCAGTGGATTCCTCGCCTGCCGTTCAACACGGCTCAAGTGCTGCTCGTCGATCAGATCGGTAAGAACATCAGCGGCGCGGGGATGGACACCAACGTCATCGGCCGCAAGTTCAACGACCATGTGGCGATGGACGACGAATGGCCCAAGGTGAAACGAATCTGCGTTCGCGATCTCACCGATGCGACGCACGGCAACGCGACGGGCATCGGCATGAGCGAGTTCTGCCGCACGCGCGTGATTGAAAAGGTCGACGTCAAGATTACTCGCATAAACTGCCTGACCGGCGGCCATCCGACAGCCGCGATGATGCCGCTCGACTACGCGACCGATCAGTTGATGCTTGACACCGCGTTTCCCACCTGCGGACTCGTCGAACCCGAAAACATCGCGCTGCAGTGGATTCACAACACGCTGGAAGTTGCGGAAGTGGAATGCTCGTCGGTCTATTGGAATGAAGCGAAGAGCCGCAGCGATCTGACGATCCTCACCGAGCCAAGGCCCATGCCGTTTGATGCCCAGGGTAACTTGCCGGATCGCGTTTAAGGGTAAGGCAGGGCTGATAGTACAGTTAGACGAACTCCCTCGCCCCGGTACTCCGGGGAGAGGGTTGGGGAGAGGGGCGGAAGCGGTTCTGATTTTCTAGGCAAAAATTCTCTAGAATAGTCATGCCCAAACGCAACGACCGCACTGAACTCTCTAAAGTCTTACTCGAGCGCGCCCGCGAAATGCGTAGCCAACCAAACGACGTTGAATCGAGCGTCTGGAAGGGCCTCCGTGCCAAACGACTCCGCGGCTTCAAATTCCGCCGCCAACATCCGATTGGAATTTACATTGTTGATTTCTACTGTCATGCAGCATTGCTCGTGATTGAACTCGATGGTGTAACACATCTCGGCAAAGAAGCGCACGATGCAGCGCGGCAATCGTGGCTGGAGGCGCCAGGGTTGCTTGTGATCCGTTTTGGAAGCCGCGAATTAGATGATGGGATTGATGAATTCTTAGAAATCGTCTGGCGGCATTGTGTTGCCAGGACTGGATCAACTCGCGGCTCAGGCCCTCTCCCTAACCCTCTCCCCGGAGTACCGGGGAGAGGGAACTCTTAGATATCTGCGCCATTACCAATTACCAATTACCCGCCTATGCCCACCATCGCCGATATCGCTGCCTTTCTCGAAACCTTCGCGCCGCGGCGACTCGCTGCAGACTGGGACAACGTCGGCCTGCTCGCGGGCGATCCCCAGCAATCCGTTACGAAGATCATGACGTGCCTGACGATCACGCCGGCGAGCGCTCAGGAAGCAATCCGCGAACATGCCGAATTGATCGTCACGCACCATCCACTGCCGTTTCATTCGCTCAAGCGTTTGACGACCGAACAAACGCCGACGCGTCTTCTTTGGCAACTGGCCCGCGCCGGCGTCGCGATTTACAGTCCACACACCGCTTTCGATTCCGCGGCGGCCGGCATCAATCAGCAATTGGCTGAAGGCATCGGCCTGGAAAACACTCAGCCAATTGTGCCCGCCAAGAATGATCCCGCAGGCCTCGGTTCAGGCCGCTTTGGCAAACTGCCGAAACCCATCTCCTTGAGTGCGCTTGCTGCGCGACTGCAAACGTTCTTAAAAATCACTGGCTTGCATGCCGTTGGCGGCGCTGACGCTCAAGTGCAAACCATTGCAGTCGCCTGCGGCAGCGCGGGAAGCTTCCTCGCCGACGCCGCCCGCGCCGGCTGCGATACGCTCGTCACCGGCGAGACTCAATTTCACACTTGCCTTGAGGCTGAGGCACTCGGCCTGAACGTGCTCCTGCCTGGTCACTACGCCAGCGAACGCTTTGCATGTGAACGCCTGGCCGAAGTGCTGAGCCAGCCTTTTCCGCAATTAAGGATCTGGCCGAGCCAGAGCGAAGCAGATCCGCTACGGTGGATTACGCAATAGCGACCTCTCCCCTCCGTGACGAAGAGAGGGAATAATACCGGGCAAAGGATGCTTACATGAACCGTTGGGTTGAAATTGCGTTTGACTGCTTGCCGCTGCGAACCATCGGCCGACTAGATATTCCTATCGACGCTTCGCCCGTGTATCAGCGGCGATGTGAAGCCATCAAGCACGCCATCGACAAACATGGCTCGCACAACACCTACTACTTGTACAACGCCGAGTGCAAGTTCCATCTGACGAACCGCGAGGACATCGGCTCGATCGAGTTTCGCTACACCGGTACACTGCTGACCGATGCCGATGACCTGAAGGCCTCGCGGGCAGATTTGCAGATTGAATTGATCCGCGAAACTTGCGATTGGCTCACCGCGCCGGTGGTGAAGTGGTTCGAACAATGCGTGACGCCCGCGGTGCTCGTCGAATTCGATCGTTACATCGAAGCGGGCGATTTACAGAAGGCCAAGGAGCGGATCGCCAAATTGCAGGCCCAGAGTGACGAGCAGGGGGGATTTTTGGGGATGTATCTCTAAGCGTTTGCCTGGCGTAATCGTCAGAATTGGCATCAGCGGAAGTTGCCGATCCGTGTCAAGCTTTGCTGGCAAGCTAGATTTCGATAGCCATGAAATCTACCGCCTTGCGGGCTTTTCGTATGCGCACGTTGTTCATCCTATTCGTGTTACTGTTGGTTTCGCGGCAGGCCAGTGCGCAAGAGCCGCTCTTCCAACTCAGCATCAACGGACTGCAGTACGAAGGGACGCCGCTCCGCTACGACGCGCAGCAGGTTTTCTTCCTCACGCGCAGCGGGCGTTTGCTCGAGTTTGCCCCCGATCAAGCCAAGGACTTCGCGCCGGCCGAGGGAAAATTCCGCAGCTACACCGCGGCCGAGATGCGCGGGCAGTTGCTGCGCGAGTTCGGCCACGGCTTCGATGTTTCGGGCGGCGGCAAGTTCCTCGTGGTCCATCCTGCCGGCCAGCAGGACGTTTGGGCGCCGCGATTCGAATCGCTGCAGCGGTCGTTTGCCCAGTACTTTGCCGCCCGCGGCTTGAAGACACCGGAGCCGCGATTTCCCTTGGTGGCCGTCGTCTTTGCGCGGCAGGCAGACTTCGCCCGCTATGCAATTGCCGAAGGCAACCACGCTTCGAGTGGCATGCTCGGCTACTACTCGCCCGCGACCAATCGCATCGCGATGTACGACATCACGGCTGGCAGGAACAACGTTGATTGGACGACGAACGCTGAAACGATCATTCACGAAGCGCTGCATCAGGCCGCGTTCAACGGCGGCTTGCACAATCGCTTTGGGCAAACGCCACGCTGGGTCGCCGAAGGACTCGGCACGTTGTTCGAAGCCCGCGGCGTGTGGAACTCGAGGCAGTTCACTGCCGGCGCCGATCGTGTGAATCACGGTCAGCTCGCATCTTTCCGCCGCTATTTGCCGCGGCGAAAAAGCTCGGCCTTGCCGGAACTCATTTCGTCCGATCGCGCCTTCCACACCGATGTGCCAGGCGCTTATGCCGAAGCATGGGCGCTGACGTTCTTCCTGAGTGAAACCGAACCCAAGAAGTATTTTCAATACCTGCAAAAAACCGCCGCAGTGAAACCGTTCGAAGCTTATCCGCAGCCGCAACGGCTGCGCGACTTCACCGACATCTTCGGCAGCAATTGGGAAATGCTGAACGTGCGCATGCTGCGGCACTTGGCGGCAATCAAGTAACTTCAGCAACGCTTACGGCAGATTCAATTGATTGCCGTCGATCCGGTTGCCAAAGCGGTCCCACATGACAGGGTCGATGCTATAGACGACCACGCGAACCGAACCATCGGCAAGCAGTGCGTTCACTCCGCCAGGATGCGCCGAGCCGAACATATACCCCACTTCGCCAGGCCCGCCGTTCGAAACTCGCTTATCCGGTCCGAGGGCCGCGCCGGTGCAACGAACGACATCGGGATCCCAACCGTCGCTCCAGCCACGGTCGTCGTGCCAATCGCCGATTTGATAGAGTTCCGGCTTCAACCGCTTTTCGCTGATCATCAAGGTATTGCTAGTGCCGTCGACAATGCCGCGAAAACCCATCGCCTTCATCGACCCTGGATCGTTATTGCCAAACCAACTGGCGCGAATGATGACGCCCAGCCATTCTTTGCTCGCGGGAACCGCCCAGGTTCCGGTCGACTGATCCTGCCAGAGCGAGTTGACTTCATTTAAGCCCGGCACCAGCGGGGTCGAAGAAGCGTAGTCGTTCAAGTAACGCTTGGTCCCTTGATAATAGGCCTTCGACCGTCGCGACGGACAGAAGTACTCCTTGATAAACGTCGCATCGATTTCCGCCTGCGTGCGCAGACGATAGACGTTTTCTTTTTCCAGGAACGGCAGGATCTGATAACCCCAACCCATTCCTTGTTTGTCAGGACCGTAGGGAGCGCCGGTGCCGCCATTGGAAAAATAATCGCTCACCACGGGCCAAGGAACGTTGCCACTCGTGGGAAAGACGCTGAACGTATCGACGTGGTTGTGAACCGCAATGCCGATTTGTTTCAGATTATTGATGCATTGCGTCCGCCGCGCAGATTCGCGAGCGGCTTGCACTGCCGGCAAGAGCAGGGCGACCAACACTCCGATGATGGCAATTACAACGAGCAACTCGACGAGCGTAAAAGCAGTGCGGCGATTCATGGGAGAGGTGAGTTGAGTTGAAGGGGAGAGGATTATCTTCGTCAACATTCCGCAATCAAGGGGCAGACTTCGCATTGGGCACAAGTTCACGAAAACGTGCTTCGTCAACCTCTTCGACATTTCCCAAGGAAGTGCCGACGAACCGCTTGCCGCCGACGCCTTGGCTTTCATAAATCACCACAGGACCAGAAGGCCCCTGGGGATTGGTCACGTTGCCGTACATCACCACATACGGCTGACCGTCACGGGCAGAGATCCAGAGCTTGGCCGGATCCTTGGCGCCAAGCAGGGCCAGCTCTTCGGCGCTCAGCTTTTCCACAAACGCTCGCAGTTCCTTTTCATCCGCCGGCGGCTTGCCTGTGTTGGTTTGAAAGAAACGACCGTAGAGGATGGTCAGGGCCTTGATCGAAACCTCCTCGGGAGGCGGTTCTCGGGTTGCGCTACAACCGACCAGCAAACTGACCAGGAGTGCAGCCAGGAAACTTCCGCTGATCCAGACAAAAACCCGTTGAACCACAAAACGCTCCGCCCGCTGCTGAAAACATAGAGTCAAATGCGGTCCTCAGTATACGCACGGGTGTCAAATTAGGAATGGATAAAAACTAAAAATTGCTGTGCCTGCGGTTTGGCAAAACGCGCTCTGTTGCGGCAAGCCGCCGTTCCCTTTCGCTAGAATGAAAGCGTTACGTTGCCAACCTTCGACATCGCCGTCGCATGCTGATCATCCCCGTATCTACTGACGCACCGGTCTATCATTGGCCTTTTGCCACGGTGGGGACGATCGTCGCCAATACACTGATTTTTCTGTTCATCTTGCTGCTCCCTGAGGAACCGCAAGAAGTTGCCGTGTCTTGGCTGATTCTGACTTTCGGCAACTTCAACCCCATCACCTGGCTGACGTGCAACTACATGCACGCCGATATCATCCATTTGATTGGGAACATGATCTTCTTGTGGGTCTTTGGGTTGATCGTCGAAGGGAAGATTGGTTGGTGGAAGTTTCTATTGATCTATAACGCCAGCGGGATTGTCTTCGCTTTTGTGCTGCAGGTGTTAACTTTGCCTTTTGACGAAGGAGGCGCACTCGGTGCATCGGCGGCTATTTTTGGATTGATGGCCATGGTGCTGCTTTGGGCGCCGGCGAACAACATCAAGGTCTTTTACTGGATCGGTTGGTTCATCTTTGGTGAGTTCGAAATCGCCAGTTACCTGTTCGTAGGATTATTCCTGATTGTGCAGTTCTTCTTCGCTGCGATCGCCATCGCTTTTGCCGATCATCCGCTGGCCGCAATTACCAGCGAATTCTTGCATCTGTCGGGAGCTGCCGTTGGCGGTGCTGCTGGCTATTTCATGCTGCGTAACAAACTCGTGGACTGCGAAGGCTGGGACGCATTTTCTGTGTACGAAGGAAAGCACAAGCGCAGCCGCGAGGAGTTGGCCGAAGACTACATGAAATCGAAAGAAGGTCAGCAGCGAAGCCAAGAGCTGCGCGACGCTGCCGCCGAGCAAGTTCGCCGCTACCTTGCCGCAGACGAAGCCATGGCCGCGTGGGCCGCCTACAAACGCGGGCTGAATCAGTTCCCCGGCTTTCAACTCCCCGAAAATGATTTGCTGGGACTCATCGCTATCATGCGCAAAGCGGGACACTGGGATGAAACCATCACGCTGATGGTCACGTTTCTGCGGACCTACCCGCAGCGCGATGCCGCAGTCCGGCTGGCGCTAGCGCAACTGCTCATCGAAAAGAAGAACCGCGGCCGGCAGGCCTATTGCGTGCTGCAAAAGATCGACAAAGCGAAACTCGATCCGCGGCATCTGCCGTTAATCGAACGCTTCGCCACGCAAGCCCGCGTAATGGCTGAAGATGATCCTTACGAAGTGGCAGCAGAGGATTGGTGATTTACTTCCCGAGCAAAAAACTCCCGCAGCGCCCACAATCGCTTCTGCGTTTCCCAATAGAACACGCGATTCACCACCGGTTCCAGCAGCCAACGCAACACCCACGGTCGCGTCGAAAATTGCCAGGCATAGGTAATTCGCGAACTTCCGTCCGCCAGATCCTCGTGCTTCAGCGATGCTGCCCAACGGTCAAAAAGCCACGGCCCACGGATCATCTTCACTGCTGCCAAACGAGGCGCATCAAACGAAACATATTCCGTGGTCAGTGTCATCGCTGCAAACGCAGCCCGTCCCACGCAAGCCGACACCGCACCGCGCTGCGCGACCGCGTGACCATTGGTCAGATGCGCAGCCGAGAGCAAAGTATCCCATTCCAGTCGTCGGTCGTAATTGTGTACGAGCGCAAAAACTTCGGCGCTCCTGGCTGGTATGATTTCGCTAACGGTGCCGTGGACCATAGGTCTCTAACCGCCAGCCATTGCAGAGCATAACAGACCAAGAAAAGCGTTAGGCCGGCTGCTTTCAATGCTGAAAGCGACCGGCCTTTCTCGTTGTAATCAGAAGTGAGTTTGCTACGTGGTTCGTTAGCAACAGCGCCTCTAGTGCTGAAACCAACTTACCGTCGAATAGCGAGCGCTGCGTTAGCCGCAGCAGCAGACTACTTCTTGCCCGCGGCCTTCTTGGGCGACTTCTTCGCAACGGCCTTCTTGGTGGCCGGCTTCTTGGTCGACTTGGCGGGGGTCTTCTTGGTGGTGGTCTTTTTGGCAGCTGCCATGGTAAGGCTCCTTCCGTGGGTGTCCTGATAATGAAGCGAGACGAACCCTGGTGACACCCGAGAGGGAACGTCGCTTGATGCGTGCACTTTGCAACGCGCACAAGACTGCGTACTCGCAGTAGACAGTCAGACAAACCGATTACACAATCGCTTCATCTTTCCTGACACGCGTATTCAACCAGCATGCGTGCTATTTCGTCAAGGCGAATTAGCGAACTTCAGTAAAATTTGCGGGCAGGGGACAATGAGCGGAAAAAATCGCTTCCGCAGTTTGCAGCAATGAAGCGACGCGGCGCGTACGAGTACAATCGCATTCAACAGGAGACACCACGATGCTCAGCAACGCGCTTTTGTCGCGCCGTGAATGGTTAGCAGCCACGAGTGCGTTCGCACTAAGTCACGCAATGCGCCGATCATTTGCCACGGAAACGAAGAAACGCCGCCCGCTGCTGGGCTTCAGTTTGTACGGCATGAAAACGCTAATGCTCGGTGAAGCTCTCGCGCAATGTGCGGCGATTGGTTATCGTTGCGTGGAGTTGCCCGTGCTCGCCGATTGGCCCGCCGACGCCGCAAAATTCTCAGCCGCGGCGCAAAAAGAATTTCGCGAATCGCTCAGCAAACACCAACTTCGCTTGACCGCGCTCATGGAGAACCTGCCGCTGCTCGGCGACGAAGCAAAGCAGCGTAGCAATCTGCAACGACTGAAAGCCGCGGCCGAAGTTGCCAGCAGCTTAGGAAAAGACGATCCACCGCTGGTTGAAACGGTCCTCGGCGGCAAACCGACCGAGTGGGAAAACGTGAAGCAGCAATTCGTCGATCGCCTGGGCGAATGGGCCAGAGTGATGCAGCAGGCCGGCGTAAAGTTGGCCATCAAGGCCCACATTTCCAACGCCATTCAGCGGCCTGAGCAATTGGCTTGGGTGTTGGCGCAGGTCAACAGTCCCTGGCTCACTGCAGCCTACGACTTCAGCCATTTCGAACTGCAAAAACTGGACTGCCGCGACACGCTCAAGCCACTCGCCGACCGAATCAGCTTCGTGCATGTCAAAGATGCCCAGGGAGTGCCGAGCAAGTTTCAATTCCTGCTCCCCGGTGAAGGAACAATCGATTACGACGGACTGTTCCAAACGCTGGCGCAGGTCGGCTACACCGGCGACATCCTGGTTGAAGTGAGCGGGCAGATTTTTTCCAAAGCCGGTTACGACCCGATTGCCGCGGCGAAAAAAAGTTACGCAGCGCTCGCGCCGGCGATGAAACATTTCGGCGGGGACACGCCATGAGCGACGGCATTCCCGTGCAGGAAATCAAATCGCCGCCGCGGCGCGATGAACCAGCCGATCGTCCCATCCGCAGCGGTCGCGTGTTTGTGCTGTGGTTGCTGCTGGGCATTGTCGTCGGAGTTGTAGCGACACTCTTGATTCTCCGCTCGCACATCGCCGATCCGCTGCCGGAAATGAAGCCGGCCGATTTTTACGCAGCGCGCGAAAAGTGGGACAAGCATGAACTACCGAACTACGACATCGAAGTGCAAGTCACCGGCACACAAGGCGCGCAGTATCGCGTGCAAGTCCGCGACGGGAAAGCGATCGCGGCCTGGCGGAATGATCTGCCGCTGCTGCAGGAACGAACCTTCAGCACGTGGAGCGTCCGCGGCATGTTCGGCACCATCAGCCGGGACATCGATCGAGTGGAGCGGCTCGCTGCGGGCAAAGCCGAACCAAATACTCCGCGACTAACGCTTCGCGGCGAGTTTGACGCCGACACCGGTTATCCGCGGCGATACCGGCGCATCGAATGGGGTTCGGCGGTCGAAGTCTCATGGCAAGTTACGAAACTCGAACCGCAAATCTCTCCTCCATAGCACATTCGCGACTCACTCTATTTTCTTAACGGGGCAGGGGAGGGGGCGCCGATACGCGCTGATGCTAGCAGCTCGGTTTCGCCCTTGCCTGCTGGCAGGGCAATCGCTACGATCCCGCCCGCTTGCCGGACTTCATCCGCCCGCAGCATCACTTACTTCATGCATACTCGACCTGACCACCTGCGACGTTTGCCGGCCGCACTGCTCCTGTGCGGCATGGCAACTTGCGCGCTCGTGGGTTGCAAGCCAGGCGCATTTTCGGCCGCTCCCACCGGCCCGAATGCTCAAGGCATCGCGTCGACGCCGAATCAGCAGGCGCTCGCACAGCAACAAGTGCAGCAGCAGATGGAAGCGATGAAGAATGTCTGGACGGAGCAGCAGCAATCGCTGACTGCCACGGTGCAGGATCTGACCAAGCGAACGTCGCAACTCGATTTGAATAACAGCAACCTGACGCGCGAACTCGCCCAGGCTCAGCAAAATCAACAGCGTTACATCGAACAAATCGACCTGCTGAAAAAGCAACTCGGCGACACGGCCAACATGCTCAAGAGCGAGCAAGTCGCCACCCAGGAAACGGCCAAGAAGCTTCAAGCCCTGCAAGCTTCGACGACGTTTCGCGGCGGCGCGAGCATCACGGCCAACAGCAGCGTGAAGCAATCGCTGCAGACCATCACGCTCCCCGGACTCGAGGTGAAGCAAGACGGCGACATGGTGCGGATCGAGATCCCCGCCGACAAGCTCTTTACGCCCGGCAGCGCCCAGATGACCGCTGAATCGAGCCGCATCCTCGACGAAGTGGCCTCCGCGATTGCCCGGACCTATCCACGGCAGCGAATCGTCGTTGAAGGACATTCCGACAACACCCCGGGCACCGCGGTCAACGCGCACCTGCTCACGAACGCTCAATCGCAGTTGGTCTTCCAGCACTTTGTGCAGAAGAACAATCTCCCTGCCCGGCAACTCTCGATTCTCGCCATGGGCGAGAATCATCCGCTGGCTTCCAATGCCACTCCCGCCGGCCAATCAAAAAACCGCCGCGTCGAAGTGGTGGTCTATCCGGATACGATTGACTGAGGCCAAGACTCAGGATTCGGGAGTCAAATGAATCCCGATTCCTGGCGCCTGCCCCCTCACTCCCGAGGTCCTACTCATGCCGCAGCGCTTCGATGGGATCCATCTTCGCGGCGCGAATCGCGGGATAGATTCCAAAGACCACGCCGACGAGCACCGAGATGCCGAAAGCCAGTGGCAGCGACAGCAGCACGATCTGCGGTTCCAGGCGGTGAACCACTTCCGGCACGTCGGCCATCAGATTCGGCGCATACTTCAACAGCAAATCACGCGTCCCCGTAATCACGAGCGGGCACAGCAAGCCGACGAGAATTCCGGTGATCCCGCCGACCACCGAGAGGGATGTCGTTTCGACCAGAAACTGCGTGACGATGTGCGATTGGGTGGCGCCCAGTGCGCGACGAATGCCAATCTCGCGAGTCCGTTCCGTCACGGTAGCGAGCATGATGTTCATGATGCCGATGCCGCCGACGAGCAGCGAGATCGCCGCGATCAAACCCATGAAGAGCATGAACATCAACCGCGTAACGCGAGCTTGTTCGAGCAGTTCTTCCGGCACGATCACCGCAACATCGCGCCGCAGCGGCGCTTCGTCCGCCTTTTCTTCCCAAGCAACTTTCTTGATGCCCATCTTGGCAGCGCGTGAGTCATCCTTTACGCCCAAGATCGACCTCACCAGGTCGGCAGTTTCCGGCACGTTTTTTACCGAGTCGATACGGAGCGTGATTTGATTCAGTTCCACGATCTCGACGCTGAAGTTACTGCCGCGGCGAGTCGTGACGAAATCTCCCACTCGCTGCCGCAGCGTGGAAATCGGAATGTAAATATCAGCGCCAAAGTCTTGCGCATCGAGTGAACCGCCAATCGCAGCCGTTGGAGTGCGGTACTTCAGCACGCCCACTACCTGGTAGTAATCCTTGCTCTCAGCAAAATAGACACGGCGGCCAATCGGATCTTCATAAGGAAACAACTGTTCCGCCATCGTCGAAGCAAGCACGCAAAAATTACTGGCGTTGTTGAGGTCGGCTTCGGTCAGCAGCCGCCCGCGCGGATTGCCATCCGCATCGACTTCTAACTCCAGCCGCGTCACTTCGAAATATTCCGGCGTGCAGCCGACCAACCGGCCGTCGACATCGCGACCGTTAAAACTCGCCGTGCGGCGCACTTCGCGAATCGGCAGCGCGCTCTTGAGCGTGGGGATTGTCAGTAACAACTTGTCGAACTCTTCGCGCTTCAATCCATAAGGCACCGGTCCCGCAAAGCCCGCGGTCGCTTCGGCCGGTGGCTTCACGCTGCGGACGATGATGTTGTCAGCGCCCAGACCTTCGATCTGCCGCTGCGCTTCCTGGCTGATCCCTTCGCCGATTGCGAGGAGCCAAATCACGCTCACCACGCCGATGAAAATACCCAGCACGGTCAGCAGCGACCGCATCGGATGCAGCAGCAGACTTTTCAAACCGAGCTGGAAGGTGCGAAGAAAAAACATGAGACGACTTCATTCGTGGGATGGAGCACTGCTCCGTCCAGACCTGCAATACAACCCTAGTAAAAATTGACCACGCATTCGGACGGAGCAGTGCTCCATCCTACGGGAATCATGAACTCACCACCGTCGCCGCATTCACATCGACCGCACCGACCGAAACCGGTGCACTGCGGGGCCGAGCCAGCACGCGGCGATTGTTCTGAACATCGGTTTGCACCACGCCGTCTTTCAGGCGAATGATCCGCTTGGCATGCAACGACACATCGTCTTCGTGCGTGACCAGAATGATCGTCTTGCCGGCGTCGTTCAGCTGCTGAAAGAGAAACAAAATCTCTTCCGTCGTGACGCTGTCGAGGTTACCCGTTGCTTCGTCGGCTAGGATGAAATACGGATCGTTGACCAGGCTGCGAGCAATCGCCACGCGCTGTTGTTGACCACCGGAAAGTTGCGACGGCCGATGCCCCAGCCGCTCGCCCAGACCGACCATGTCGGCCAGCTCGCGGCAGCGTTTGCGCGAGGCAGCGTTAATGCGGCCTTGGTAGTACAACGGCACTTCGATGTTTTCGACGACGGTCAGCTGTTGAATCAGGTTGTATGACTGAAACACAAAGCCGATACGCGAAGCACGGGTGTGCGACAACTGATTGTCGTTCATCTTGGCGACGTCGTCTTCGCCGAGAAAAAAGTGGCCCGCCGAGGGCTTGTCGAGGCAGCCGAGCAAGTTGAGCAGGGTGCTCTTGCCCGAGCCCGAAGGGCCCATGATCGCGACATAATCCCCTTCGGGAATGTCGAACGTCACACCTCGCAAGGCCCGCACGGTTTCGCTCTTCAGGACGTAGTCCTTGCGAACGTCCATCAGCCTCGCTGCAAACTTCACTGGCCGCCTCCCGTTCCCGGAATCCCGCCTCCGCCCTGGGCCTGCATCTCTTTGATTCGCGCGAGGGCAGCCGCCATGATTGGCAACAACTCTTCGCGATCCACGAAGCCATCGCTGTTCTTATCAGCTCCTTCGAGCCGCGGCCGCATCCGTTCGTTCACTCCCGCGATCTCTGCGGTGGAGAGCTTGCCATCTTTGTCGGTATCTGCTTCCAGCGTTCGCTCGAGCATGCTGGCGACGGTCATGCCGCCAGGCGGTCCCTTTTTCTTTGGCGTTCCTTCAAGTTTGGCCACTGCAACAGGTCCCGTCACGTTCGACGGCGCCGCAGCAATCGCGGCGACATTCACCGCAGCAGCATCGGGCAGGTCTGGCAAGTCGAGCGCCGTTTCACGGCGCGGATTCAGCACCACGGAGTCGCTAGCCGCCAGGCCCTTGTCAATCACAGCCACCTTGTCGTTCGTCGAACCGACGGTCACCTCGCGAGTTTCCAACTTGTCGCCGTTTTGCACCAATACAAAGAAGCGTCCCTTGTGATCGACGAGCGCTTGCACCGGAACTTGCAAGGCATCGGGCCGACGCTCGATGTGAATGCGGGCCTCAGCGTTCATGCCCGTCCGCAGCGCATCGGGCGGATTCAAAATGCGAATCAACGCTGCGTACTTTTTCACGCTGCCACTCGACCAACTGCTGGGCTCGGCATATTGATTGACCTTGATCACTTCGCCTTGCATCAGTTCGTCTTTGAGTGCGTCGACCCGAATCGTCACTGGCAAACCAACACGAACCTTGGTCACACGCGCTTCATTGATGAGCGCTTTCACTTGCATGTTGTTCGAATCCGGCAGCCGAATGATCGGCTGTTGTTCGCGGACCATGGCGCCTGCTTCGACCACAAACTCAGCACTGCTGCCACTGCGGCCGGAGTTGTATTTGTTGGCGTAAACCACCTGGCCGTTTTGCGGCGCCTTGATCACGCACTTGGCGATTTGATCTTCGATTTCCTTCAGCTTGTCCTGCTCCAGTTGATAGCTGCTTTCCTCGGCCCGCACTTTGGCGTCGGCCGTGGCGATGTCGCTATCGAACTGTTTGAGCATCTTTTCTTTGGTGTACTTCCGCAGCACTTCGACTTTGGTCTGAGCCGCGTCGAGTTGATTCCGAGCGTTATCAACGCCGTACTTGGCCCCTTCCAACTGCAGCGGACTCAAGATTCCTTTCGCGGCCAAACGCTGTGCCGAATCGAACGACAACTGCGCACTGCGCAAATTTTGTTCAGCCACGAACACTTCGCCCAGGTAGAGTTTCTCTTCCTGCTTGAAAGTCCCTTCGAGATATTCCTTGCGGGCGATCTTCGCGGCTTCGAGCGTATTCCGCGCTTGCACCACCAATGCTTCGCTGGTGTTGACGGATATCTTCTGTTGCAAACGTTCTTGTTCCAGGGCGCTCGAATCGAGCCGCACCAGCACGTCGCCTTCTTTTACCAACGCGCCTTCGGGCATCACTTCCAAAATCGTGATGCCGCCGCCGTTGCGGCCTTTGACTTCGCAGCGGATTTCGATGTTGCTGCTGCTCTCGACTTCCCCCTGCTCCAACACCACCGAGTCGTACGGCCCTTGCGAGACCTGCTTCACCATGGGACCGGGACCGTCATCAACGGGGCCGCGAAACATGGACCAGTACACCACGCCGCCGATGCCAGCAGCCACGACCAGCACGCCCAAAATCGAGAGCAGTGCGTTGCCGCGGCGAGCCCGCCGGGCCAGCAATCGCGGAGCGCGACACTTGGCTGAGCAGGCACGCCCGGCAATAAACCGGGTACTCCCGGCAACAAACCAGGCCGCCGAGACGAAAATGGGGAGAGTGTTTTTCATACGTGGGGCCCTCATCCGAGGTTGTTGGGGCCAATCTGGCAGCGAACGGAAGGCGGGAAACTAGCACTGCGTTGTCGCAGTAACCGACACAGGCAGGTTCCCCTGTCTAGACCATCGAGTCGGCAGAGGATCAATCTGCATGGATTCTATACCGGCCACGTTTTGCTGTCACCTTAATTTCGCACCCAAAGCCAAGCCAAGTTTGCCTTTACGTGCGCATGACCGCAGTGAGTCGTATTCCTATTTAACCTGCCGCGTTAGCGATTGTTCCGTCCGCGAACAACGTTGCCCGCTTGATGGCGCTCAATGCTGGCAGCGCCCCGTTCACAACCGAACTGTTGCGGTTCGAGCGACTTAAAATCCGCCGGACCACAAAACTTGCAACCCATTTTACAAAAGCAACTTACAGCGATTCGCCCAACGACAGTCTGTTGCTTTCTGTTGCTTTCTGTTGCTTTTTGAACACTTGTGTTGCCCTGCCTCCCGGCAAGTGTTGCGGTAATCAACCGGTAATTAACAGCTATCAACCGTTATGAACCATGGTGAACGGCGCCGCCCCGGCCCCAACGAAGTGCTGCTCCAGCGTGAGCAGCAAGAAATGACCAACCGACGCCTGATGGAAACCATCAGCCGTCCTGACATCAACCACATTGAGAGAGAGCAAGATTCGATCGCTGCCATGATAGCAAATAGTGTACATTTGTCAATTCACCAACCAAGGAATCTGCGAGGCTCCTTCGTTGACGTTTCAGGCTGGCAAGTGCGTCGCTCACATGAACCGCAGCGAGCGCACGATCTCTTCCACCTGCTGCAGCTCCGTCGCAAACGCTGCGTTCTTCTCGCAGGTGTAGGTGATGAACGCGAGCTGATCAGGCTCCGACAAATACCAGACGCGCAGAAACTCGCCGTTCCACAGAAAATTCGCGGCCAGTTGTGGCCGCGGCGTTTCACTGCTGCTGATGTTGTTCGGCGAGTCGAGTTCGTGCCCCTCGGCAAAACCCTTCAACATCCCCCGCAGTTGCTCAACCGTGAATTGCACCTGCTTCTTACCAGGAATCTGTTCGATGCTCACTTGCAACGCGCCATGGCCTTCTTCGGCATGCAACGTCGGCGGCGGTGCGTCCCCTTCGAGCTCGGCAGTCACATCGAACCATTCTTCCGGTGTTTCGACCGTGAATTTGGGAAAGGCGATTGTTTTCATGATGATGCACTTCCTTGAGGGGCGAACGCGGGGAGGGCGAGGCTCCCGCCGAGCCGAGGTCGAGAGAAACGATACTTAAACCTGCCGCGTTCCCGATTCTTCTACGCACTCGGTTCGTACGCTTGGTCAAATGGACTGCGGCTGCGCGGCATCCACAAGCACATCGCGATCCCCAGCACATACAAACCGCAAAGCGGAATCGCCATCAGCAACATGCTCACCGGATCGGCGGGCGTGAGGACCATTGCCACCACAAAGATGATCAAGATCGCCATCCGCCATTGCTGCATGTAGGTTTCGACGGTCACCAGTCCCAAGCGATTGACAAACAGCATCACCAGCGGCAGTTGAAAGCTGATGCCGAACCCCAGCGGCAGAATGAGCACAAAGCTGAGCCATTCACCGATGCGGGGATCAAACTCGGCGTTGAGGCCGGTGTTGAATTGAAACAAGAAGTTCAACACCGGTTCAAAGACAAACGTGAACGCGAGCGCCGCGCCGGCGAAGAACAAGATCAAGCTAATCGGCAAGTAGAGGAAGACCTGGTTCTTCTCATGGGGATACAAGCCGGCCGCGACAAAGTTCCAGATATTGTAGAAGATCCAAGGCGCGGCGATGACCACGCCGGTGAGCAACGCGGCTTTCAGATAAATCATGAACGCTTCTTGCGCGTTGAGCACCTGGAAGCGGACCTTCACCGGTTTCCAGTTGTAAAAGCTGACGAGATTCACTTGCGGCGTGCGAAAGGTATCCGAGAAAGTCCCGGCAATCAGCAGTTTGTTCAGGCGCTGCGTGTCTCCGTTTTTTTCTCGCAAGGATGCAACTGCCGCAGCATGAGCGCCGGAAAGATTTTTGAATTCGGGTGACTTGTGGAGTTCGGCTTTGCTCAGCACTACATTCAGCGCGGCGAGCAGTTGACTGCGCCCGCTTCGTTTTAGATCCTCTTGGAGAGCTGCCAACTCTTCGGCCGACGGTTTCACACCACCTTCCGCTTTTTTGATTCCTTCCAACGAGCTGTCGATTTGCGAGAACGTTTTGAGTTGCTGTTGTTGTTCTTCCGTCAACGATTCCCAGAGACGTTTCGCAGGACTGGCATTTTTTTCAGCGCCAGCTTTGACCAGCTCCTGAGCAAATTGCTCGGCTGCTGCAGGCGACTTGAAATCTTGCGCGATGAAACTGTTGGGCGAAATTTTTTGTTCGCCGAGGACCGCGGGCATTTCCACGCCTAAGACTTGCGCAATCTGCGCCGGTTCGACGCTCATCTTTTCCGGCACGAGCTTACTGACGAGGATGGTTTCGCGATATTCATCCGGGACAGGTCCAGCGAGGTCTTTTTTAATCCCTTCGAGCGCGCGGGTCAGGTAATGAGAGGTCAGCGCCCGTTCGAGTGGACCTTCGAAAAACAGCACCACTTTTTCCGCCGCGTACAGCCCAATCAAACAGCCGATGACGATACCAATGATGGACCGAAACAGACAGACGCGGAGTTCTTCGAGGTGTTCCCCGAAGGACATGGTTCCGCCTTCGAAGAGATCGTCTTGAGGCTGCTTGGCCATAGCTGGACTCCTGCGATGTCGCTGCGAATGATCCTGAAGGGTGTAAGGGATCGGCTGTGCGCTCGAGAGAGAGCACCGGGCCTTTCCCCAAATCCGGCGGGAAGGTCGCCGCGGTGCATCGTTAGTGTGCCGATCGAAACGCGGCACGCACGACCACAGGCGGGAGAACTTCGTCCCGAAGGACGGCAACTGAGTGGGCTGGAGTGATCGCAGGAACAGCCTGCGTCCTCGCAACAACAATCGGTTGGGATCGGGGTGATGCATTGGCATCGACCGTCCGATCGAGTTTTATAATACTTGGCCGAGTGGTTTGTCACAACTGCCGCCCGGGAGGGCCGAAACGTCGCCTGGGAGAGCGAGGCGGGCGAGGTTCCCAAAAATACGAGAACAGGAAGATTACGCATGCCCCCCCTTTATCCGCTCCGTTTCGAACCACTCTATAAGCGCTATTTATGGGGCGGACGGCGGCTGCAGGAAGTGCTGGGCAAGGATCTGCCGCCTGGCGATGACTATGCCGAAAGTTGGGAAATCGCCGATCATGCCTCGGGGCAAAGCGTCGTCGCGGCGGGACCGCTGAAAGGAACCACGCTCCACGAATTGGTCGTGACTCGCGGCCAGGAACTCCTCGGCAAGCACGCGCCTCAGCCGCGCTTTCCCTT
Source organism: uncultured Pirellulaceae bacterium (assembly GCA_964394305.1). GTDB lineage: Bacteria > Planctomycetota > Planctomycetia > Pirellulales > Pirellulaceae > Anatilimnocola. The sequence goes on from CAYMWL010000004.1 coordinate 200,549, forward strand.
GCTGTTCAAATTGCTCGATGCCCAGAAAGTGCTCAGCGTTCAAGTGCATCCCAACGATGCGGCGGCCGCGAAACTCACGCCGCCTGACTTGGGCAAAACCGAAGCGTGGGTCGTGCTGCATGCCGAACCAGGCAGCGTCGTCTACGCCGGTTTGAAGCGCGGCTTTGACCGCCCGGCGCTCGAGCGGGAAGTGGTCCGCGGCACGAGCGAACTTTGTTTGCACAAGTTCGAACCGAAAGTAGGCGATTGCATCTTCATTCCCGCCGGCGTCGTTCACGCCCTCGGCGCGGGGCTCGTCATCGCCGAAATTCAACAAGCGAGCGATACGACTTTTCGTTTGTATGACTGGAAACGCGTCGGCCCCGATGGCCAGCCGAGGGCATTGCATATTCAGCAAAGTTTGGACGCCATTGATTACGAGATCGGACCCGTGAATCCACAGTGTGGAATCAGCCGAGTGTTCAACAACTTGCAGGAGCAGACGTTAGTGGCGTGCGACAAGTTCGTGCTGACTCGCTGGGAAGGTTCCGGAGCTGGCTGGATCACTTACGGCGAAAATTGCTGCTACATCGTAAATGTCGTCGCAGGGGAAGTCGCCATCGAAGGGGATCCTACGGGGCAACCTCTGCGTCGCGGCCAAACTGCACTATTGCCAGGGTCATGCCCGACACGCCTTACGTTTTCGCAGCCGGCAACGATTCTGGTGGCACATCTGCCGGGTTAATTGTGAATTTGCCTCGAACTCAAACTCCCGCCAGTCCGTAAACTCCTCATTCCCTAATCCGAATTCCGCACTCCGCACTCAAGCCCCAGCGCCAGCAGCGCCGATGCTATCACCGATGTCCCTTAATCTGCCTTGGGCGGAATTCGGCGGTTCCCTATAATCCGCCGCCCGACCGGCACTGAAGCAAGAGGAATGAACCTATGCGCTGGCCTTATGTAATGATGTTGCTCGCCCTGCTCGTCGCACCCAGTGTGGGCTGCGCCGGCAACCGCTTTGCCGCGTCGCGTTGGAACTTTTTCCACCCCGGCCCCACCTGGCAACAGCAAGTGCGCGCGAGCGTGCATGATCCTTACTCGGATCGCGACATGGCTCCGGAAGTGGTCGGTGGCCGCCCACGCGAATTTCAAAATCAATATCCGGAAGCCGTCCGCGCTCGGTTCTATTCCGACACCCACATGGGCCGATAGCCGTCGCTCGCTCCGCGATTGATGAATGCGGCAAAAAAGTGCAGCGCTTTGCTGGAACGAGCGGGATTCCGCGTCGTTCCAGCGTTGGGCGAGTGACGGTGGAACTGCTCGGAGCCAGCGACTCCGCCTCTCTAACTGCTTTCGACGATCAGCTGGAACCGCTTGTTCCAACTGACCTCGGCAGTTCAATCCCCATTCACCGTTCGCAGAGCGAACGGCGGCTTTGTAAACTAACGAAACCTGCCCCCACGGTTTCCTTACACCCTCGCCGAGACCTCTCCCATGAATCGCCGTTCTCTCTCGTCGCGCGCTGCCGAACTTTCCCGCCGCCAATGGCTCGCGCAAGCGGCCGCCCTTGGTTCTGTCGCTTACTTCAGCGGCCACAGCTTTTCCCAAGAGAGAAATGTCGCAGCAAAAGCCGCCGGTCCCAAGCTGATCGTGCGGCAGGAATCGCCCTACAACGCCGAGCCGGAACTGGCGGCGCTGGTCTCTTCCTACATCACGCCGGTCGAACAATTCTATGTCCGCAGCCACGGCGCGGTGCCGAAGGTCGATGCGGACTCGTTCCGCGTGAAAATTTCCGGCCTCGTGAATCGTGAGCTCGAATTCAGTCTCGCGGAGCTGAAAGAAAAGTTCGACACGCATAAAATCGCCGCGACGCTGACTTGCGCCGGTAACCGCCGCCAGGAATTGAGCGCGATCAAAAAAGTCGCGGGCGTGCAGTGGGACGCCGGCGCGATCGGCCACGCGGAGTGGATGGGGCCGCTGCTCGCCGATGTGCTGAAGGCTGCCGAAATCAAAGCCGATGCCAAGCATGTCTGGCTCGAGGGGCTGGATCCGATCAAAGAGAAGGACGGCAGCGAAGCGCCCTTTGGTGGTTCGATTCCGCTAGAAAAAGCTCTGGTCTCCCAAGGGAAGAATGCCGCTTCGCTGCTCGCCCACACGATGAACGGCCAACCGCTGACTGCCGAGCACGGTGCTCCGCTACGACTCGTAGTGCCGGGCTTCATCGGCGCTCGCAGCGTCAAGTGGCTGGCGAAGATCATTGTCAGCGACAAGCCTTCGACCAATCATTACCTGGCCGAGGCATACAAGATCATTCAGACGGATGACAAAGAGGAAGTGGCCAAGGCCGAGCCGATTTTTGAGTTTCCGATCAACGTCGCGATCGGGCTGCCCACCGATGGCACGCAGCTCAAAGCCGGCCGCCAGGTCATTCGGGGCTACGCGCTGGCCGACGGTCAGATGGGGAGTTACCTCACTTCGGTCGAAGTCTCGGCCGACAATGGTCGGACGTGGACCAAGGCACTTGTGAACGACGGAGAGGCCTTCTGTTGGCGGGTTTGGAGTGCGACAGTCGAACTGCTTCCGGGCAAGCAAACTCTCATCGCCCGTGCCATTGGCAACAACAAACGAACCCCCGAAAAAGGCGAATGGAATCTCAAAGGTTACATGTTCAACGGCTGGCACCGCGTGCGGGTCGAAGGGATCACTTAAGCCGGGTCATTTCGAACAAATTCGTCGCCTGCGGACCGAGGAAGCCTTCGAACCGCACGTGATTGCCGGTCGCCGCATCGACGATTTCGTTTCGCTCGGCGAGTTCAAAGTAAGCATACGACCAAAGCATCTTCGCCGGCTGTTCGCCGTCGCGAACATCCACGTCGATCTTGACTGCTTCGGTCGCGCTTTGACGCAGCTTGCTGCCGCGTTCCCCTTCGATCTCCGTCTTGATCGGCACGCCCGCGGCCGACAACGCGGCCATCGTTTTTTCGAGATCGTTCAAAGCCGGCACGCCGTGCGAATTCACCAGCGAGGTAAAGTGGTTCACGTTGTAACCATGCACGAGCGTCCAAGCGCCGTACTGACTGGTTTTGTTGAGCTCGACAACGTCCTGTTTCTGCGGAGGCTGCCAGGGAAGCGTGTGAAAGGATTCGACGACTTCGCTGAGCAGTTGGCTGGTTGCGGCCGCAGGATTCCCCTCGAGCGAGTTCAATGTCGCGAGCAGTTCTTCGCGGAGCGCGGGTCGATGATTGACCAGTGTTTGTTCGATCAACCTCCGCGACCCGGTGGGAAGCTCCCAGGTCTTCAATTCTGAAATGAACAGTTTGGGAAACTGCGGATTGGTGTGTTGAAAGTGAATCGCACTCAGTTGTTTGTCTTCGAAGTGATAGCTTCCCGCCGCGCGATAGCCGAGGGCTTCGAAAACCCGCGAGACGCTAGCGATCCCCGTCTGCGGCTGCTGAACCGCGAGCGTGCGAAACGCGATATGATCGTTGAAGAAGGTCGCGCCGGCCGCGGCGACCATTTTTTCGTACGCTTGCACGTAGGAGACTCGCGACCGATAGCGTTCCCACAGCGCGTCGAAGACCGCGGCGAGAAATTTTTCTCGGGGTGAGTCGCTTGCCAGACGTTGGTGCGGACCAGCAATGGCAGTCATGGTAAGATTCCGCAGTTTAAAGGCAGAAGTGAGAAGGCCGAACGCAAAATGAGGAGGCGGCAACTGCAATCGACCTAGTCAATTATACCTCATTTCAGTTAATGAGAGATCATTCGCTGCCCCTTACGTTGCTTCTGCATTCTTACTTTTGACTTCTGCCTTTCCCGAAGGGGTTTCCCATGAAAATAGCCATGATTGGCGCCGGTTACGTTGGCCTCGTTTCGGGGACCTGCCTGGCCGATAGCGGCAACGAAGTGACTTGCGTCGACATCGATCAAGCCAAGGTCGAGCGGCTTGAGCAGGGGCAGATTCCCATCTACGAGCCGGGCCTGGCCGAATTGGTGATTCGCAACGGCGCCAACGGCCGGCTGCGATTCACCACCGATACGGCCGAGGCCGTTCGCAACGCACAGCTCGTATTCATCGCGGTGGGTACGCCGAGTTCTGACAACGGCGCGGCCGATCTTTCGTATGTTTGGCAAGCCGTCGAGAAGTTTGCTCCGCATTTAAAGCCAGACGCCGTCGTGGTCGTGAAGAGCACCGCGCCCGTCGGCACGAATCGCGCGATCGCCGAGAAGTTGAAGAAATTGACGGGCCGAGATTGCGAAGTGGCCAGCAATCCAGAGTTCCTCAAAGAAGGCGCGGCGATCAACGACTTTCAATATCCCGACCGGATCGTCGTGGGCGTTCGCTCGCCGCTGGCCGAAGAGAGGCTCCGCGAGTTGTACGGACCTTACTTACGTACGGATAAGCCGTTCCTGGCAATGACGCCGGAAAGCGCCGAGTTGACGAAGTATGTGGCCAACGCGCTCCTTTCGACCAAGATCAGCTTTATCAACGAGATGGCCAATTTGTGTGAACGCTTGGGTGGCGATATCAACGATGTTCGCCGCGGCATCGGTCACGATCGCCGCATCGGTTTTCAGTTTCTCTTTCCCGGCGTGGGCTACGGTGGGAGTTGCTTTCCCAAGGATGTGCGGGCCCTCGCCGAAATGGCCCGCAGCGTGGGAGTGGAACCGCGGATGCTCGATGCGGTCGATGCGGTGAACAATCAGCAAAAGCATGTGCTCATCGAAAAGTTGCAACAACAGTTCGATGGCAAGCTATCCGGGCTGACTTTGGCCATTTGGGGGCTCGCCTTCAAACCGCGAACGGACGACATTCGCGAAGCGCCGGCGCTCGTATTGATCGATCACATGCTCGCGGCGGGGTGCAAGTTGCAGGTGCATGATCCTGAAGCGATGAAGAATGTGCAGCAACTGTACGGCGACAAGTTGCGCTACGCCAATACGCCCCTCGATGCACTCGAAGGGGCCGATGCGCTCTGCATCAACACCGAATGGGGCGATTTCCGTAACCCGGATTTCGACGAAATGAAAAGCCGCCTGCGGCTGCCGATTATCTTTGATGGCCGCAATTTGTATGAACCCGAAACGCTACGGAGCTACGGATTCATTTATCACAGCATCGGACGCGTGACGGTGAAGTAGCGTTACGACTACTTCGCTGCAGTGCGAGGTGCATTCGCCAGATACTGCCGGATCCAAACTTGATCGGCGGGGGACAGCTTTTCGAGCTTGATCTGAGTATTCACGCCAGTGCTCCGTTGCAGTTTGACGGTTTCGCCATCGAGCGAAATGAATCGGGCGTGCGCTGTGTACTTGCCGCTGGTCCAAGTGCGGGCCACTGACGAAAGCGCCGTAGTTCCCGGCATTCCCTTCTCCCCAGCGCTGCCTGGCGCCACATTCTTGGGCGAGGGAGTTGAAGCCGCGGCGCCGGGAGTAAGATTCGGCCGCAGCACTTGCACCACTTGCGCGAGGTCCGGCGCCGGAATCTCCATCTTCGCCACACGCCAACGGCCCACGCGATGCACGTTCAACGTTTGCTTGCCAAGGACGGCCGGAATCATGTCGCTGTTGTCGGCCGTTAAAAACCTGGCCACGGCGGAAACCGTCAGTGCAAGCTTATTGGTCTCGGCCTGTTGAGCGAGCAGATCGATGCCATTTGCGATTCGTTCGCCCATAAACGAATCATGCACCCAGACTTCGATGGGAGCATTGGCAGGATTCGCCGGGTCGTACTTCGGCAACTCCATGGGCTCGCCGCTGTCGCCAAAGCTGGTGGCGATCTGAAAATAATGGGGCGTCGTGCAGCAGGCATACTTCGTTTGTGCGGCATTATGAGCAGTCGCCCCAGCCAGCGAACGAACATCGGCCATTTCGTTTAACTTTGCCAGGCGCGCCGCGCTCGCCTTGTCAAAAGCCAACTGAATCCGCCGCTCGGCGCGTTGCGATGCGATCTGCTCGACTTGCGAATGCTGCCCGGCTTCGATGCTCGCGGCGCGGCGACGAATGATGCGACCAATAATGCCGCCGCGATTGGAATCAATGTTTTGGATCGTCGTTTGAGTCCGCGCAGTCACCTGCGCCGGCTGGCCAAAGAACCCTTTGCCTGGCTCGAAAACGACCAGCTTGGTTGCCGTGAACCTGGTCACCGACCTGCTGGTGACGATGGCTGGTCCGTTGTATCCCGTTGTGCGCGCGACGGAAGTTCCTTGCAATAAGATTTGAAACTTCGCGCGATCGACACTTTCCACCAGCTTCACTACCGGTGTACCCGTTACCTGCGACTTACCATAGACGCTGGTGCCGAGAATCACTTCCCGCACGTCAACTTCGCGGTCAATGTCCTCTTTCCCGTCCATCATTGAATTCAGCATCGCGCTCGAAACACGCAGCACAATCCGATGGTCCGGCTTCGTGGGCTCTGCCGCACTCGCAGACAAGCAAGAAAAACCTGCGATCAGAATCGCACCAAACCCGCGCACGAAAAGCTTCACGGCCGTGCCCTCTTCTTCGATTAGATGTTCCGTTCGCACCGATCCATGCAGAAGCCGTGCCACGAGTTTAATTCAACTACGTACGGAATGCGACCTCGGTTTCGAAGAGATTCAAACTTCCATCGGTCCTAGCAATCAGCCCATCAATCGGCGCAGATTTTAAGGCTAGCAGCGAGAGTTCGCTTCCCGCTCCGTCGTGCGATGCATTCGGTCTTGTATCAGCAGCCCCGGTGCACTGAGTTCGCCCAGGGGCTTGTGAGCCGATGCTGGGTATTAGTCGCCGCCGCCGAGCGGAATGTCGATCGAGCTATCGTGAATGACATTCGTGCCCCCCAAGTGATCGGCAATCACATGATCGGCGCGCTGATCGTAAGTCTGGGCTGAAATCCGGTCCGCCCACGATGATGTCGTCGCTGCCACCGTCGTTGATCGTGTCGAAACCAGCATCGCCAAGAATGACGATCCGTTCGAAGCGATCTAGATCAATGCCAGCGACAGTCACTCCTGGAGAAATGCTGGCTGTCACTTCGCCCGGCTGGCCGGTAGGCTTCGACATGAGGTGCAAGTCCTGAGCGGAAAGAAGTGGCGGATTGCCCGGTCGTATTAGCTGGGAGAGAGAAGCCCGTCCTTCTGGCGGGTAAACAACTCGACTGGAGCATCACAACTGCGAAAAATTCGACCAAAGCCCCCCAGCCGGCCCATTTCGCAGTTTTTTAAGCAACGGCTGACCACATCAGTCGAGTTTGATCTCCAAATCGGTCACTGCTCGGGAGATTTCGACTTCCAACGTCGAAACACCCTGCCCATATTTGGCGAGAATGGCGTCCATTTCTGGGGGACGCATCGGGCGGGGTTTACGGCCGGATAAGATGAGTTGCTCTTCGCCTGGATCGGCCGGTCTGGGCTCGTAGTTGATCGTCACCCGATGCTTGGCGACCTTAGCGCCCTTGTACTCGCGACTGTAGTCGAGTTCGAATTTTCCTTGGGCGTCGGTCAACGCCCAACTGGGCCGCCCTTCGGTCGGCGTGAACCAGATTACGACATTGGCAACAGGCTGTCCGCCGCGCGTGACAGTCCCTTTCACCGGCACGACATCCGCGCGGCCGCAGCCCACGAACCACGCGCAGCAGAACAAGATCAAAATCGGCAACCACCGCATCATCGAAGCCTTATCAGGTTAGCGTCGCCAACGCATTAAAAAGTGCCGCTCTTTGGTTCGCCGCCGTCGCGCGTGAAGGTCGCTTTATAAACCGTGAAATCGATGTGATCGGTCACTACGACAACCCGGCCGTCGACCATGCAGGCCTGCACCATTTCGGGATGCCCGCTATGGGAACCGCGATGGTTGTAGAACGTGCTGTTCGGCGGCGTGGGCGTGCCGTTGTGTTCGCTCGATACGACATAGCCTTGCGAAGTGTGGTCAATCCAGAAAAACTGGTTCGTCCCTTCTTTGTAATTGGTCCAACTGTGATTGCCGAAGTGAGCGAATTCGATGAAGAGAAATGTGTTTGAAGTGCCGTCGTTGATCTCGGCCAGGCGCACCTTACTTCGCAAGAAGGCTACCCCATCCATATTCGACTGTGTACGTTCGGGACAACATGCACCTGTCCCCGCGTTAATGCCGTAGTCCTTGAATTCATTGGCGGGCTTGACGCGAAACGCACTGGGGCAGACCAGCGTCTTGGGCATGCTGGTGTGAGCCAAACGATTGGCAACGTTTCCTTGATTGGTGTAGGTCGTGCCGTTATTGCGCGTAAACGTCGTAAACGCGGGGACGTTGAAGTTGATGGATTCGTACAGCGATCCCTGTTCCATGTACGGTAAAATAACCGCCGCCCAACCGAAGTGCCCCCAGGGAATCCCGCAGCCGTGCGCAGGGTCGCACCAGCCTGCGGCCATGCTCGAACCGTTCATCGCTCCGGTGCTGCCGGGGGGCAACGACTTATGCACATCCTCATAGTTGAGCACGGCGATCGCGAGTTGATGCAAATTGTTCTGACACGAAGCACGGCGTGCGGCTTCACGTGCCGCTTGTACGGCCGGCAGTAATAACGCCACCAGAACGCCGATGATCGCGATCACCACCAATAACTCGACCAGCGTAAACCCCTGACGCCTCTGACCATGGTCGCAAAAAAATCGCTGCCCGCGCATTGCCAAGCCCTTGAAATAGCCGGTGAGAGGTAAGGTAGGCTAGAAGGGGAAGATAACACCCGCGAGCGGAATTTCCAAGACTTTTTCTACGCGGGCGAAGTAACAAGATCACCAACAAAACAGCCCCGCAGCAGTTTCGCCGCGGGGCTTGTTGAATGAGAACCGAGTTGACCTCCATGGATTTGAACCATGACTAAATGATCCAGAATCATTCGTGCTACCGTTACACCAGAGGTCAAGGTGTGTCTGTAAGTTACGACGCCTAGCGGGCAGGGTCAAGGGCAGTGTGGGACTGCAGATTATCCGACAATGCTCGGCCATCAATGTGGAAAAACCCCCAAAATGGCCTTCCGCCTGGCATATCCGCCGCCGGTGAGGCTGCAACTGTTGCAGCAAGGCAAAAGTCGCCTTTAACCCTACCATGCGCGCTGCGAATTTGTCTGCTATTGAACCGCCTCTGGCAACTTCCCTTTCCGAATCGCCGCGAGGATTGCACGCAGCCGCTGCCGGTAATACTTCATCCCCGGGAAAAAGAAACTCGCTGCCGCGACCGTGCCGAAAATGAAATGCGCATAGTCCGGAAAAATCGCCATGGCCGCGGCGCACGCGAACAGTGCGAAAGCCTGCGCGTAGAACGCTCCGGTCAGCATGCCTGCTTTGATCAGAAAGGCCATGCCGTTGATGATCCCCAGCATGGGCGACAACTCGAGCACGTCAAGCTCCAGCCAATACTCCAGTGGAAAAAGCAAGCCGATGCTGATCATGCTCCCCGCCCAGATGTGAGCAATCTGTCGTTCGACGAACGTCACCGGCCCCATCCGACGACGGAGCGCCCAAAAGACCGCCGCCCAAGTGCCGAGCCCCGCCGTCCAAAGCAGGAAGTAAATCACGCGATCTTCCGGCCGGCGATAACCCGACAAATAGAGGACGTTCGTTAGCCCGCAAACCAAAAACAGCACCAGGCTGTGCCACATCCAGAGCAGGCCCCAGTTCTCGAGCACGGCGGCGTGATGGGTTTCGCGCATCCAACCCGCGAGGACTTGCGCAAACCGGCCGCTGCGGGCACTGATGCTTTCGTCGTTGAGATAGGCATCGAGATCGCGTGCGAGCGCTGCTGCCGTTGCATAGCGCAAATCGGTCGGTTTTTGCAAACAGCGGAGACAGATCATTTCCAGATCGGCATCGGCATGTTGATTGAGCATCCGCGGCGGCACCGGATCTTGCTCGAGCACCATCAGTACAGTTTCGACCGGCGAAGCCCCTTGAAACGGCGGTCGGCCCGTGAGCATGTGATAAAGAACGACGCCCAGACTGTAGACATCGCTCTGTGGCCCGACTTGTCCACGATTGCCAGCCGCCTGTTCCGGGGCCATGTAGGCCGGCGTGCCGAGGATCGCGCCCGTCTTCGTCAAGCTCGGCTCATCGCTGATTTGCTTCGCGAGACCAAAATCGGTGACGTGCGGAATGCCATGCTCGTCGATCAGAATGTTCGAAGGCTTCAAATCGCGATGCAGCACACCCTTTTCATGGGCGAAGTGAATGGCCCGCGCGACGGCGACGAGTAACTTCGCTGCCTCACGAGAGGGCAGGGGACCTTCGCTGAGTCGCTGCGCGAGTGTCGTGCCGCGAATGTACTTCATGCTGAAGTAAGGCCGGCCGCCGATCTCGCCCACTTCATACACCGGCACGATGCCCGGATGATCGAGCTTCGCCGCGGCTTGTGCTTCGGCCTGAAAGCGCTCGCGCTCCGCATTCCGTGCCAGTTCGCCGCGCAGGATCATTTTGATCGCCACTTCGCGGCCGAGGCTCTCTTGCCGCGCGCGAAACACCACGCCCATGCCGCCGCGGCCCAACTCTTCGAGCAAGAGGTAATCACCGAGACGCATCGGCAGTTCGAGCGAGCCGCTCGAAGAATCATGTTTCGCCGGTGCAATGGTCTCCGCGACGGAACTGCTCTTACCCGCGACCTGAGCGACGACCACCGCGCCCCACAACTCGCGCAGGTCCTGCGCAAATTGCGGATGGTTGCGGCATTCCTCTTCGAGATTGACCAGCTCGCCGCGCTGCGCACGATCGGCCAGGTCGCTGATCAGCAGCGCTAGTTGCTCTTCATGCAAATCGGCAGCGGCATCGGAGGGTTGAATCATGGACGAATTCGAAGTGACTATTCTGCATCCGCATCCGCGGCACGGGGATTGTTCAGCAACTCTTTCAACCGTTTAATCGCCCGCAAATAACGCATGCTCGCCGCGGGTTCAGTGAGGTTGAGCGCTTGGGCGATTTCCTGATTCGACAACTGTTCAAAGTGCCGCATGATGATGATTTCGCAGTCGACATCGTTGAGCTTGGTGATGGCCAGTTCCACGGCTTGAACCATTTCGGCCTGCGTCGCTGCCGCACCCGGGGTCATTTGCGGATCGCACAATTGCGCGACGAGCTGCATGGTTGAGTGATCATCGGCGCCGGCGACGAGCAACGGCTGTTCGCGGTCGACGCTCCGTTTCGCCGAACCACGATGCCGGCGATGAGCGTCGATGATTCGGTCCTGCGCGATCTGCCGCAGCCACAGATGAAACGGCATGACGGGATTCGCGATGTAATCCTGCAGCCGGCGATTGGCTTCGACGAGCACATCTTGCACCACGTCGCTCACATCGACGCGCCGCTGCACCTTGTGATCGAGGCGCATCTGCACCATTCGCCGCAACGAATCGCGATGGCGATCCATCAGGTTGTTAACAGCCGCGGAATCGCCCTGCTTGGCGCCGGCGAGAAGTTCTTGCGTTGGTTCAGATTGTGGCCACATGGTGAACATTATCGCCTGCGAAGCGCCAATCGGCGAGTGCGGATTGCGGAATTCGGAGCGTGGAGTTTTCCTACTGCCAATAGTCGCGCAGCGCTTCGCCGATCATCTCGTGTTCAAACTCGCGATGGGGATCGTTAAACCGCAGTAGCAAAAACTCACGTACTGCCTGTCGCTGCAGTGTCGAAAGCGAGGCAAATCTGCGGTTGCCATCATGCTCAGCGTAGGTGAGGTGAAACAATGGGCACGCCGTCTGGAGGCTACCGGCCAAATCCGCCAGCAAATAGGCCGGCAAATGGAAGCGCATTCCGTCGGCGTCGAAAAACGAGAGGCTGCTTTCACAACCATCGAGATCGCTGATTGCAATGTTGGACCAATCCAGTTTTTCGTCCTGAGCACGATATGCCGCGACGGTGGCCGCATCGGCGTAGTCATCAATTCCCTGAGCCTCGCGCAATCCGATGCCGTTACCGAGCCTGACTCCGGCAAAAGCCTTTCGCACGAGATCTGCCACTCGCTGTTCAGCGGCATTCATCGTTCACTCTTCAGAAACAGGAGCGACCGGAGTTCTGGCACGGCGGTTCGCAGTTCCTCGACAATCAGCGGTGCAATCTCAGCCGCCCCTTTCTCGTTCAAATGCGTGCCATCGAACTTGCCGGCCTGCGTGGGATGCGGCGGGCCGAATGTTTTTGATTTTTCCGGGCCCAGTTTGGCGGCCAGTTCTTTGCTCCGCTCATGCAGATCGACGACCGGCGTTTTTGTTTCCGCCGCGACGGCCTTCACTGCGTCGGCATAAGGCGACAAGCTAGTGTTAATCTTCCCGTCGGCGTTGAACGTCCGCCGCACCAGCGAGGTGACCAAGATGGGCTCCGCGCCGGCCGCGCGGGCTTCGGCGATGTATTTGCGCAAGTGTTCGCGATAGGTCGTCGCGGGATCCGTTTCCCGTTCCGGGCCCTTGCCCGGCTGATCGTTGTGGCCAAACTGAATCAGCACATACTTTGGCTTGAGCGCGAGGGCCTTTTTCCACAGGCCACTATCGTAGTAACTCTTCGAACTAGCGCCGCCACGGGCTTGATTGATGCACTCGGCATCGTTGGTCAGCAGCTTGGCAAAAGCCGCGCCCCAGCCTGCTTTGTCGGTGACGGTGGAATCACCCACGAGGACGATGCGAACTTTGTCACCTTCGGCGCGTGAGCTCACAGCGCCGCAAAATGCCAAAGCGAATGCTAGCACAACAGACGGAGCGCGAACGAGCGACACGAGGAACTCTCCGCAGATAGGAAGAACTGCAGCGAGCTATTGTAGTGTGCCACCTTACTTAACGCCGCTTGCTCATCTGCTCGCTGAGCAAATCGAGTTGACCCTTGAGGTCGGAAAGCAACAAATGCGGGCTCGCACCTTCGGCCAAATGTAGATAGAACGACTGCGAAGGGTTGCTGCGGGATTGGGTTAGCAGCGTGGTGGAGTGTCGCAGTTCATGGATTTCGTCGTCGAGTGAGTGCAGCGTTTGCGAGGTGGCCCGGTTTGTTTGCCAGAGCGTTTCGAGTTGCAGTACCAGACCAACAATCAGCCCCGCCTGGCCGACGAGCGCCAGCGGCAGACCGATCGACCATAGGTCCTGACGGCTGGCGATGGCCGACCAACCCAAAAGCACGCCGCCACAAACAAACGACATCACGCCCAACGACAACGAGGCCCAGGCGAGGCCAGCAAACCGCGGTTTGATGGAAGTCGTGACTTCGCTCGTCGGCGTTTCGCGCGAACCGCGCGGATGTTTGGCAGGGTCGATACGTTGCTCACCTGTTGCCAGGGCAAACGAATCCTGCAGCGGCGGCGCATCGCGCCACGCAGCCGACAATCGTTCGACATACCGCAACTCTGCTTCCAACTGCCAATCTTCCTGCGGCAGCGGCGGCAATAACAGTTGATCGACAGGCGTTTGCGTCTTGAGCGAATCGAGCGGTTCGATTCCTTCGGGGACAGCCGGCTCAGATGCTGGTTGCGATGCGCATGCTCGCTGCGATTGCACCGGTGGCGGAATCGCAGGTTCCTCAGCCGCCCCTGCCAGCATGACCTGACAGCGTACGCAGCACAGCGTATTGGCGCGCTGGCCCGGCACGGCAGGAACGTCTTGCTGGCAACGCGAGCACCACATAAGCGGAACAGCCGAAGGGGGAGAAAGGAGTCCATTCCGTTCATCGGCGTTCTGGGTGTTAATCTGTAACGATTTTGTGGAGTCTACGCTCCGAACAACTCCGTCCGCGCGACACCCTTCCCATCTTCCGTCGCATAGAACGGCCGATTCTCCACCTCAAACGCCGTCGCCGGGCTGATGCCCATGGCATGAAAGATAGTGGCGTGCAGGTCCATCACGCTGATCGGATTCTTGGTCGCCAGAAACGGCCGAGCGTTGGCGGTCTCGCCGTAGAGTTGCCCCTTCTTCACGCCACCGCCCCACATCATCACGCATGAGCCGCCAGTGAAGTGGCGATGCTGGCCGTAGTGCTTCAGCTCTTTCATCGCATCGACTTTTTCGGTGGCCTGATCGCCGGCGTTGCTGCCAGGGCGGCCTTCCATCAGCATGTCGCGGCTGAACTCGCTGGCGAGAATCACCAACGTGCGATCCAGCAAACCGCGCGACTCCAAATCCAGAATCAACTGCGCGATCGGCCCGTCGATCTGCTTCTTCATGGCCACAAGCGTGGTATGTCCGTTGGCGTGCGTATCCCAATTCAAAAACGGCACATACTCGGTTGTCACTTCCACAAACCGCGCACCGGACTCCACCAATCGCCGCGCGAGCAAACAGCCACGACCGAATCGGCCGGTGTCGTATTTTTCGTAGCTCGCCTTGTCTTCGAGCGAAATATCAAACGCACTCCGCTCTTTCGCACTGAGCAACCGGTGCGCGTTGTCGAGCGAGCGGAGCATCGACTGCTGCTGATAGTCGGAAACAAAATCCTTCCGCGGCGAGTTGTCGATTAACTTCCGCAGCAAGCGATTGCGACTTTCAAACCGATCGCCGGCCATTCCCTTCGGCGGCCGAACTGACTGGGCGGCCTCTTCGGGATAGGGAAGGTTCATCGGGCCGAATTCGCTGCCGAAGAATCCGCCGGTGGTGAAGGCTTTCAGTTCTTCTTGCTCACCAACGCCTTCGAGTCGTTGACCGATGTTGATGAAGGCTGGAATCACGGGATTCTTCGGGCCGAGGACTTTCGCCATCCACGCGCCGATGTGCGGACAAGCAACCGTTTGCGGCGGCACGTAGCCGGTGTGCCAGTGATATTGATGCCGTGAGTGCAAAATGTGACCGAGGTCCGGCAGCACGTGCGAACGAATGAGCGTGCCGCGGTCCATCACCTTCGCGATGTTTTCCAGGCCTTGTGTGATCTTGATGTTGTCAACGACGGTGTCGATCGCCGGAAAGGTGCTTTCGATATCAGCGACTTTCACGCCCGGCGCGAACGGCACGTACTTCTTGGGATCGAACGTATCCGGCGCTGCCATGCCGCCACCCATCCAGAGCAAGATGCAGGAGTCGGCGGTCGCTTTGGGCTGCGCGAGTTTTTTCTCATCGGCCCACACGCGCCGAGGTTCGCCCGTGAGCAATGTCGCGGTGGACATGGCGGCGAGGGATTGGAGGAAGGCCCGGCGTTGTTGATGTTCGTTTTGCATTTGTACTTTCCTCTAGTTCCCTCTCCTCTGTACTCAGGTGAGAGGGAGTGGTCTGCTCTAGCTTCTTCCTTCGATCATCGCACCAATTGAAACTCCGGCAGCATCAGCACGCTCCAGAGTGCATCTTCAATTCCCTGCGGCGTGACTTTCTCGCCAAGCTCTGCTTTTATCGTAGCAACCTCTGCCGGCGATGGCTCGCGACTGAGGGTGCTGCGGAAGAGCCACTGCGAAAACTCCTCGGGTGATTGCCAACTGCGAGCGGCCAGCTTTTGAGCACCACGTTGCAAACTATCGGCCAGCGATTGACCATTGGCCAGATCGATGGCTTCAAGTGTGGTGAGATTGTCCGGACGAACCGTCACGATCTGATCGCGGTTCGGCCGGCCCAGCGCCCGCATCAGGAAATCGCTCTTCACCAGCGAAGCCCGCACCCGCGTGCCAATCGATTGTCCGCCGGCACTGAGGGCTGCGAGGAGTTGCGGATGGGCGCCTTGCCATACCGCAGCGCCGTTCACGGCTGCGGCCGCCTGCCAATCGGTCGGTTCGGTTTTGAATTTGCCTTTGCCGTCAGGAAGGGTTTTGGTCCACTGCCAAGAGGCATCGCTGCTGATGGTCGTGGCTTGCTTGTCGGCTGCATAAGCAACGATCTCGCAAAACAGCCCCGCTGGATTCGGGCCGCTGCCGCCGTTCTTGGCGACGATGACGATCTCGTTCTCGCCAGCTTTCAACTTGCCGCTGAGTACGACGGCATCGGGCGCTTCCCAGTTTTCACCGGCGTGAATCTTCTGGCCGTTCGTATAGAGCGTGTAACTGTTGTCGCAGGTAATCGCAGCAATGGCTTGCACCGGCGCAGCTTTGAGTTCGAATTTCTTTCGCAGCACAACTGTTTCGCCAGCGGCAGCATTCGAGGCATCGGCGCGCGACCAAATCCATTTGCCAGTGAGTTCTTTTGGTCCCGAAGTCGAAGGCTTCGCTGTCGACGAACCGCCGCGGATCACCGGCGCGTCGAACTTCGCCGGCGCAGTGTCGGTCAGTTGCCAAACCGCATCGACGAACTGTTCGGCAGTGAGTCGTCGCGCTCGCGGACCGCGATAGGTGTAGCCACGGTCATCGGTGTTCTTGCCAACCACTTCTATCTGACTTTGATAAGCGGCCGAGGTGGTAATCAGCCACAGCGTCCGCTTCAGATCAAACTGATGCTGCGCGAGATCTTCGGCAAGAAAGTCGAGCAGATCGGCATTCCACGGTTCGGTTTGCATGGCATCGGGCGGATGCACAATGCCGCGGCCCATCAGGCGATGCCACAACCGGTTCACAATCGTCCGCGTAAACCGGCCGTTCTCGCGGTGCGTGACGAGCCCGGCGAGTTGCTTCAATCGTTCCGGCTGAGCAGCCTTGGCGTCGACTTGTCCCAGCTCCGGAAACAACCAGGCAGCCGCCGCTTGTTGATTAATCGGCTTATCGCAGCGATGAATTTCGAGCGGCCTTGTCGAATAGATCGCCGCGAGGCCGTACGACTCGGCGAGCGTCCAGCGATCGATAAAACTATCGTGACAGGAAGCACATTTCAGATTGATGCCGAGCAGCGCCTGCCCGACGCTCTGCGCAAACTGAATCTCAACCGTTTGTCCGGCACTCACATCACCGCGCCAGCGAATGCCGTCGATAAAACCGGCGCTCTCTGGATTCGGCGGCGCGATCAACTCGCGGGCCATCGCGTCGTACGGCTTGTTCGTCGCCAAGGCTTGATAGAGCCACTTGGAAATCTGCTTGCGCCCACCCGTGATGAAGCCGGTGCCGCTGTAATCGTTGCGCAGTAAGTCGTTCCAAAACGTCAGCCAATGTTCGGCGTAGTCGACATCGCGGGCGAGGATCTGCTCGATATATCGCTGCCGCTTGTTTGGTCCTTGCCAGGTGACAAACTTGTACAACTCCTCCTCCGTCGGTAGTAACCCGATCAGGTCAAGCGAAGTGCGCCGGGCGAACGTCGCATCATCGATCGCGGCTGGCGTGGCGAGTTTTTTCTGAGCCAGATATTCGTCGAGGATGCGATCAACTGGATTCTCACGACCGTTGCGCGCAGAGGGCAGGGGAGGGGATCGCGGTTTCAGCGGCGGCTCGTAACTGCTTTTGGCAAATTGAAAACCTTCTTCCCATTTAACCCCTTCGTCGATCCAGCGGGCCAGTTTGGCGATATGATCGGGCGGCACACGGGGGCCTTCCGGGGGCATCTTCAGATCTTTTTCGTCCGACTTCAGCCGGTCAATCAAGTCACTTACAGCGGACTTGCCCAGAGTCACGACTTTGCCCGAGTCACCACCGGCCAGCAGCGCCTCGCGGGTGTTGAACGACAGGCCACCTTTTTTCTGTTCGCCCAAATGGCACTTGCCGCAGTGTTGCTTCAGGACCGGCGCAACTTCGTGCGCGAAGTCGATCTCGGCGGAAAGGGCAGAGGAGGGGCCGAGAAAGAGAGAGAGCAGCAGCAACGAGCTCGTGGCGAGAAACTTCATTGCGGGAGAACCTTTCGGACGGAAGCGGACAGTCGCGGAGTGAACTTCGTGGGGCGAAACAATGGCAGAAGCTCCATTCTAATGTGCGTTGCGGCTGGCGTCTGCAATTCGTCGCACCTTCGTTCCCGGCATGGACCGAACCTGGGGTGAGAACGTACACTGTCTAGCTTGTCGAAAACTTCGGGCAATCGTAATTTTTCACCGGATCGCGACCTTACCATGGACATGGAAAAGCTGGTTTCGCTGTGCAAGAGGCGGGGATTTCTGTTTCAGTCGAGCGAAATCTACGGCGGTCTCAACGGCTTTTGGGATTATGGGCCGCTGGGCGTCGAGCTGAAGCGAAACATCAAAGAAGCCTGGTGGAAGGACATGGTCAGCGGCCATGACGACCTGGCCACGCTGCCCGGCGCGCCGGAAGCGTATGAAATGGTCGGCCTCGATTGCTCGATCATCATGCACCCGCAGGTCTGGAAGGTGAGCGGCCATTACGACCTGTTCGTCGATAAGATGGTCGACTGCAAAGAATCGAAGGGCCGTTATCGCGCCGATCACATTCGTTGTTTTCCGGTGCACGTTGCCGATCAGCCTGGGGGTTGGATCGCGACGACCAAAGAGCCTGAGGAATTTAAGAAAGGCATTTCCAACACGTTTGAAAAGAAGGTCAGCAAACTTTTCGGCGGCAAGGAAATCGCGATTCAATTCGACAGCCAGGTTTCATACCTGACGATTCCGGTGGCGGAACGAAATAAGGTTCTTGCGCCGGATGCCAGTGAGTTGGGGACGCTGACCGATCCGCGCGACTTCAATTTAATGTTCAAAACGATCGTCGGCGCGCTCGGCACCGAAGAAGATGCTGCGTTCCTGCGGCCCGAAACGGCGCAGGGCATTTTTGTGAACTTCAAAAATGTCTGCGACAGCACGCGTGTGCGCGTGCCGTTCGGCATCGCGCAGATGGGCAAGAGCTTTCGCAACGAAATCACGCCGAAGAACTTTACGTTCCGTTCGCGCGAGTTCGAGCAGATGGAAATCGAGTTCTTTTGCCATCCGAAAGAGTCGCGCAAGTGGTACGAATACTGGCGCGATCGGCGGATGAAGTGGTACACCGATCTCGGCCTGTCGAGCGAGCGTCTGCAGCTGCGCGAACATCACGCCGATGAGTTGAGCCACTATTCGACCGGCACCGCCGACATTGAGTATGCGTTCCCATTCCTGCCGCCAGGTGAGTTTGGTGAGCTTGAGGGAATTGCCCATCGCGGTGACTTCGATCTGCGTAGTCACATGGAAGGGAAACTTGATCCCGAATCGAAGCCTGACCTAAAGGTGCAACTCGGCCCCGATGGCAAGCCGAAGTGGCGTGGCTCGGGCAAGGATCTGACGTATCGTGACGAGCTCACCAACGAGCGGTTCACGCCGCACGTGATCGAGCCGAGCGCCGGCGCCGATCGTGGCACACTCGCGTTTTTGTGCGAAGCGTATACGGAAGACGAAGCCCCGGACGAAAACGGCAAGATGCAAACTCGCGTAGTGATGAAATTTCATCCGCGGATCGCGCCGATCAAAGCGGCGATCTTTCCGCTCGTGAAAAAGGAAGGAATGCCCGAGATCGCGCAGGACATTTATCGCAAGCTGAAGAAGCGCTGGAACGTTTTCTACGACGAGAAGGGGGCCGTGGGCCGTCGCTATCGTCGTCAGGATGAAATCGGTACGCCCTTCTGCATCACCGTCGATGGCCAGACCCTGCAGGATGGCACCGTGACCGTGCGCGATCGCGATACGCTCGAGCAAAAGCGGGTGCATCAGGATCAGTTGATTGCGGAATTGGAAACGCGGTTGTGTTAGTCGCCGTTCGCTCCGCGAACGGTGAGTGCGGCCTCCATCTTTACACTGCGCGTTTCGGAAACACTACCTCGATTCATCGTTCGCGGAGCGAACGACGACAATCCATATGCTCGCCACCATCAGCCAGGTTTGCTCCCTCAACAGTCCGTTTCAACAGGACCTCGAGGATTATGCAGCCGGCCATTGTGGCAGCGTGGAATTGTGGCTGACAAAACTCGAAGGCTGGTTGCAGACGCATTCGCTCGACGATTTTCGCCGGCTGCGCGACAAGCTGGAACTGCAAACGCCGGTTGCGAGCTATCAAGGCGGACTGCTCGCCAGTCAAGGCGAGCGGCGGAAAGAAGCCTGGGATCTGCTCGACCGGCGATTGCTGCTTTGTAAGCAAGCAGGCATCGGCACGATCGTCGTCGCCTGCGATGTGCCGCGAGCCGGCTTTGATCAGCAAGTGTTGGAGCGAATGATCGTTTCGCTGCAGGACCTCGGGCAACGATGTTCGAAACAGGGGGTGCGTGCCGCCATCGAGTTTCAAGCGAACTCGGCTTTCGGCAACAATGTGAAAACGTTGGCCATGTTGTTGCAAGACATCGGTTCGCCAAGCCTCGGCATTTGCTTCGATGTGTTTCACTATCACACGGGCTGCAGCAAGCCCAGTGATTTGCAACTGCTCACGCCGGCGAATCTATTTCATGTGCAACTATGCGACATCGCCGATCTGCCGCGCGAACTAGCAACTGACAGCGGCCGGATTTTGCCCGGCGAAGGGGACATTGACTTCGCGCCGATCCTGCAGCATCTCAAGCGAATCAACTATCAAGGCTGCGTGGCGCTCGAGTTACTCAATCCGCAGTTGTGGCTCGTTCCGCCACTGCAGATGGGCGAAATTGGCATCACCTGTTTGCGGCGATTGCTGGGACAAGCTTCGATGTGATGCAGTCCCTCGCCGACATTAACGTCTACAATTCATTGATACGAATCCTCCCAACCGCGGGCCACACGATGCTGATCTACAAGCCACAACTAAGTTGGTTCTGCTTCACCGCCTGCTTGATCTCTGCCGCCGGTTGCATCGGCCAAGAGACGGCAGTGAAAGTTCCGCCGCCAGCTAAGAAGCTGCAAGAGCAGGTCGCTCAAGCGAAGAACTCCGACGCGGCGAAACCAGCGTCCGAAACATCCTCGAAAGAGTCACCGGCCCTACTCACTACCGAGGAACTGAAAGAAGGCTGGATCGCGCTGTTCGACGGCGAAACGCTCTTTGGCTGGACGCCCCACAGCAGGGCGGATTGGAAAGTTCACAACGGCGCGATTGTGGTCGGTGAGGGTGAAAAAGGCTTGCTCTGCACGCACGTTCAGTTTGCTGACTATGAATTGAAAGTCGATTTCCGCGCAGCGAAGGGGACGAACAGCGGAGTCTTCTTGCGCACCTCGCCCGTGGTTGGCAAAGAGGACGTCACGACGAAATGCTATGAGCTCAATATTGCTCCTCCCGAGAATCCCTTTCCCACTGGCAGTTTTGTCGGTCGCAAAAAAGCAGACGACGTCGCAGACAGCCGCGAGTGGCAAACGTTCCACGTCACGCTCGTCGGCGGTCAGGCTAAAGTCGATCTCAACGGCAAAACGGTGCTGGAATACACCGACGAAAAACCGGTGGGCCGCGGCTACATCGGCCTGCAGTTGAACGAAGGGCAGGTAGAGTTCAAAAACATCAAACTCAAACCGCTCGGATTGATCGCGCTGAATAATGGCAAGGACCTAACTGGCTGGAAGGACACCGAAGGATCGAAAAGCAAGTTTGTCGCGACCGAAAATGGCGAGATCAACGTCCAAGATGGCCGCGGCAGCTTGGAAAGCGAAGCCAAGTTCGGCGACTTCGTGCTGCAGTGGGACTGCATCAGTCATGCGAAGGAACTGAACAGCGGCATCTTCTTCCGCTGCATTCCGGGCGAGATCACCAACGGTTATGAATGCCAGATTCACAACGGTTATGTCGACGGAGATCGAACCAAGCCCAAAGACTTTGGCACCGGCGGCATTTACCGGCGCATCAAAGCCCGCAAAGTGGTTTCCAATGATCTCGAATGGTTCCATCAAACGCTGGTCGCCGATGGTTCGCATATCGCTTGTTGGGTAAATGGTGTTCCGGTAACCATGTGGACCGACGACCGCAAACCAAACAACAATCCGCGCGAAGGCCTGCGAGTGGAAGCCGGCACGCTGCAGTTGCAGGGGCATGATCCGACGACGAATTTGTCGTTTCGGAATCTGCGGGCTGTCGAATTGTCGAAGTAGATCGTAGAAAGTTGAAAGTAGATTGTCAGGATGCCGAAAGATTTTCTTAAAGGGGCCAACGACGAATACGATGTGATCGTCATTGGCAGCGGCCTGGCCGGGATGACCGCGGCGAACATTCTCGGTCACGCGGGTTATCGCGTGCTGCTCGCCGAACAGCATTACAAGCTGGGCGGCATGGCCACCTGGTTCAAGCGGCCTGGTGGGCACATTTTTGATGTGTCGCTGCACGGCTTTCCGTTCGGCATGATCAAAAGTTGCCGCCGGTACTGGACGGCGGAGATCGCCGACTCGATCGTCCCGCTGCGTGCGGTGCGGTTCGACAATCCGATGTTCTCGCTGACCACGTCGTATAACCGCGAAGATTTTACGAAGCTGCTAATCGAAAAGTTCGGCATCGCTCCCGAGACGATCAAGCAGTTCTTCGACACCGCCCGCGGCATGAACTTTTACGACGATCAACAGTTGACAACTGGGCAACTGTTCGAACGTTTCTTCCCGGGCCGGCAGGATGTAGTGCGGCTGCTGATGGAGCCCATCGTCTATGCCAACGGCAGCACGCTCGAAGATCCTGCGATCACTTACGGCATCGTCTTTTCGAATTTCATGTCGAAAGGCGTATACACCTTCGAGGGTGGCACTGATCGCCTTGTGCAGTTGATGCATGACGATCTGAAGGCAAGCGGCGTGGATGTGCGCATCAACTGCGATGCGGAGCAAATTCATGTCGAGAATGATCGTGTCACAGGCGTTACGATCAATGGCCGCCGCATTCGCTGCCGCGCAGTCGTGAGCAATGCAAATTTGAAGTACACGATTCTGAAGCTCACGGGCCGCGAGCACTTCGATCCACAGTTTGTGGAAAGCGCCGAAGCCGTCCGACTGAACAATAGCAGCACGCAGGTCTACATCGGCCTCAAGCCGGATGAGCGAATCGATGAAGACATGGGGGATTTGTTCTTCACCAGCACGTCGCGTGAATTCCGCACCGATCTGCTGCTGAGCAAGAACGTCACCAGCCGTACTTATTCGTTTTATTATCCGCGCACGCGTCCTCAAGGCCGACCGCGGTGCTTGATCGTTTCTAGCACGAACGCCCACTACGCAGACTGGGCGAACCTGTCGCCGGAGGACTACGAAGCCAGCAAACAAGAACTGATCGAAGGCACGCTCGAACATTTGAATCAATACATACCTGGCATTGGCGAACGGTTGGACCACATCGAAGCTGCCACGCCGAAGACTTTTCAGCATTACACGCAGCACGTCGCTGGCGCGAGCTTCGGCACGAAGTTTGAGGGGCTCGGTGTCAGCCGTGCGCTGCCGGAACAAGTGAAGGGCCTGTATCACGCCGGGAGCGTCGGCATCATCATGTCGGGCTGGTTGGGCGCGATCAATTACGGCGTGATTGTGGCCAACGATGTCGATGCGCTACTGATGAAAGCTCCAACGCCGCCGTTACCCGGGCCCGAGAGCGTTTAGTTCAAATACGTTGTCCGTGCGATCGCCGTCGCATACACACTCGCCACGCCCGCTCGTTTCAACTCCCGCGCGATCGCGCTACATGTGGCACCGGTCGTAATCACATCGTCGACAAGCAGCACCCGTGCGCCGCGCAGGTCAAAGCCCCAACCCACTGAGTAGGCAGCGCGGACGTTGTCCCAACGCTGGCCGGCTGGGAGGTTCGATTGCTTGGCCGTGAATTTCTTGCAGCGAATCAAGTCAGCAATGCAGGGCAACTGCAACTCTTGCGCGAGCATCTGCGCAACTAGCTCGGCGGCGCTCGTGCCGCGCCACAACCGCTTTAACCAATGCATCGGCACCGGCGCGACAATGTCCGGTGGCGGTTCGAAGTAGTTTTGCTTCAAACGTTCAGCCAACAGCTTCCCCAATTGCATTGCCAGCGGCTCGAACGCTGCATGCTTCATCCGCAGCACCGACTGCCTGACCGTGAGCTCGTACAGGCCAAGTGTTCGCGCGGCATCAAAGTGAGGCTTTTGTGCGCGGCACTCTGCGCAATCCCCACTCGGATTCGGCAAGTCGGGATACGGCAGCGCACACTTCTGGCAAAACGATTCCGCCCGCGGCCGAAGGCTGCCGCGGCAAGCGAAGCACAACAGCGCGCCGTTACTCGAATCAACTTCGTCGCCGCAGAGTGCACACGCGGGCGGAAACAATAACTCACCCGCAGTAACAGCGGCGCGCGTGAAACGAGTTTGCAGCCAGGCCAATGTTTTCATTTGGACGTCCCAGGTGCGGACTATCGTAGCGGATTGCGGCGAAATGTGCGAAACTCGCTCGCTCATCTGCCAATCTTCCTATCACCCCGGAGACTCTCCAATGTGCTGTCGCATTCCACCTTATTTTTTCGCCGCCTGTGCTCTTGTCGGGCTCGGCATCGCGTGCACTCTGTTCCCCACTCTCGCCCAGGAGAAAGCCGTGGCCGAACGTGTTTTTGAACTGCGAACTTACACCACGCACCCAGGCCGCTTGCCCGCATTGAACAAGCGTTTCAAAGATCACACCATGAAGCTCTTTGAAAAGCACGGCATGAAGAACGAAATGTATTGGGTGCCGACCGATCCAAAGCTGGCCGAAAACACGCTGATCTACGTCATCTCGCACGACAGCGAAGAGGCAGCGAAAAAATCGTGGGACGCCTTTCGCGCCGACCCCGAGTGGCACAAGGCCCGCGATGCTTCGGAAGCTGATGGGAAAATCGTGCTGAAAGTCGATTTTGTATTTATGAAGAAGACGGATTACTCGAAGTAGCGCAAATATCTTGCCCCGTCTCTTCGGTAGTCCGGGGAGAGGGAGAGAAGAAATCAGCGAGTGAGCACGCGCCAATACAAATCGCGGATTTTCCACGTCATCGTTTGATGGCGGAATTGATCGGCGAATAAACGCTGCCCTTCGCTACCAAGTCGCAACCGGAGTTCCGCGTCGCCAGCGAGCGTGATGATTGCTTGCGCCAGTGCGGAAATATCACGCGGCGGAATCAGAAACCCGGTGCGATCCGTCAGCGTGACTTCGCGAGCCCCATCAATGTCGTAGCTAATGACTGGCTTTCCCGCGATGAGGGCCTGCGGTAGCGCCCGCGCGAGTCCTTCCCGCAGACTGGCGTGCACGAGCAGGTCCATCGCGCCGACGTATTGCGGAATGGTCGCCGGCGGCACGAGACCGGTGAAGACAAAATACTGCTGCAACTTGGCAGCAGCGATTTGGGCTTCAAGTTGCGAACGCAGAATTCCGTCGCCGATGAAAAGGAACTTCACGTGCGGATTCGTTGCGACGACCTTCGCTGCCGCCGCAATCACATCGTCATGTCCTTTGAGTTCAAACAGGCGGGCGATTTTTCCGACCACGACGTCTTCGTCGCTGAAACCAAGTTCCCTGCGCACCCGAGTGCGATGCTCATTCGCGTGCAAGAACGGCTCAACATCCATGCCGCTGCTGATTGTCGTGAACTTCTCGCGCGGCGCAACGCCGGCCGCGACCAGTTGGTCCGTCATCGCATCGGCAACACTAATCAGCGCATGACATCGCGCCGCAGCGTACTTTTCGCAGGCTCGATAGAACGTGCGCGTCAGCCAAGGTTGAAACGGATAAAATGGTGCACCGTGTACGGTGTGCACAATCGCCGGCAAGTTGAGCGACCAGGCAGCTAACCGTCCGAGCATGCCTGCTTTGGCACTGTGGGTATGCACCACATCAGGCTCATATTCCTGTAGCACGCGCCGGATCGCGAAGTAACTCTGCAGATCTCGCCGCGGATCGATGGCTCGGCACAGCGTTGGAATCTCGCGTACCGGCACGTTTACAACTTTGTCGGTTCCGCTGTGTTGCTGCAGCAGGTCACCTTCCGGCCCGAGTGATGGCCCGGTGATCAGCAACACGTCGTCACCGTGAAGTTCGATCAGATCGCGGCAGTTGAAGAGTGTGTTCTCTTGCGCGCCGCCGACGATCATGCGGGTGATGATGTGGGCGACTCGCATTATTCGTCCAAGAGTTCAGCGGCCGTGAGTTCTTCCGGAGTATGCGGTTGCTGCGTTCGGCCGGGATCGTCGGCGCCATCATACTCGACACCGATCATAAACAGCCCTTGCGGCGGCGCGGTCATGCCGGCCGCTCGGCGGTCGCGAGCGGCGAGCGCTTCGGCTGCGAAGCTGATCGGAGCCAACCCTTTACCGACCTGCACCAGCGTACCGACGATGTTCCGAACCATGTTATAGAGAAATCCATTCGCTTCGACCTCGATGATCACGCGGCTGGTGAGTTCAGCTTCGCGGCGTTCAACCAGCACGTCGTAAACGGTTCGCTCGGTTGTCAACCGCATCGAGCCGGAGGTTTGAAAGCTTTTGAAATCGTGTGTGCCGACCAGCGCCTGCGCAGCTTCGGCCATTGCCGCCGCGTCGAGCGGATTGAAAATGTGCCAGCAATACTTGCGAGCAAACAAATCGGGCAAGCGGCCATCCTGAATCACATACCGGTAGCGCTTGCGCACCGCATCGCGAATTGCATGAAAATCTGGCGGCGCCGGACTGACATCGCAAACGAGAATGTCCGGCGGCAACTCCGCATTGATCCCCTTCCAAAGCACTTCGCAGGACAATCGCGTATCGCAAGTAAAACCAACGACTTGCCCCAGCGCATGCACTCCTGCGTCAGTTCGACCGCTGGCGGTACAGCGTACCTTTTGCTGGGTGATTCGCTCGATGGCCTTTTCAAGTTCGGCCTGCACGGTGCGGGCGTTGGGCTGCCACTGCCAACCGCCAAAATCAGTGCCATCGTAGGCAACGGTCAGTTTGAAAGTGGGCATGGGGAAAGGGATGAAGGGACTAGCGATGAAGAGGTTAGTAAAATGCCGGAGAAGCGAGGAAAGCCCTTCAGCTCAAACCTCTTCCTCTTTTCATCTCTCGCACTTAACCCACCACAATTCGCAACATCCGCCGTAGTGGCTCGGCAGCTCCCCACAACAGTTGATCGCCGCAGGTGAACGCGGAGAGGTAACGCCCCTTCGCGCCTGGCTCGAGTTCGAGCTTGCGCAACCGTCCAACCGGAACATTGAGCGTGCCGCTGATGGTCGCTGGTGTCAGTTCGCGGATCGAACGATCGCGTTCGTTGGGAACAACCTTCGCCCATTGGTTGGCAGCGGCCAGCATGCCTTCGATTTCGTTGACCGGAGCATCCTTCGTCAACTTGATCGTCAAAGCCTGGCTGTGGCATCGCATCGCGCTGATGCGGACGCACAAACCTTCGACGGGAATGACTTTGTCCCCAGTCAGGCCGAGGATCTTGTTGGTTTCCGCCTGGCCTTTCCATTCTTCTTTGCTTTGGCCATTGCCGAGATCTTTGTCGATCCAGGGGATCAGGCTGCCGGCGAGCGGCACGCCAAAATTCTTCGTCGGGTAATCGCCACTGCGGATCACTTCGCTCACGCGGCGGTCAATTTCCAGAATGCTCGACGCCGGATCGGCGAGCAGTTCTTTCACGCTGCCGCTGGCCACGGCCATCTGGTTGAGCAGCTCGCGCATGTTCTGCGCGCCAGCGCCGGACGCGGCTTGATACGTCATGCTGGTGATCCACTCGACCAGGCCCGCTTTAAACAGGCCCTGCAAACCCATCAGCATCAGGCTGACGGTGCAGTTGCCGCCGACGTAGTTCTTCACACCCTTCGCCATCGCGTCGCGGATGACGTGATCGTTGACCGGATCGAGAATGATGACCGCGTCGTCCTTCATGCGGAGGGCCGAGGCGGCGTCGATCCAATAGCCATTCCAACCAGCGGCCTTCAGCTGCGGGTAGATTTCATTCGTCCAGTCGCCACCCTGGCAGGTGATGATGACGTCCATCTTCTTGAGGGCGTCGATGCTGCTGGCACTTTGCAGCGGCCCGGTTTCTTTGCCGCCGACCTTCGGGCCGTTGCCGCCAGCCGCCGACGTGCTGAAAAACACTGGCTCGACCTCGGCAAAATCATTTTCGGCCTGCATCCGCTGCATCAGGACCGAACCGACCATTCCCCGCCAACCCACCATCCCCACAACACGTTTCACGACTGGCAAACTCACTTTAAAAGCGACATCTTCCCAAGAAATGAACAAACTATCAGCCTAGTTCACCGCAGGGAGACTGACAATTGCAAATAGGTTCGCGCGGAACGGCGAGCGTCGTCACCACGAATTTGCAGCGCAAGATCACTCACCGATCTCGTCGGGGGATAGCGGAGGCTGCCCAGGACCACGAATCCGCAGAATTCGTACTTCTTCATCAAAGATGACGAAAAGTCCTCGATAGATGTTCCCTTGACGGGTTTTAAAAAGAAACTGACGCAAATCGCAATTGACCAGTTCATTTTCGGGAGCTAACGCGTACCTGAAAGGATTTTCCAACACCTCTCGCATCGCAACTTGTAACGCGGAAAACCAGTGATTTGCCCCTCGCAGCGAGCGCTCTCCGATCCAATCGACAATTTTCTCCGCATCCTGCTCTGCCCGCGGAAAAATAGTCAGGCGCAATGTCATTCGTCATCCGTAAAATTTTTGCGCCCACAAAATTCGCGGGCAAATTCTGCGAACGGGCGCCCTTTTTCACCCCGCTCGATATCTCGCAAAGCCGCCTTCACAGCTAGCGCATTATCGCGAACATCTTGCGGCAAGACTTGCTGATTGCGCCATTCTTCGAACAAATCGGAGAGAGTTCGATTGCCGGGCCCCAACACAATCTGGCGGCTCGCGAATTGATAAAAGCCTTCCAGTTCTTGTTGCGCATCGGGCATAGCTGACTCGCTTTCGGGTGAATACGACAATTTTAGCATAGCCGCAGGTTTGGCGTCAAAAGTTTGACGCTCGCAGCGAACGTCCCGCTCTTGCTTTGTTGTCGCCGACCTATGAAACGTGGCCCGACCAAACCGCGATGAGCATCAGCGAGCCAAACAGCACGATGACCGATAAGAGCGAAGCCAACGCTAGACCGAACCAGGTGCGATTGGTCAACGTGTAAATGGCGATTGTCGCGGCGGTAAGCAAGATCGGAACAATCGCATAGGCTAACGGGCCGAAGCCGGGACTTTGGGCAATAACAAAGGTGAAATATACCCACGCCGGCGCTGCGGTGCAGAGCATTAGCAGGGCAGCGAGGCTGAGGCGATTGGTCATGCGTTTCACTCGGCAAAACCCTACAGATATTTCCAAATCCGCCACGTGAACCACACGCCAAGAAAACCACAGCAGAAGAAGACGAACAACATCGCGAACATATGCTCCATATCCATACGCAGTTCTTCCGGCATCGGCTGCGGCAATGGAAAAAAGCAATTTTGCAGCATCTGCAAGCCCGCAACTCCACAGCCAAAGCCTAGGATCCATGCGATCGTGAGGATGCAGCAGTGCGGTCGTGCGGTTGTCTTTCGCCCTTCATTTTCGGCATTCATCCTATTAGTCTAACGAATACAATATCGTCACCGTCGCAGCGAATCACTTATCTGGCATCCGCATTGTTCACCGTCGCCAATCACCGAGCAACGCCACAAAAAATGAGCCAACTTCCCACCAAGTCCGCCCCGATCTACATCGGTCCCAACAATACGCACTCGATTGCCGTGGGCTACCTCTGCTGGCTGTTCGGCTTTCTCGGCATGCACCGTTTTTACTACGGCAAGCGAATCACCGGCACGATTTGGTTCTTTACCTTGGGACTGCTGCTCGTTGGTTGGGTCATCGACTTGTTTTTGATCCCGTCGATGGATCGCCAGGCCGACAACAAATACACCGAAGGGCCGCTCGACTACAACGTGGCCTGGCTGTTACTGGTTTTTCTCGGCGTCTTTGGCGTGCACCGCTTTTACATGGGGAAGTGGCTGACCGCGTTGATTTGGATGTTTTCCGGCGGATTGTTTGGAATCGGCTGGCTGTATGATCTGTGGACGTTGAATGAGCAAGTCAGCGAGCGGAACGCTGCTTTGGCAAGGTAGTTACTTCGCTGTGATCCGCCAGGTCTGCAAATCTAGCTCCGCCACCAAATCAAACCTGTCCATCTCTGCCGCGAGGTCGATGTCGTTCTCGTGGCCGATCTCGATCAAGTTGCGGCCGCCGCGCGAAGCACGCAGGGCCTGGCCGAGGAGCGACGAACCGGTCATTTGACCAACGGCAGAACGCCAGGCGTCGGCGGCGATGTCGGCCTGATCGTTGGTCTGCAGCGGCAGATCGTTCAAGCGCGAGAGTTCGTCGACAATGGCTCCGGCCAGTAGTGTATCCTCGCGAGTCACATGGCCATCGGTGCCGGCGCAGACGATCTCAATTTCCCGCTCACTCGTCAGCTCCCGACAAATGGCCGACAGATTCACAAAGCCCGCGATCAGCACGCGCTTGGCCAGTTTGCAGCGCATCATCGCGCGGGTGCCGTTCGTGGTGGTGAAGATGACAGTCCGGCCACGGACCGTCCGTTCGTCGTATTCCGCCGGCGAGTTGCCCAGTTGAAAACCTTCGATGCGCAGGCCGCCCCGTTCGCCGCCGAGAATTGGACTCTCGGTTTGCGTTGCTTTTGTACGAGCATCGGCAATCTCTAAGCAAGGAAGCACTTCGCGAGCGCCACTAGCGAGCGCAGTGACGACGGTCGTGGTTGCGCGCAGCACGTCAATCACGACGGCTGCCTTGCCAGCGAGTTGCTGTGGTTCGACTAGATCGGGCAGCAGGTGAACGGCAACGGATCGAGCATTCGCAGCAGGCATTTACTCAGCTTTCAACCAGGGAGCACGCTTGAAGAGCAATTCGATCACCGAGACCGGCACAAACGCGAGCCCGACAATCAGCAACCAACTGTACATCGACAAGCCGCCCACATGGAAGATGTCGCGCACACCCGGTGTGAGCACCGCACCGATCTGCAGCAAAGCCGAAATGGCTGCGGCACCGAGCAAATACGGATTGCGCAACGCACCCACGCGCCAAAAATTCAAATGCATGCTGCGGGCACTCAAGCTGCGGAGGATTTCGGAAAAGACCAACACGCAGAAGGCCGTCCCCTGAGCTTGTTCGAGCAGGTCTTTCTCAGCCAGGCCATCGGGATTCGTCCACAGGATTGTCAGGAACCCCGTCAGCGTGACGGTCGCTTCCAGCAAACCTTGCGACACGATCGTAAAGACGCGGTTCATCGACAGCACCGGTTCCTTCAGTCCGCGCGGCGGCCGCTTCATGATGCCGGGCTCCGGCGGCTCGAGCGTGAGCGCCAGTGCGGGCAAGCCATCGGTGACCAGATTGATCCACAGCAAATGAATCGCGATGAGCGGCGCGGGAAAGCCGAACAGAATGGCAATGAACATCAGCGCCAGTTCGCCCAGATTGCACGACAGCAAATAGGCGAGCACCTTTTCGATATTGTTATAGATGCAGCGGCCTTCTTCGACGGCGGCAATGATCGTGGCGAAGTTGTCATCGGCCAGGACCATATCGGATGCACCTTTGGTCACATCCGTGCCGGTGATGCCCATCGCAATGCCAATGTGAGCGGCCTGGATCGCCGGCGCATCGTTCACGCCGTCACCGGTCATCGCCACGACTTCGCCGGTCTGCTTAAGAGCCTTCACAATTCGCTGTTTGTGTTCGGCCGATACCCGAGCAAAGACGGCGATTTTTGGCAGTTTTTCTGCGAGCGCTTTGTCGTCCAGTTTGTCGAGATCCTGTCCCGTAACGGCGATGGAGTTGTCATCTGCCATCCCCAGTTCTTTGGCAATTGCAAGGGCCGTGAGGGGATGATCGCCCGTGATCATCAGCGGCCGAATGCCGGCGGTCCGGCCGGTTTTCACCGCGAGTTTCACTTCGTCCCGCGGCGGATCAATCATGCCAACGAAGGCCACCAGCGTGAGATTTTTCTCGAGTTCCTCTGCCGAGGCCGAATGATCTTTGTCGTGCGCATCGCGCCGCGCGACGGCCAGCACGCGCAACGCTTGCGCAGCGAGTCCCGCGTTCAGCTCGAGCAGTTTTTTGCGTTCTTCCTCCGTGAAAGGCTGCGGTTGATCTTTGAGAACATGCGTGCACCGCGACAGAATCGATTCCGGCGCCCCCTTGGCAAACACGTGGTGTTTGTCCTGGTCGCGAACGACGACCGACATTCGCTTCCGTTCCGAATCGAACGGCGCTTCATTGACAATCCGCTCTGCATCGCGCGTCAAATCGATCCCAGCCTTGCTCGCCGCAACCAGCAGCGCCCCTTCCGTCGGATCGCCGACCACCAGCCACTGCCCCTCCTTCTCTTGCAGCTGCGCGGCGTTACACCAGGCGCCAATTTGCAGCGCAGACATCAGGTTGGCGTGTTGCTGCGGATCCACATTTTCGCTCAGCGATTCGTTGACTTCAAAGGTATCGCCCGCCTGGCGGAAATCGCCTTGGGGTTGATAACCGGTCCCGCTGACCGCGAACTGTTCACCGGCAACCACAATTCGCCGCACGGTCATTTCATTGCGTGTCAGCGTGCCGGTCTTATCGGAACAAACAACCGTCACGCTGCCGAGGGTTTCCACGCTGGCCAGTTTGCGCACGATGGCGTTGCGCTTCACCATGCGTTGCAAGCCGAGCGCCAGCGCAATCGTCACGACAGCCGGCAAGCCTTCCGGCACCGCGGCCACGCCGAGGCTGACCGCGAGCAACAGCGTCTCGGTCCAATCGTCGGGCTTGCGCCACAATTGCAGGGCAAAGATGACGGCAATCGCTACGAGACAGGCGACAACCAGAATTTTCGTCAGCGCATCCAGCCGCTTTTGCAGCGGCGTCGCTTCTTCCTGATGTTGATCCAGCAACCCGGCGATCTTGCCGAGTTCGGTGTGCATCGCAGTGGCCACGACCAGCGCGGTAGCATGCCCCGCCGTCACGACCGTGCCGAGATAAGCCTGATTCGCCCGATCGCCAAGCGGCGCTTCGGCGGGGAATATTTTCTTGGCATCTTTATCGACGGGAGTCGACTCGCCGGTGAGCGCCGATTCGTTCAATTGCAAACTGCTCGAGCGAAGCAACCGCACGTCGGCAGGGACTTGATCGCCCGCTTCCAATTCAAGGCAATCGCCGGGCACGAGATCGCGGGCAGGAACGGTTTGCAGTTGGCCCTTACGCAGGACTTTGGCTTGCGGTTGCGAGAGCTTTCGTAACGCAGCGAGGGCCTGGCCGGCCCGCTCTTCCTGCACAAAACTGATCACGCCGTTTAGAATCACAATCGCGATGATCGCAATCGCGTCAGTCCATTCCTGCAAGATGATCGAAAGAATCGCCGCACCGATGAGGAGCAACACCATCAAGTCGGTGAAGTGCAGCAGAAACCGCAACCAGGCTGGCCGCGGCTGTTTTTCGGCCAACTCATTCCAGCCATGTTCCTCGCGACGGCGGGCCACTTCTGCCTCATCCAGGCCGCGCGCAGGATCAACATTGAATTGCTCGGCAATTTCCGTTGCAGATCGTTCGTAAGTGGCAGGCATTAGCGAATTTGACTAGTCGGGTTGGGGTGGCACGGCAATGGCTGGCTTTGTCGGCCCCAGAATCACTGGCAACCGGGCAGGATGAATCGTAACCGTTAACTCGTTCGCGCTAAACTCCTGGCCGTCGACCGCCCAAGCCATCGGCTGTTCGCTCCGCACGACAATTCGTCGCGCGCGCTTGGCCAGAATCAAATCATGTTCGTGGGGATCACCCACGACATACGTGAGCGCCAACTGCGCGAGCTGTACGCCGGTGCCATCGAGCACCACCACCGCATCGAGCCAGCCATCGTCGAGTTGGGCATTCTGCGCCACAGACAATCCCGCGCCAGCGCAGCGACCGTTGGCGACGAACAGGTTCAGCGCATTCAATTGCTGCGGCGGTTCGTCGTCGAATTGCACCTCGAGCGGAAACACTTCCAAGTTCTGCAGCACTTCGATCGCGCCGCGCAGGAAGCAGAACGCTCCCCATTGCTGCTTCATTTCGTCGGTCAGCTGCTTGGTATATTCGCCGGTGTTGCCGCCGGCCAGCATGTTGACGCCGAATCGCCAAAGTCCTGGCGAGCCTTTCAGTTCAAAAACATCAAGCAGGGCAGGGGGGCTCTCGATTGCATACGGTATGGATTCAACAGCCGACAGCGGCAAACCGAGCGAGCGCGCTAAATCGTTACCCGTGCCCGAAGGGAGCACCGCCAACGCCACGTCTTTCTTGCCCGTGCGCAAAATTGCGTCCGCGACGACGTTAATCACGCCGTCGCCGCCGGCCGCGGCAATGCGCCGCGCGCCGCGTTCAATCAGTTGCTGGGTCAATTGTGCACAGTGCTCTTCCGATTCCGTAACGTGCACCTGCACCTGATCGCCATGCTCATTCTGAATCTGCTCCAGCGCAGCAGCATTTCGTTCCCGCGGACCGGCTTTGGGGTTCCAGAGGACTTGCAATTGGTCAACGGCAATGTCCGGAATGTTTGGTTGGCTCATGTTGCGTCCGTGCCGACGGTTTTGACAGCGAAACTCAGCCGCACTTTATGCAACTCACATGCCGATTACGCAACTCACATGCCGACCGATTTCACCAGTGGCTTGACTGCTGGTTGATCATCCGCTGCCGCATCGAGAAAAATATCCATCTGCTGGCCGACGAACAGCAGTTGATCGGCCGCCCCGATTTCATAAATCACTTGCAGCACCCGCGTGTCAACTCGCTCGGTGTTGTCCCCGGTAAGTGAGCGTTTCGGAACCACGTAGGGTTCGACGCGAACAAAGTTCAAAGGAATCGGCTTTGTGTTGTTGCCACGAGCGTACGCTTTGGCCGGCATGCCGGTGGTGAACCGCGGAATGTCTTGTTCGTCGATTTCGACACGGACGCGCAGCCGCTGCAGATCGCCAATGACAATCAGCTCTTTGTTCGGCGGCGCCGAAACAAACTCGCCCGGCCGGACGCTGACTTGCAAAATCTGACCATCAACTGGCGCGCGCACCAGGCAGCGATCGATCTCGGTTTGCGTCACTTCCAGCTGCGCCTGCGCTTGATCGATGGCAGCCTGCGCGATTTGCTTATCAGGCTCCCAGGCCCCGGCTTTCAGTTCGGCGAGTTCCGCGGCAACGGTCGCCGCTTGAGCTTGCGCCTCTTCATAGGTGCTGTGCTTGGTGTTGTAGTCTTCTTCTTGCACGGCTTTCACGGCAAGCAATTTCTGCGAGCGATTTGCCTGGTCCAACCACAACCGCGCTTTGGCCTCCGCAGCCCGCAACCGCGCTTCAACCGGCGGCAGCAATTCTTTCCGCGGCATCGCGGCTAATTTGGCAAGCTGAGCTTTCGCCGCTTGCAGGCTGGCCTGCTGCCAGGCGAGTTGCGCTTTGAGCTGCCGATCGTCGACGCGAAACAGCGGCGTCCCTTTGGTCACTTGCTGCCCCACTTTATCGGCGGGCACAAAAACCTCGAGCACTACGCCGGACAACGGCGAACCGATCGCGATGTTTTCCGACTGCGGCTCAACGAGCCCCGAGGCCGCAATCGATTGGCCGTAGGGATTTTTAGCCGGCGTGGTCGGCGGCTGTGTCTTCGGTAGTTCTTGCTCGGCATTCAAAATGTGCAGCACGCCGAAAACGAGCATCGAAAGGGCCACGACGGGCACGATGATCAGAATGACTTTACGCAGCATCGAAAACTCCTATCCACTCACGCCGGCCGTTTCGAGCCGACCTTCGGTTTGTTTGCCAACTTCAATCTTCTCCACTCGCCCGTCGACCATCTGCACAATCCGATCGCCGTAGCGATACACCCGACTGTCGTGAGTCACAACGACGACCGCGCGATCAGGCTGAACCGCAACCCGCGTGATGAGTTGCATCACTGTTTGCCCCGACTGAGCATCGAGCGCTGCCGTCGGCTCATCGCACACGAGCAACCGTGGCTGATGAATCAAAGCCCGTGCAATTGCCACACGCTGCTGCTGACCACCGGAAAGTTGCGAAGGCAGCGCGCTCGCGCGGCTGCCGAGGCCCACTTGTTCCAATACTTCATTCGCCCGCCTGATCGCTTTGTGCCGAAACTCGCCGTTGATGATCAGCGGCACGGCAGCGTTCTCCGCAGCGCTCAGCGCGGGGAGCAAGTTGTATTGCTGAAAAACAAAGCCGATGTTCTTCGCGCGGAAATTCACCAGCCGACCGCCGCGCAAGGTTTTCAATTCTTCGCCGAGCAAACTGACATCGCCCGCAGAGGGATTCAACAAGCCGGCAATGATCGAAATGAGCGTCGTTTTGCCGCAACCCGAAGGTCCCACGAGCAGCGTCATCTCGCCATAATTCACCTGCAGATCGACGCCCCGCAGCGCGAACACGCGAGTGTCACCGGTGCCGAATTCCTTCGTCACGCGGCGGCAATGAACGGCGATGTTTTGTGCGCTGCTCATGCTACCCTCGGAACACCACGGCTGGTTCCAGCACCAGCACCTTGGTCATGGCTACCAAACTCGTCAGCACAATAATGAGCAACACCGCCACACCGCAGCCGCCTGCCGCGAGCGGCGTGAGACTCAAGCCGGCGAGATGCGTAATGCCGCTGGTCGAGACAAAAAATGCCGCCGTCAAACCAATGCCAATGCCGTAACCCAATAAGCCAACGACAATCGCTTGCAACAGAATCATGCCGATCAACCGAAAGTTGCTGACGCCCATCGCCTTGAGCGCGCCGAACTGCTTCAAGTTTTCAATCGTGAACAGATAGAACGTCTGCCCCGTGATCGCAGCACCGACGATGAAGCCAAGCGTGATCGTGATGCCGAAGTTGACCGGAATGCCCGTCGAGCCCAGGAAGTAATAGACGGTCTTCCAGAAGAACTGATCCTGCGTCAGCGCCATCAATCCGGTCTGCGCTTCGATTCGTTTGCAGACTTCTTCCGGATTCTGATCGGGCTGGTGTTGTGCCAGGACGAAGCTCATCAGGTTGCGGCGATGCGGCACAAACTGTACAGCCTGGCTGTAGCGCGAATAAAGCACCGGCAACGTCACGAACGGCGGCGAGGCTTTGCAGACACCAACCAGCACCGCGCGCTTGTCGTTCAGTTCAAACGTGCGGCCGATCTTGTAGGGTTCGCCGGGCCACATATATTCGTAGCCGGCCTTGTCGATGATCACCGCATCGGGCTGACGCAGATCATCGAGCTTGCCGACCACCATCTGCTGCGGCGCGGCGACCATCGTCTCGTCGTCGACGCCGTAGAGCAGCAAGTTGCGAAAGTTACCGTCTTCGAGCCGAGCGCGATTCTGTCCGTAATACAAACGAACGGCCCACTCCACGCCTTCGACGCCGCGGACGCGATATACATCGGTATCCGGCAGCGCCGGCACTTCGTCGATGTAGCGGGCCTTTTCGTCCATCACCCAGATGCTGCAGTCGCGCACATCGCTGATCTGGCTCGCCGTGCGTCGAATGATTCCCATAAAAATGCTCACCTGCTGCGACATCAGCAGCGTGGCAAACGCAACGCCAAAGATCAGACCGAAGTACTTGGCCCGATCTCCCATCAACATCCGCAACGCAATCCAAGTCATGGCAGGCTCTCCGTGCTCGCGGGAGTGGGCAGGGGAGGGCAGGGGAGAGGACTGCTAACGGTGATTCCACGAATGAGGGCATCGATCATTTCGCGCGCGGTGTCCTGTACCGGCTTCCACGGCACCCACGGATCTTTGCCGCGAGCGAGATGCAACGAGACCACGCCATGCGTGCTGCTGAAAAACAGCTGGGCGATTTGATCGGGGTCGTTCAGCTCGGGCCGAAATCTGCCTGCGGCGAGTCCTTCCACAACCGTCGCTCGCAGATAGGCATAGCAGTCTTGCGCGGGGTTGCCGTGTTCGATCAGCCCGATCTTGGGAAATTGCTCGATCTGCGTATTCATGAACAGGAACTTGTACGCCGCGGGCTGCTCGAGCCCGAAATCAACGTAGATCATGCCCATGCGACGCAACCGCTCAATGGGATCGGAACCGGGCTGACCCGCTTGGTCAAAGCCGCGGCGGAATTTAATGAATTCGCGCTCGACCAGCTCGCCGAGGAGTGCTTCTTTGTCCGGAAAGTGAAAATAGATGGCAGTCGCGGAGTACCCGATTTTGGCGGCCAACTTTCGCATGGTCAGGCCGTGAAAACCCTCGCTAAGCAAGAGCTCGCGGCACGCTTCGAGCATTCGCTCACGCGTCTCCTGCTTCTGCAACGTTCTGCGGTCCAGCGTGTTGGTCATGGGAAGGTTGGCGTGAATGCGACAAGCTCACTTAACGCTGTTATATTACCTAACAGCGTTAAGTGGGCAAGGGCAATTCCTCGCGATGAATACGCAACCTAAATCTAAACAACAACTTACAGCAACAAAAAACTTCGACAGCAGAGTTGCGGCTAGGGAATTCGAAACCGGTACCTGCGCAGAATCCCGGCCAATTGCATGAGCGGCAGCCCAGTAATTGCTGTATGGTCGCTGGATTGAATCGACTCGAAGAGGCTGATTCCAAGGCTTTCCAGCTTGTAACTGCCGGCACAGTCGAGTGGTCGATCGGCGGCAACGTAACGGTTGATTTCTCGAATCGTGAGCGCTCGCATTTTGAGTTCGGTGCAGTCCCAGGTGAGGGTCGTTTCGCTTGGATGCTGCACACAGATCGCGGTAAACAACTCGTGCTTCTTCCCCGCGAGCAATCTCAACTGTTCGACCGCTCGCTTGACGGTTCCCGGTTTGCTGAAGATCTGCCCCTGGCAGACGCAAACCTGATCGCTACCAATGACAACGGCCGCAGGAAATCGTGCCCTGACCTCTTCGGCCTTCGCTTCTGCCAGTCGACCGGCGAGCGTTTGCGCTGGGATCGGACCGTAACTAGCACGCAGCGGTGCTTCGTCGACATTCGGCGCGACACATTGAAACGGAATGCGCAATCGCTGGAGAAGTTCGCGCCGGTAGCGCGAAGTGCTGGCGAGGATGAGTTCGGGCATGGCTTTGTTTTCTTGGGTTTGAGAAAATAGGGATCGCATCATCATAGGGCATCGCCCGGAGGAGCTTTTCGCGCTACCCCTTGACCTGACAAATGATCTTTTGTATACTAATTATCAAGAAATACCCTGCGCTTGCTCGTTGGCATTTTGGTTGAAATTCAACAAGTACATCTGCCGTAGTCGGCCAGATGTTCACAGTACGTTCTTGTGAATTGCTTGCTACCGCAGATCTCGGCCTCGGCGACTGGTCAAGCCAGGACTGACTAATGGCGTCGATTTTTCCGGTGCGCAAAACAGGGTACGTGTTGTGAAACCCAGCCGTTTTCCGGCTCACTTTTGTAGTATTTCCCGAGAACGGCGCGGGGCGAGCTGCTGTAGAGGGGGGGCTTTCACAACAAACACGATGGAAAGCTGGTCCTGCAAAATGACCTCCAAGGGCATTAGCAGTCGACGGTAGCAGGCTCGAATTCGTTGCTTCTCACGGCGCGAGTCCCTAGAATCGAGCCCGGTTATCCTTGATCTTTGTTCGCGGAGGTCGTTGCACTATGTCTCGCCAGGTTTTCGCTCGTTGGTTCGCACTCACTCTGTGGCTCACCTCTGTTACATGGGCTCAAGAACTGCCGGAGGCGGCGAAGACCAAGACGGTCGAGATGTTCAAAGTCCCTAAGTACTGCGAAGGAGTCGTCTTCGACCACGACGGCAAGGGCTACATCAGTTGGGGCGACACGATCACGCAGTTCACGCTCGACGGCAAGCATCAAGCCTGGGCGAAGACAGGTGCGCCGAATGGTCACAAGGTCCTCGCGGACGGGACGCACCTGGTGTGCGATGCGAGCCAACATGCGGTGTTGCATTTGGCTGCAGACGGCAAACTGCTGCAGCATGCTTCGAAGGAATGCGACGGCAAACCGCTGCGCGGGCCGAATGACTTGACGCTTGATACGGCGAACGGCGGCTTTTATTTCAGCGATCCCGGGGGCAGCAGCCTCGACAAACTGATCGGCACGATTCACTACGTCGACAAGAGCGGCAAGACCATGCTGCTCGACGACGGCCTGGCCTTTCCGAACGGAATCGTCCTCACGCCCGATGGGAAGAAGCTGTATCTCGCCGAGAGCCAGAAGAACTGCGTTCACATCTACGACGTGCTCGGTCCCGGCAAACTTTCCAAACGAAAACTGTTCGCCGATCTGCCTCGCAAGAAAGAAGGAACGCCGCAGATCGACAACCAACCCGACGGCATGTGCCTCGACGCGGCCGGCAACTTGTACGTCGCCCACTACGGCATGAAGCAAGTGCAGGTGCTCAGTCCCGAAGGCAAATTGCTCCGCCAATTCGACGGCGGCAACGTGACCACCAGCAACGTCGCCTTCAGCGGCCCGAACATGGACCAACTCTTCATCACCGGCGGCATCGGCCCGGAAGCAGGGGAGGGGGGACTGTTTCGAATTGACCTGGGTGTGAAGGGGTTGGTGATTTTGCCGG
The DNA here is from genome assembly GCA_964394305.1 of uncultured Pirellulaceae bacterium. Classification (GTDB taxonomy): domain Bacteria; phylum Planctomycetota; class Planctomycetia; order Pirellulales; family Pirellulaceae; genus Anatilimnocola. Next base: position 240,696 of record CAYMWL010000004.1, read on the forward strand.
GGAAGAAGTAGCACTCGATTTAGGTAAGCCACCGCGCAGGCAACCCGCCGCGTCAGCAAGAAAGTGCCGCGCTGCGCCTCGGCCGGAGTGCTTGGGCAATAAACGACGACGAAAGGCATGACGATCATGCTCACGCGGCGGGTTACCTGTGCGGATAACATCCTCGCCGCATTTCGGAGAGTTCCTGCATCAGCTTGGTACCCAAACCTAATTGCGCGTCCTTAAGCCGCTTTGACCAATGTTTCCTTTCGGCGTTGGTGAAATTCGGACTGGTATTGACTCCAAAGGTGAGTAGCTTAAGCGTGCCTTCTTGCTCGTCCAGCGACTTCAGATGAAGACGCGATAGTTCTGCTTCTAAAACGCGGTGCGGTTCCGTTCGCTGCCATTCATTCCGCCAGCGCATGGCCAAGCCAGTTCCCGAGCCAAGAACGGCTGCGATGAGTAAAAACGTGGCAAGCGAGAGACGTACGCGTAGTGTCAACATGCCCCCAGATTCGCTACTTGCGCAAGCCTTTATTCCTCCGCCTTGGGTGCCGGATCAACGGCCCTCAATGCCGCAATCTGCCCCTGTCGTGCCAAATCCACTGCTTCACCCAAAATCCGTGCGGCTTCTTGCGGCGCGTGAAATCCCATCGAGTTCTCTGCCGCGATGAAGTCGAGTCGCCACTGGGCCTGGCGTTGCAGGTCGAGGGCGGGTTTTAGCTGTTCAGCGGTCGCGCCGTTTTTCTTGGCGGCGGCGATGGAGTCGAGTTGATCCATGAGCGCGGCGCCGGCGCGTTGCATCAGGTCGAAGTTGCGCTGCTGGATGGCATCGACGCGGGACTTGATCTCTTCTTCGGGGAAGTGATGACAGGTCTGGCAGGCGCGGTTGATGTTCAGCAGCGGGCTGCGGACCCAGTGGTCGGAGACTTTGGTCGCACCGTCGCGTTGATACGGCATATGGCAATCGGCGCACGAGACGCCGGAGCGGGCGTGGATCCCTTGGCTCCAGAGTTCGAACTCGGGATGTTGCGCTTTGAGGATCTTGGCGCCGGTTTCCTTGTGTTCGTAGTCGTAGAACTGCTCGCTGCCAGGGAACTTGGTTTCGTTCCAGTGCTGTTCGATTTGTTCCACCTTCAGCCCTTTGCTCCAGGGAAATTCGAGCGGCATTTTGGTGGAGCAATAGTATTCGACGTGGCATTGGCCACAGACGAACGAACGCATTTCGGTGCGGGCGGCGTTTTTGTTGGGATCGTATTCTTCCTTGCGATCCGTTTTTCGCCAACGTTCGACCGAAGGCAAATGCGGCGTTGGTTCGTCGCTCTTAGCGAGGGCTTGAATGCCTTTGATGAAGCCAGGCCGCGTGACGCGGAGGGCCATCGTGTCGGGATCGTGGCAGTCGACGCAGGAGACTGGATGCGCATGCCCCATGTCATGCACCATCTTATCGAGCTCTTGATAGGTCATCTTGTGTGTTTTCTCAAAGCCAGCCATCGCATCGCCGTCACCCAGCTTGCGATAGACGGGCATGATCGACGCGTGGCAGTGCATACACGAGCCAGACTGCGGCTTGGTGAGCCGCTTTGTGGCCTCTTGATCTTCAAGCATGTAAGCATGGCCGCGGCGGTCGCGATAGTCGATCGAAAACGCATAGCCTTCGAACATCCGCTTGAGCCAAGGATCGCGTTTGATTTTTTCTTCGGGCAGCGCTTCGCTGCCGCCGTGTCCGCCGAAGCGAGTGCGCGTGCCGAGCGCGGTGAGTTTGTACGAATCGAATTGCTTCGGCCAATTGGTGCCCCACTTCGCCGGGTCGGTGTCGTCTTCCTGGACTTCCACGAGTCGGATGAACGGTTTGCGGGCTTCGTCTTTTCGCTCAAAGATATTCACCAGCAACGCGGTGGCGAGAACAGCGACCGCAGCCGAGGCCAAGGCGATGAGCAGATAACCCCAGTAACCTCGCAGGCGATTCATTTCGGGCCCCACGTTTTTTCTAATTCAATGGAGACAGGATCGTAGCGGCCAACACCGACCGAATCGCCATGCCCCACGGTGCGATGGCAATGTGTGCACTCCAGTTCGCCCTGTTCGTAGGGGACGCTCAAAACATCATGCACAAAGTCGGCGTGGCAGTGTAAACAAGCATGATGCAAGATGCGACGGCTGACCGGCCGCATTTCGATCGGCTCGTGAAAATCTTGCAGCGTGAAACCCTTCGAATGCCAGAAGCCGTTCTCGGCTTTGGTGTAATACTTGCCGATCAGGTCATGCGGCAAATGGCAATCGACGCACTTGGCGACGTTGTGATGACTTCCCTTTTGCCAGCCATCGTACTGCGGCTGCATGATGTGGCAGTTGATGCACGCTTTGGGATCGGGACTGAGATACGAGAGCCCTTCCGCGTAGCGAAAGGTGTACGCCGCCTGCCCGAGCGCGACGCCGACAAAGACAGCAACGAGAATGCCGGCCATGGTCATGCCACGCCAGCGCCATTGCAGGCAGATGGCGAGTCGGTCGCTGAATTTGGTCTTGTCGGGAGAAGTCATGGCGTGAATCCAGTAGTGATCCTTCTGCGCCAATTAGACGCGGTCCGGGTAGCGAGGAATAGCGGCTGCAGATGATTTACTCACTGACATCCTTTGTCATGAGTGATTGTCAACACTTGCGAGGCTGTCACAATTTCGCTCGCCCCCACTTTCTCCCTATTTTTCTTGGAGCCTGACATGCTTCGGATCCCTTGTTTCGCGTGTGCAGCAGTGCTGTTCGTAAGTTCGCTCAGCGCGGCAGAGCCGACCTTGAAGAAGGTTATCCCGACGGATGCGGTCCAGTTCGCGCGGGCCTTCAGCGAAGATCGACAGGTCTGCACGTTGCTGTTCGACAACCTGGTGATCGACACCGAGATTGGGCGCGGCACGCCACCCAGCGTCCGCAGCAAACAGTTCTCGTATGTCTTTACTCCCGAAAGTGACGGCGAAGTCTGCATCGTGCAAACGATCCGCGGATTCATCAGCACTCAAGGAGCGAGTAGCGCTTCGTTGTTGATCCACTCCGGCGGTGAAGCGACGAATGTTGATTTCCAAAAAGCCATCGCCACTGCGCAAAAGGGAGCGATCAAACGGGACGAGAGCCTGGTGAAGAAGGCTCAAAAGCTGGCGGAAGAACTAGGCTTTGCAGGTAAACTAAAACGAGACAAGTCGGACGACTTTCAAATCACGATCGAACGGCATGTTGCCAAAGGCGCGGTTTTGCAAACGACGCTCAACCTGCTCGTCGAACGCGCGACGGGCGACGACACGCCCGGAGCGGCGTTGTTTATCGACTCGATCGATGTCTCGGTGCTGCCGGTGAAGAAAAAGAACTAGGCAGCGAAGCGGGAAAATTACACGCCAGAAACGCCAAGACCCACGAGTGATCGTGGGTCTTGCTTCGGCGGGGACGGATGGCGATCGAGGATGGTGGCTAATGCTCCACACTCCGCTTACCGGCGGCTCGTGCCCTCTTCGGCATCGGGCAGCGGAGCGGGGATGTTGGCAACCTTGGCAGACGTCATGTTTGATTTCTGCGCGATCTTGCCATCTTCCTTCCACCATTGCCATTTGCCGACGGCGACGCCGTCGCGATAGTCACCAGCAATCTGCTTGATGCCGTTCTGGTGCCACCAGGTCCAAGTGCCTTCTTGTTTGCCGTCGACATAAGTGCCTTCCATCTGCTTTTGACCATTGGCGTAGTACCAGGTGGCCTTGCCGACGGGCAGGTTGTAGCGGAATTCGCCCTGGCGAGCGAGTTGGCCGTTGGCGTGCCAGACGCGGAACGAACCGAATTTTTCGTCCTGGCCACGTTGTTCAAACGTCGCCAGCGTCGCCGCATGGAAGTTGTCGGGCGTCTTCACCACCATCGGAGCATGTAGGTAGTGGATCTCCGAACGCTTGTGCTCGGCGTCGTAGTATTCCACCTTCGGCGCGAGCTTGCGGCCGTGCGTATACGACTCCTTGCCGAGCAGCGAAGCATCGGGGCCCCACTTCATCACGTCGCCATGCACGCGGCCACGATCGTAGGTCGCTTGCGAAAGCAACGTGCCGTTCGGATAGAACCAGGCAGCCTTGCCGTGGCGTTGACCGGCGACGAAATCGATCTCGCTGATCTTCCGCTGCTTGGCATCGCTGATCGTCCACTTACCATCGATCTGGCCATCGACGAAGCTCGCCTGGCTGGTGAATGGACCGGCAAAATCCTTGTACGGCGAAGTGGCAAACAGCGGTGCATGGTTCGCCGCGTAATAACGCTTCCACACGCCGACCGGTTGACCTTGTTCGTGCGCACCTTCGCAAATCAGCGCGCCGCGTTCGTCAAACTGGCGATACACGCCGTGCAACACGAAGTTTCCTTCGCGGTCCTGAGCGACTTCGCGCTCAACCTTGATCGCGCCGCTGGGATAACGCTCTTTGACGAGTTCCGTAACCACATCCGAAGCTTTCGCTCCGGTCGCAGCTTCTTGTTTCGGTTCTTCGACCGGCGTTTCGTCGGTGATCCGCACCTTCGACAAGCGGCTCGAGGTGGACGGCGGCGCGGCCAATGGCGGCGCTAGTTCCACGGCTTGCAGCGGCTCGGGGGCAGCAGCTGGTTCGGCAGCCGCGGGTTCAGCTGCGGGCGGTTCCGCATCGGTAACGGCAGCTTCGACTGCTTGTGGTTCTGCTGCTGGAACAGGAACCGGCACAAACACGGGCTCGACGGCCGACAGCGGCAGCCAGCTTGAACCAGCGACCAGGCAGATAGGCAGCGCAAAATGCCGCCAAGGTGAGGTGACTTTCATGAGGCACTCCTTTGCCAAACGCAGGGTTGGCGCAGCTAATCCGCATCCTCGCAGCAAGCACAGGGTTGCTGCGAATCCGCAGATTTCGAAACGGCAGGATTAGAACAATTACGGGTAGGGCGGGTTCGGCCATGGGAGGTAGGCTTTGACAGCACTATCGCAATAGGCCCGGGAACCCATACACCCGTTTTCGACGGTCGCTGAAGAACAATCGAGAGTTTTGCGACTTACCGGCAGGGGTGGAAATAAGCGGAAAGATCACGCGTCCCGCAGAGTTTGCCAAGTTTGGATCGCTAGCAAGAGAGAGGGGTCAGGAGTCAGGGGACGGGATTCCGTGCAGTATCGCACCGAGTCCTGCCCCCTGATGATTTCAATCGCAGCCGACCGTTAAAGCGTTGCGACTACCAACCCATCACCATGTTCGACTCAATCACCTTGCGAGCATGTTCCAGATCGGTGCCCGTTTCGTGCATGTACAGCCGAATGGCATGCACCTTGTCGCCCGAACTCTTGCTAAGGCAATCGCGGGCGGTCGCACAGACGTCGACTTTTTTCGCCGACAGGCCGAGGGCGCCCTTGCTGATCACCCAAGTGTCGCGAGGCCGCTTGGTCATGCGGATGACCTTATCACCTGGGTAGGCCTCGCGGACGACGTTCCCTGCGGAACTCTCGTCGGCAGCCCAAGTGATGATGATGTGTGCGTCCGTCTCAATTTCAAACAGTGGCATGACAATCTCCTTCCCTTCACAAAGAACGCCGGGAAGTGTCGCCCCGTTTAGCTCGAGCGAGCCAAAACAGAGTCAGGCACCCAAATGCAGGCCTTTTCGAATCGGTTGACGCTGCGTTGAAGTCAGCAGCCAACAACCCCAATTCTACCACATTCCACCGGGTGGGCCGCAAGACATCGCGGTCTTGGTCGCCCTTCATTCGCCAAGATTGGCCGAAATGCCGCCGTATTTCAAGATGGGGACGAAAAAACCTCTACACTACGGTTTGCCGATGCAATACAACGCCTCATTCGAACGCAACAACATCTTCCCATCCGCCACGGCGGGACTGCCGTTGCAAGTGCTGCCATCCAGAGGCCGATTGTGCGCGATGAGTTCAAACTGCGGCTTCGCGGCGACCACATACGTGCCGTTGTTCCGGCTGACGTAATAGATGTTGCCGCCGGCAAGCACGGGCGAAGCATAGATCGTATCGGGCCGCGGTTCGAGCCGCTCCTCGTACACAATCTCGCCCGTCTTCGCATCAGCGCAATACGCCACGCCGCGACTTTCGTGCGTCCAGTACAAATGCCCTTCGTGAAACACGGGCGAACAAACATTCGAGCCCCGCTTCATTTCCCACAACGGTTGCACATCACCGCGCCCGCCGGCTCGCACCGCGACACCCATGCCCGACCGCGCGCCGATCGCATACACAATGCCATCATGCGCGACCACACTCGGGCAGACGTAGTCTTGAATGCCCGGCGCTCGCCACAGCGGCTTACCGTTCTCGGGATCATAGCCTTGCAACTCGCCTTGGCTGCTGAGGACGAGTTCCACTTTGTTCCCCGGTGCCTTCACCAGAATCGGCGAGTTCCAGGCTTCACGCACGCCGCGTTGCGACCAGGCGATGCTGCCGTTCTTCTTATTGAGCGCGACCAGCGCACCACTTTCGACGCTCGCATTGACGATCACGGTGTTCTTGTAAAGCACCGGCGATGTTGCCGAGCCCCAACTGTGTGTCTTGTCGCCAACTTTACTTCCCCAGCGCGGTTTCCCTTTCAAATCCAGGCAACCCACGCCCGATTTACCGAAGAAGACATACACCGCATCGTTGTCGACAGCCGGCGTGCTCGAGGCATAACCATGCAACGCTTGAAAGCCTTGAAACTGTTCCTCGGGAACGAGGGCCTTGGCCGGAAAGCTCCACAACTGTTTGCCGGTCTTCAAATCAAAACAGAGCACATGCCGCGCGAGCGCCGCTTGATCCCCCTCGCCTTCGCGCAGTCCATAACCCGAATAACAGGTGAGATAAACCTTCCCCGCGGCGATTACGGGACTGCTGCCGCCGGGACCGGGGAGTTCCGCTTTCCAGAGAACATTCTCGCTCTCGCTCCAGGTCGTGGGCAAGGCCGCCGACGGCGAAACACCATCTTGAAACACACCGCGAAACTGCGGCCAGTCTTCGGCAGAGCAGGGCAGGGGGGCTGCCACGCCCAGCGCAATGAGTGCCAGCAAAACGGTCAGTCCTCGATTCATGGAAATCACCTTCGTCGTAATGCCTCGTTCCAGAATTCGCCGCAATGGTATGGTCGCGAACTGGCAAAACCTTTCACCAATTATGCGCAGCGCGATCGATTGCAGGGAGCCAGGCCGATCAAACTCCCTCGCTTCGGTACTCCGGCGAGTGGCTGGGAGAGAGGGGCTGCTGTGGCGTTTGAAGATTCGACGTTTGACGATCCAGCGTTTGACGATCCAGCGCTGCGGCGTTGATCTTCGCCCGC